>QWQG01000036.1 GCA_003670925.1 Planctomycetota bacterium | reverse complement strand
GCAACTCGTTCCATTGCGCAAGTGCTTCCTTGAGTTTTTGCTGATCGACTTCAACCCATTTGCCACGAAGCAACGTTAGTCCATCGGTCGCCGCCAGCAGTTGCCTGCGTTCTTCATCAGTGAGTGGTGTGCCATCCACGGCAAGGTTCGCGGAGAAATCCAGCAAACTATCGAGCCCCACTGCGCTGGCTCGCTGATCACCGATTCGAACCTGCACCTGCGGCCGCGTCACTTTGCGTGACTTCCACCAGTCGGGAACTCGGACGCTTAATCCGGCTTCCTCCATAATCGCGACGTCGTTCAGAAATCGATATGCCTGCGACACCGACCACGCCTGCGGGTGAAAGATGGCACGCGACGTCAGCATCTGGCCAACCACCGGGCTGCGACTCGCCGCTTCTCGCACCGGAACCAGCAGTTCGGTCAGCTTGGTCTGATCCCGCTCAGCGGCATACTGTCGCAACGCTTCACCCAGTGGCAAGTGCTGCACCTGTGACTTCGCCGACAACCGATGCGCGTAGGTTGCGAGAAACGCGAACGGACTTTCAGGATCTCGCTTGTTTTCAGCCAGGTGAAAGGTGACTCGACCCAGCAAGTGAGCATCCGGATTCAGTTTCAGCAACAATCCGCGGCATCCACCTTCGGTATTGTGGGCGCGTTGCAAAAATTCAATGAGCAGCTCAGTCCACAGCCGTTTGAGCAGGTCATTCGTCAGAAATTCCAGCCCGCGCATCGGCGGCGCTTCCGCGACCAGAACGGCGAGGGCCAGTTCATCCGGTGCCGAGATGATCGCCCCACCGCTCTTAGACACCGAGACAGACTTACCGGACTTCACCGACTTCTCCAACGCGGCGAAGCGTTCATCGTCGAGCTGTGAGACAGCCTTCAGAAATCGTTGGGCCCAGTTGCGCCAAAACACAAACGCCAGCGGCAGACCTGCCTTGCTGCCAATCCCCGCCAAATGTAACAACCCGTACGCCGTTGATTCCCTGAATGCATCAAGCAACTCTGCGGCGACCGAATCATCGACTGCGATGCCCGGCAAAGCGTCGTCCTGCGCATTGATTTCAGGCTCACAGGAGATTCGGCCCGATGGCCTGATGATGAGGGTGAGTTGCATGAGATGTAACGAGATTCCCTTCGAATCAGCCGGATTGCTTCAACCCTGCGATCCATGAGTCATGGGCTACGGCGGCACCGATTGCTATCGAGGCAATCCACACGATCGCACCCAGCAGATTGATCATAAAGGGATGCTGATTGATATCCCAGCGAGAGAATAGACAATAGGCTGATCGTCATATTCATCCAATAGACAATAAAGCTGACGCGACCCCGTACTACCCAGTGATGGCGGGGCAGCGTCACCGCTTCCTCGTTCTGATAGACTGTGTTAGATTTCCCACCATTCAATGACATGGTGTCGAACACTCTTCCGACAAATGAAAGAAGAGTTCGTAGAGTACTTAGAACGCCTAACAAAACCGGGACTGGCTCCCGTCTTTAACCGGAAAACGCGGCAAACACTGTTTGGCGAGGGTGCCTGTCCCGGTTTTGTTACGTGCTTCTGGATTATTTTCGCGGGCAGTTTGAGGCGGAGTTTTTCCAGCAGGATTTGTTGGTGGTCAGTGGGTTTTGAGACACAGCGGGTGCGGATCTCCACACCGCTGCGAGTCGGCAGCACGACGTCCATCGAGCGGATGTCGGACAGTTCCAAAAGCACTCTGCGAGGTTCGCTGCCGAGCCCCGCTTTGTCAGTCTCATCGGCCGGCTCGATAGATTTACGAGCCGAATCAACGGCCTGCTGGACACCCAGTCGTCCGGCTTCGTCAAGCTACCCAGCCACGCAACGACTCGTTGCCTTGGCCCCGTGGCCGTGCGATACGACTCAACCAGCGCCCAATAGGCGTGCCGCTGTCCGTTTTTCGTTCTGTAGCATTGGCGGATAAACATGACCGCAAATGCTAACGCCCTTTACGCCGAGTCCAAGATGAGTGGTCGTCACTACATCACGTTTCGGGATTCCAAACACGCCGCTTTTCCAAATTCCGTCTCAAAAACACGGCAGATAATTTTCTCGCAACAATGGAATTCGACACTTCTGGGGAAGTCGGGTTAGGGCAGCCCACGACCGCTATGGTGCTGGAGTACGGTCTCTGACTTTCTGACGTTCATTGACGGGATACTGCCCCAGTTCTCGCGCGGAGACGCCATACCAGACGATCGCGATTGCCTGACGATCAGCAGGAGTTACCAGACGTACTCTCGGTGGCATCGATGCTGTTGACGCGTCTCCGGCATGTCGGCTTCATTCACATCGTCCGCCTGCAGCATCAGTCAGCGAAAGCAGATTTCCGAGGTCAACGATACATCCGAATTTAAGGAGCGGTCAATTCGATTAGGTTCTGCATGTGACTCTGATACTGACGGTCCAGCAGTTGGAAGCTGACGCCCGTGATCAGTGGCAGCGATGGTTCTTCAAGGACTTTGTCCGGGTCAGGTCGATAGATTTCGGACAATAGCGTGATGACATCATCGCGATAAAGACCATCATCATAGTGCATTAGAAAGTGTGCGAATCCGGCCCCCTGCGTGTACAACTGGGCAATCTGTGGATGATGTTGAAATTCATCTTGGCCCAATGCAGAAAATTGTTGCGACGGAAGATAATAGAAAAATTTAGGATCCATAATTCGCTGTCGTGCAATATCGAACCTTACATAGTCCGGTCGCCCCACAGAAACGTGTCCATCTTGAATATCGAACGATTCAAAGTAACAGGCGATCCCTTCCAGAATCCAGAAGTTCGATTTTTCGCCAAGCTTCCAACGTGGAGCCGGTCGTTGCTTGAGTTTAAGACCACGCGTCTTTATTGCCGTATTTCGCGCATCTTTCGTAGCCAGATCCAGAATCTGATGCGTGGCTTCGTGATAAAGAGTGGAAAAACCGATCTTGTCCGGGTTGTCAAAAAAATACGACGTGCGATCGTCTTCCCAATACAGCCCATTGGTTTCCAGATTTGGCGGAACCTTGCCTTGAACTCGCGCCTGATATTCATCACGAGTAGCATAATAATGGACTTCCATCGGGTTCGGCTTACGACTGGATGATCGTGAACTGGCCGCTTCAAATCGATCCTGCAGCGTTTGTGGGGTATCAAAGAACGCCGCAAAGTTTTGCTGGAGCCAGTCGTTGAAGCTCTCCAGCCGAAGCGATAACTGAACTCCCACTTCCAGACTGACGTTCGTCTTCACAAAAAAATGTTCACTCCTAACTTCCCACGCATTGCGAAAATCCCGACGTAACTCGGCTTCTTTTTCAACGCTGACCCAATCGCTTTTCCACGGACGCAGGCCTTCGTCATATCGCGCCACGCTGATAGCAGGAATCCAGCCATACTGAGCGTGAAAAACATGTGGTCGAGTACCACCTCGCATTTTTTTTTCGAAGAGCGAGACCCACTCACCGGCGTATGCAGGATCATCCTTCCGCGTGGGGTCAGTGAACAGTTCCCTACCCAAAATTGACCTCGCAAACTGGTGGTCGGGGTCAATCCGAATGACGTCGCCAATCATCATGAATGCCAGCGATGGAAAACCAGCGCGGAGTGTCGAACGCGATAAGATATACAATTCCTTCGCACGTTCTTCACGGTGATGACGCAACTGCAGTTGCCATTGTTGGTCTTCAATCGGCAACGACTTCGAAACCGGGGGCGAAACGTATTTCGGTGCTGAAGCATCGACATCAGGTGAAAGAATTTGCTGAGCCAGTCCTGTGACTTCTTCGTGCGCCTCTGCGAGTTCATGCTCCGCACACCAACTACTGACAGACTTAAGATCGACTTGCAGGCCATCAAGAATCGATTGACGTTTTTCGAGCAACTGCCGATGGCGACGATCTCGTGTGGATTCGTCATCGGCTGCAGCATGGCGCGTACTGAACTCCGACACCAGTAACAGGGTGAGCAATAGGAACTGCAGACGTGAAAACATCGTAAACCAACTCACAAGCGATCCTTTGCACTCCAAAATCCAGCGTAAAAATTGTTGGTCTGGCCCCAAAGGATACCAGTTGGGGGTCGTCGCGTGAATGCAAATTTATGCCGTCACAGACAAAGCCTTCGGCCGTGCAACTCGCGTTTTTCAAAGCCTTTCGGCTTAGCGGTCAACATTTTAAAGGACTCTATCACATCCGATGGGCCATCCGTTTGACATCTGCTATTTGCTCGCGTAGCGTGCCTTGCCGCTGCAAATTTCGGCAGTTATGAATGTGTCTTGGATCGATTTAAATGTCGGATATTCTTCACAATCCTATCGTTTGGAGTTAAACACAATGGGCCGTCCCGTCACTCTGTTCACAGGTCAATGGGCTGACCTGCCGCTGGAAACACTTTGCAAAAAAGCTCGTGAATTTGGCTACGATGGCCTTGAACTTGCCTGCTGGGGCGATCACTTTGAAGTCAGCAAGGCTCTTGCCGACGATGCGTATTGTGCCCGCAAGAAAGAATTACTCGAAAAACACGACTTGAAACTCTTTGCGATTTCGAACCATCTTGTTGGCCAGGCTGTCCTTGACAACATCGACGCGCGTCATAAATCAATTTTGCCAGATTATGTGTGGGGCGATGGTAATCCGGCTGGTGTGAATTCTCGCGCTATTGAAGAAATGAAAAACACCGCACGTGCCGCTCAAAAATTGGGTGTGAGCATCGTGAATGGATTCACGGGATCCAGTATCTGGCATCTGCTTTACGACTTTCCTCCGACACCGAAATCCATGTATGACAAAGGCTATGAACTGCTCGCTGAACGCTGGAATCCTATTCTGGATGTATTTCAAGACTGCGGCGTAAAATTTGCGTTGGAAGTTCATCCGACCGAAATTGCATTTGATATCTATTCTGCCGAACGTGCACTGCAGGCCCTGAATCACCGCGAAGAATTTGGATTCAATTTTGACCCCAGCCATTTGATCTGGCAGGGTGTTGATCCGGTCGAATTTATTCGCCACTTCCCGGATCGAATTTATCACGTGCATATGAAAGATGCGTCCGTCACTTTAAATGGCCGGACCGGGATTCTTGGTAGTCATCTGTCGTTCGGTGATGCACGCCGGGGCTGGGATTTCCGCAGCGTGGGACGTGGCGGTGTGCGGTTCGAGGAAATCATTCGAGCGCTCAATGCCGCAAAATACACTGGACCGCTTTCGGTAGAATGGGAAGATAGTGGCATGGATCGCGAACAGGGTGCCTCCGAGGCTGCTCAGTTCTGCAGGAATGTCGACTTTCAGCCATCCAATCGAGCTTTTGACGCAGCCTTCGGCGACTGAACTTATCGTTTCAGTGCGACGTGTGAAAAAAAGATTCTTAACCCGTGATTCAAGATGAGGCGGTCCGCGTTCAGGGTGCGGAATGACCGATTTTTGATCACGGGTTGAACTTTTTAAAACGCAACTTGAATCGGTGGGGGGATGACTCCCTCGCCTACTGGGCAGTGGGTGACTCGTCCGGTAGAATTTCGACGGTAGCTCGGCCTAGTAAATTGAGCAGAGGGATGAATAGGAGCGTGCCGTTTGTCACATTGTCCGACAATGCCGAATCCGAAACTTTTAGCCGTGTGAGAGGATTTACCTCACCGCCAAGCGTGGCATCAAAAGGAATCCATCTGCCTTCGATCCAAGCTTCCGTCCACATGTGTGGCGCGAATGAGGCCGGGTTTGGAACGTAGGCAAATCCTACGGCCACGCGGGAAGGAACGCCTGCACTTCGCATCACTGCGGCCAGTAGAACAGCGTATTCGGTGCAGTCGCCCGCCTTCGATTTGGCAACTTCGCTGGCAGGACGAAGCGACGTCGAAAATGCTGACAGTCGGAGATGTGACGCAATGTAACGGGCCAGTCGTTGGCATTTTTGCTGAGGATCTGTGACTGCACCACCCCCTGTGACTGCCATCCGCCGCACGCCTTCATCCGTAAAATTGATCCACCGGGAACTATTTGTGAATTTTTGTTCGGGACGCGTGGTGGGGCGTGGAAGTTTGAGTTTTGCTGGGTCCGTAGAAGTGGTGGGACGCGTGAGCCTGACGATGATTGAATTCGCCGTTTTTTGTTCGACGCTTTGGAAATCACTCGATGGCAGCGAGATCTGCTCCGACTCACCCACAGAAATCATCAGCCGAATGGCGTTGCCTCGCTCCAGATTCAGCAGCGGCCGTCGCAAGGGCAAAGCTGTCACGAATTGTAGATCCAGTGACTCCAAGTTTGCTTCACCCAGAGCGGTTGCCGCATCAGTTCGATAGAAACGCAATGTTCTGCCGAGCAGCGGTTGTTCTACGAGCACAACTTCCTGCTTGGAATCATAATACACTGAGGAACGTTGTTCCGGCTGATTTGTCGGCCAAGACTCATGTCGCGTCACGGCGATGGTGGAGCCATCCTTCAATCGCAGACTTTGAGGCGTCAACTGGCGAATTTCGACATTGACGATTGAGGATGTTTCAGGAAACAACACCGCACTGGACCATTGGTGCGGTCGTTCTAGGACCGGTGCGGCAAGCCATGCCGACAGAATAGGTGAGCGAGGCTGGACTGCAGATTGGAGTAATTCTGTTTTCGTCGCGTTAGTCCCATCACCCTGAATCACAAACGCCTGACGCGATGCATCCCACCTTGCTGACCGTTGCACGGTAGCACCATCCGCCGAATTACGCCGCAGAGACCAACTTTGGAGCACGCCATCGATCGTCTCTAGGGTTTCCAGATGAGCCGAAACAGACATGTCCTTCCCAAAACGTTTGAGTGTCAATCGCGTCTCACGACGGCGGCGGACGACAGGCATGGATTCTTGCTGGCTCGGCAGACGAGCATCGCCGTTCGAAAGATCGACCTGCATAGTACTTAACGATTCATACCCAATCGTCGCACCGTCGTAATCAATCTGAAACCAAACTTCCTGCAGGTCACTGACTTCATCATGAGCTTCTGATTCCTCTCCGCGATGTGGTTCCATTGCGGGAGTTTGCAATGACTTAAGCTTGAGTTGCGGCGAAATTATGGGAGGCTGGTTACCGCCAGCAGTAGCTTGGCAAGCCAAGACTGCTGCAACTGAAAGTATCGTAAGGATTGAAGCGTTGCGTCGCATGTCGCGCAGTATCACAGATTTTGCCGATCAAATCACCAGCAATCTCTGTAGCGATTTTGCGGGGCTAAAATCGCAGTGTTCCCTGTCGGAAGAGTTATCGCTGACTATTTGTTCGTACTGAAAAATACGCGCTTCCACCAAAAATTGAGGAATGTGCGGAATCTCTAAAGCGTGTCTTCAGCCCCGTGCTAGGGTTCCTGTGGCTGACCGAGTCTGCCAATATCGTTTATGCACTGGAACACATTTATGAGCTTCCTTAAAAATTTTCTAAAATCAAGCTATCGCGATGGTGAGACTGCATGCGGAACCAGCAGCTTCCGACATTTATCCGAAGCACAGTTGGATGCACACATGAGTGTTGTGCGGTACGGCGACTTTACGCTCACGGATGCCGTGCGGCCGTCCTACAACCTTGACATCATTCCGCGAAATGGCTTCCGCGGAGAATGGTACATCGATGAAGATTCGGGGGCGCGCATCCCCGTCCTGATGACATCAGTCACGCGGGAAAGACTGTTCGACACATTCCTGTCGCTCCTGGATCCACTCGGGGAAACCGTGGATATCGTACTGGAATCGAGTCATGACAAAACAAACGGTGCCCACCTAGACTTGTATCGTGAACAGATCGACATGCCCGTCCTGCAGAGTATTCTGTACGACTATGAGGATCTTCTGCTGGACGACGGTTGCTGCGGAATTGCCGTTTTAAATCCTCGTAAACCAATGGAAGTTCAGCTAGACGAACACAAACTTTTGTTCGTTTACGGTCACGACAATGCCAACTATGAACAGGCGTTGTGTGACAACCAGCTCAGCCGCATTGAGAATCTGAAATTCATTACCGAAGCCGAACATGTGCACTCGTCCAGCGACGAATTCCATGAGCGATTTGAACAACTTTGTTACCACTTGGGTATCGAGAGATAACTGAAAGTTTGGCGTTTACGTTTTTGAGTTCTCGCTGTATCAGCCGCTTGCTTAAGCAATTTATTACCGGGAGGTTCTGATGAATTGGTCCCTTCCACTTGCGGGACAGAGTGGTCCTGCAGGACGCCGTGCGGCGCCTCTATTCTCGGCCTTAACACTGGTGGCCTTAGTGCTGCCAATGAATGCTGGTTGTTCGGCACTGCCTGTAATGCAGTCGGCTCCAGTGCAAGTGGCAATGCTGGATGGGAAGGCACGCATCAACGAATACAGCGATGTTGAGAAGTTGCGGCTGTCTCAGATACCGAGAACTCCTGATTTTGATCTTCCCACTGGGGTGATACCTGCGACGCACCAAATCGCCAGCGTTGGACCGGGGGCAAAAACGCCGTCCCCTCCACAGCCTGCGTTGAGCGCCGTTCCGCTTTCGGACGCCACCCCAAAAGGTGTCGTCCCAAAAACTAGCGTTGCCAGCCAAGCAATTACTGGGCCCGGACAAAAAAGCTTCACGCCAGCTGATGCGGAATCCTCCGTGCAGTTGCCAATGCTCCGCATCGATGCACCCAAACCGTTTGCGTGGGCGACGACTGGGAAAACCAGCGGTGAGAGATCATTTCAAACTATGACTATCGGGGACGATGGCTATCGTTCACTGGTTATCGGTAGTGTTGCCGGTAACGATCCACTTGCGTTAGAGCTTGTGGAACAGCTTGCACGTCATCTGCACGACGGCAAAACGATCCTAGGAGGGTTTAATTGCACTGTCCTCCGCACGCTCAATCCTGATGGCGAAGCGTTGCGCAACGTGTTGAATGCAAAGGGGCAGTACATTAATCATGGCTTTCCGAAGGACAATAATATCGCCGAAGGCAAGCAGCCCGTCGAAGTAAAGTTCCTCCTGAGCCAAATCGATACGCTCCAGCCACAACGCGTGATTCACATCCGCACAATTGAGGGCAACAATGGACTTATTGCCGCAAATTCTAGTGCCCTAGCGATGGCCCGCGACTCCGGAGGTTGGCTTGGTTTTCGTGTCATTAACTTGCCGGGGAAAGCTGTCTCGGGTTCACTGGAAAGGTATCTCGCCAGTTCAGGTCGTTGCGACATCGTGACATTCGCCATTCCTGCAACAACAAAGAAAACCGAACTCTGGCAGAGTTACGGTGATGCACTTCAAAATCTGCTGTTGAGCGAAGACACAGCGACCCGCGAACTCGCAAGGCAGCAAACGCAGCAATCATCAGCCAATAGTCGTGACGCCAACGACCGATAAGCATTCGTGTCGCATGTGGCCGATCGCAAATCCGCTCCGGTCAGCCGCATGGTACACCAGGTTGAAAATGCTTGAAGCCTCGCGACTTTTCTTGTCTGAACTACGATGCAGCATGTTATCGTGCTGAGATTTTTGGCAGGGGAACAGTTTGCAACACATGAAGTTACGGCGGATCATAACCACCTAAATTCCATGGATGGCAGCGAGCGATCCGGCAAATGCCTCGCCATGAACCAACGCAAAGTCCGTATTTACGTACAGCAAGAATATAGTACTGGCTGCACGACGGATGAAACCTGCATGTCCGACCAAGCAGGGGACTGAGTACAACTTGATAGATGCGAACCATCAGGATCGCGATCAACGTAGGAAAAGACAGAATTCGTTGCAGCCACGTTTTCCGCTGTGTCACTGTCGATTCCGACCAAGTCGCAACTGTTTTGTCCGGGCGCTTAAGGTTCGTTGGATGCCTCACTGACTGGTTCCTGAATCATCGTAGGGAAGGGTGCGACGCTGCTGTCGCTTTGAACCGCCGTAATTCGTTTTGCCAGCTTCCTGATCAGCGTTCGGAGCGAATTTCGGAAATCCTGCATCGTCGAATCGTCGCGTTGTCGAGGCACCACAATCAGATCGTAACTCTGTGGGAGATCATGCTGCAGCCGTCGAAACGCCTCACGAATTCTGCGACGTTTCAGATTGCGATGCACGGCTGAACCATGCTTCCGCGAAACACTTAAGCCCAGTCGAGCCACTTGCAGGTCATTTGCCGTAGCAAAAATCAGGAGATGATCATCGCCGGCGCGCTGCCCATGCGCATAGATACGTTCGAAGTCCTGCGAAATTCGCAGATGCATTGACTTTGGACACCGATAGCGTGGTTGGTTCATGGCGTCCTAACTTGACTGATTCAGCCGGCTGGATTCGTTCAAATGTGACATTTTTTCAACGCTCTCAATTCCCCCGGAACAGATACTTCAGAGCGAAAAGCACGCTACTGCAGCAAAACAGGTAGCCTGCGTATTTTATTTCGGTTGTTCTAATTGTCAGGGTCTTGCTTGTCCTGTCTGTGGCAGTGACGGAAAAACTAGGGCATCCGAGACGATCGAAGTTTTCAGAACAGACGATAGAACAGGAGAGATCAAATTTAGGCATGATGCCGCGCTCCATTCCATGCAGATTTAATCAAAGTGGAATTTAGCAGCCAATTCACCCAAATTGAATCCAACTCTTCACTTCGCCGTTTTAAACAGAACGCAGTGAAATTTCCCCGCCGGTCTCCGGGTTGCTAACTTGCTGTTTCAGGGATGAAAACTATGTCGAATCGAAAATTCATTCGTCGCACATTTCTGGCCGCTGCACTGACCATGTCCGGAGCCCATGCCACAACAGCATCAGCTTTTCAGCAGGGAGAACATCAACTTAGCCAACCTAGACAGCAGCTTTCACAAGCCAACAGCAATGTGTCCAAGGAACTCAATCGCATGTTCCAAGAGAGCGGCCAACAGATGCCGTCGATGAATGCAAAGGAGCTGCCAAATGCAAACATGCCGATCCAAGGGCAGGTGCGACCGCGTCAACTGCCGACTCAGTTGCAGGGGGCTACACTTTCCGTGATTCCCCCACAATCAAAGCAGACGGCTAGTTCCGGGAAGAAAAGTCTCTTGGGTCGATTCTTAGGTAAAATCCGCGGTGACAAAGACACGAGCAATCCCAACTTTCAGCCTCCCGTGCCACCCAATGACAATCCTCGTGCACAATCAACAGTAACGACAGGAAAAATGCCGCAACACCCAGAAGGGCAAAACACTTCGCCGCGGCCAGGACAGTTGGCACAAAACCCTGAAAAACTTGTAACAACGCCGGCAGCTCATGCGAATAGCCCAACCAATCCGCAGGGAACAAACGGCCCGGCTCAGAATTCTGCTCAGGTTCGAAACGGGGTGGCAAGTCCCAACGTACGGCGATCAGACGCCACGCCGGAGGCGGATAATGCCAAACTTTCCGCTTCGACACATCCGGGTGCCGCAGGAGAACGCCCACAGTTTGTTCAACCTGGCTCAGCGCCAGGCTTCATGTCGACGACTGGTGTCACGAAGGTGATTCCGAAACAATCTGCAGCAGTTCCGTCATCGAGAGATAAATTCGAGGATGAGTTCATCCGTGAAACTACGAGCTCAATCACAGAGGCTCAACAGAAGACACTCGCCATTGGGGCGGAAACTGCCGTCGCAAAAACACCAGCAGAGACATTTGATAGCCCGTTCGAGGATTCCGCTGAGTTGATCGAGGGAACCGAAGTATTGGACCTTGACGCATTGATTGAAATTCCCGGTGCTACGCCTCAACCTGTTGCCGTGCTTACGCAAGAAAAACCGACGTTGGCAGCGAAAGCTCCCGAGGCAACTCGGGGTACTGAAGAACATACCACGTCTGTCAGTGAAGTTATTGAGTCAAACGCAAGCGGAAAAACAGACGTTGAAATCATTCCCAAAACCACTGGCGTTCAATCGGCAGAAAATCCATTCACCGGCGTGAAACTCGACGCTTCAGATGCAGAGTTCTTTGGCGGTCAAGCACCGCCAATTGGAGTCGATGGTGGCTCATTTGGTGCCGCCGCAGCACCGATGGAAGATTTCAATTCCAATCTCCCCGCAATCGATTTGCCGTCGGTTGAGCTACCTCGGGTTGAAGACGGTGCCGGACAAGTTGAACTGCAGCCGACACCGACTCTGCCAACAGCAGATACGACAGCAGATACGACAGCAGATACGACAGAAGCTGCATCTACCGCAACTGGTCATGATGTTGGGCGAGCTGAATTGTTGCCAAGTGTGGAAGTTCCAGAAGCGATGGGTGCCGCCGAGATCGCACAACTACGTCAAAAGACGGATCGGGAACGACGTGAAATGCAGCAGCGACGGATTCTGGCCCGTGCTGATCAAACAGGATTCAAGGGATTCTGTCCAGTGGCTCTGCGGGATGACCAAGAACTTGTCGATTCTAGTGACACATTTACTTCGATATTCGGCCTGCAAACGTATGTGTTTTCCTCCGCTAAAGCCAAAGCAATATTCGACAATGATCCGGCGCGATACGCACCAGCCGCTGGCGGCAACGATGTCGTTGTCTTGGTCAACAGTGGCGAGGAGCAGGCCGGACAACTGGGGTATGCACTTTGGTATCGTGGTCGCTTGTATCTGTTTCGATCCCGCGAAACAATGACTCAGTTCTCGAACGATCCACAGCGATTTGCGAGCCAGTATTGATGTTTCCTCGTCTGCGATTTCATCTCGCAATTTTGCTGGGACTGTGCGTTGTGGTCGGATGCGTGGAGTCTGGTCAACCATCATCCAAGAAGAATGCGATAGTCAATAGCGTGCCCCGGATCGTCGTGACCAGTGAACCGTTGCTGCAAATGACACAGGCCATTATGGGGGACGCTGCCGACGTAGTGCTGGTCGTTCCCGAGGGGATTTCGTCGCCGGATTGGTCACCCACAGTCGACGATGTGAACATCATGCAGCAAGCCCGGCTGATTTTCTTCAGTGGTGCCGGATACGAACCTTGGAAAGATCGGGTTTCATTGCCGGGGTCACGAACGCGTGATACTGCGACGGGATATTACGACCAATTCATCAGAATACCGGATGCGGTAAAGCATCAACATGGGCCTGATGGTGCCCACAGTCACCCGGGCACTGTCTGGGCAACGTGGCTTGATCCTGCACTGTGTGCCGCTCAGTTGCATCAGGTGAGCGTCGATGGAAGACGTCTTTTCCCGGGGCGGAAACAAGCAATTGACGCGGCCGAAGCAAGCCTATCTGCCGAGCTAAATTCTCTCAACGCCTTGATTGAGACAATCAACTCTGCCGCCAATAATGAAGCTCTTACGCTGTTTTCCGACGCACCACACTATCAGTATCTCACTCGCCGCCTTGGTTGGACGCTGAATTATCTGCACTGGGATTTGGCAGACACGATTTCAGATGCAAACCGGACGGAACTGCTCGACGCCTTCAAGGCCGATCCCAGCAATGTCTTGACACCGCAGAACAGTCGGATCTTTCTACTCGACCTCCGGCACTCAACAGCCACTGAAGACTTCGTCCGCCAGTCCGGCGGGATTGTCGTCCGCATCGACTTATGTGAAAATGCTAGCCCTAAAGTCCATTCGCTCCCCAACCGCCTAAAACAAAACCTAGCACGAATTCGTGATGCGATCGACGAGTATAAGTGTCGGTAAGAAACAGTGACGCTGAGTGGTTACTTGCATCAACGAACCTAAAGTTACAAACTCGAATGCGCATTGCGTCTGGGACGCATCTTCATCGCGGGTTTGGTTGAGATGTTTTCTTGTCGCCGGATTCGCCAGCATTCGCGTTAAATAACGCATTCTTTCGAATTCGGACGAATCCCGTTACGTGCTACGTTGGCAGGCGCTGGACAAAAAAACCGCAGAACCCCGTGATGCGTTCATACGGCTTTAATTGCAACAATTGCCAGTCGGATCAGTTTTTTCGACGAGGAGGTCGACCACCGTCCCGTCGACCGCGGGTTTCCGCGCGGCGCGCGTGCTCTTCCGAGGGTGTTCGAAGGGCTAGACTACCGATCGCTTCTTCCCAAGTCGGAATGTCCTGAAACTCGGCAGCGACGAGTGGCGGACGAGGACCACGACGGCTTTCACCTTCGTCGCTCACAGATACCGGCCGCGGCTCGCGCTCCGCGTTAGGATCTCGCGCAGGCCGAGGTTCGCGAGCCGGCCGTGATGGCTCTGAATCCCGAGCTGGTTGAGCATCCCGCGGAGGTCGCGAGTCCCGGCTTGGCTGACGAGCCGAGCGTTCTCCTGATTCCGGTTCACGAGGTTGACGATCCTCTTGACCGCGTCCACGTCCTCCACCCTGACCCCTACTGGGGGAACGTTCACTGCGTGCGGGTTCGGTTCGCGTAGGCTTACTACGCGTCCCCTTGCGGCCACGTGGCTGTTCATCATTGTCCTCGATGTCACCAAAGTCTGTCAAATCGACATTGTCGACAACCGAGTCCTCCTCCTCCTCCATATTGTCTTCATCACGCGCCGGACGACGTCCGCCGAGAGCCGAGCGTTCCTGCTCGCGAATTGGTTCTCGGGAATCTTCGCCTCCACGCCCACGTCGCCCACGTCGAGGACGCTCAGCACCACTTTCCGCATCGATGGGTTGTTCGCCTTGGTCGTCCGCATCGGCCGGCTCAGACTTTCGAGCTGCGGGAGAAGGAGGCTCCTCCTGAATGCTACGCTGAGCCTTCACGCTGCCAGCAGACACGCTGACAAAATCTTCCTGATCTTCTTCGAACATGATCTCGCTAAAGTCGTCGTCAAAGTCCACAGTGCGTCCGATGGTCCCTGATACTTCTGCTGCTGGTGCAGCTGATTCGGTTTCTTCCCGACGCCCACGACCACGCCCACGACCGCCACGCCGCCGACCACGCCGACGCGGTACAGCATCTTCGTCACGGGTTTCTGTCGGAGTCCCCTGAACGACTTCTTCGACTTCTTCTTCCTCTTCATCCAAATCAGCGACCACGTGTCGAATTGCTGCGGCCGGCGGTGTTTTCTTCGCGTCGTCCCAAACCCAGCCCTCAAGCTCATTCCAGTGTTCATCATCGGCTGATGGCGACTTACGACTGAGATCTCCACCCTGCCCTGCAGGTGCGCGATCTGATCCGCGGCTCTCAGCACGATCTGTTGATTGAGATTGTTGAGTGCGGTTGCTCCGTGGTGCAGGGCGTTCGTCACGTGCTGCAGGGCGTTCGTTACGTGCTGCCGGGCGTTCGTCACGTGTTGCTGGGCGTTCGTTACGTGTTGCCGGGCGTTCGTCACGTGCTGCAGGGCGTTCGTCACGTGCTGCAGGGCGTTCGTTACGTGCTGCCGGGCGTTCGTCACGTGCTGCAGGGCGTTCGTCACGTGCTGCCGGGCGTTCGTCACGTGCTGCAGGGCGTTCGTCACGTGCTGCAGGGCGTTCGTTACGTGCTGCAGGGCGTTCGTCACGTGCTGCTGGGCGTTCGTTACGTGCTGCTG
>QWQG01000043.1 GCA_003670925.1 Planctomycetota bacterium | reverse complement strand
GATTTGGCAGCACGGGTTTTGGCTCGGAGTTCCCGAGCTTGTTCGAGCTTGCGGTCTCGTTCATCAAAGATTGCCTGCTGCCTGCCTTCAAGCATCGCCAGCGGCGTCACATAGCCGATGGCGCTGTGCAGGCGAATGAAGTGCTTGAAGTCTTTGGCGATGAACTGAGGCCCGTTGTCAGAGATGATTCTGGGTGTCACGCCGGGGTATTTTTCACGACCTGCCTAGATAATGATTTCGAGATCGACCTCCTCCATTTTTTCACGGATGTCCCAATGGACGATACTGCGGCTGAATCCATCTAGGATTGTGGCCATGAAGTAGAACGTCCCCGCGATGTTGAGGTACGAAATGTCGATGTGCCAGTGTTCGTGAGCCACAAGTGGCTGCTGAAATCCGGTTCCCTTTTTGGATCGCTGATTGTTCCGTTTGAGCAGCCCGGCGTCACTGAGAATCCGGTAGACAGTGGCCGCGCTGCAGGCGACCACATTGGCATCGATCATCATGTACGTCAGGCGGCGATATCCTGCGAGCGGATGATCGAAATGGAACTGCAGGATGCCCTGCTTTTCCCACTCGTCAAGCCAGTGATCTCTCGGAATCCAGCCGTTGTGTTCGTAGACTCGACCGTAGTTTTTCGGGTTCAACGACAAATGAAGTGCGCAGCACACGAAAGCCGATGTGTCTGCGATTCATCCTGAAAGGATTCCAGAAATTAGCCGGTGGTCGCCGACAGGCGCACCACCGGTCAATGAAACAAGGAGACACGCATCCTGAAGGGATGCCAGAAGCAACGAATCTGGCACCCTTGTCAGGGTGCGAGCCCAATTCTAGGCATGGACCGGTGGTGGCGCTTTGCTTACCACCGGCTACTTTCTTGAACCGCTTCGCGGTGAATCACAAAAAACAACAAGATGGTCACGAAACACTCCAAACCTGTTCTGCCCAAACTCGCGCACTTCATTTGTCGATGAACTGAAACTCTGAACATCCGGCAGCCTATTCCTTTGAACGGTTTCTGTTGGCGGGTCCGCGGCGATTACCTGTGCGACGGATGTCGGTTTTTGAGCGTCGATCAATTTCAACATCTTGGGACACTGCTGAATCTTCCGTTGTGGTCGGCTTTTCTGGAGCAGGCTCCTTTGTGAAATCTGACGTTCGACGTTTTTCAAGTCGTCGTTCGGCGTCTTCACGCTTTTCGATCATAGACATGAGTTCTGCTGGGATAGGCCGTCGATTTGGCATACATAGATTCCAGGTTTGAATCACTGAGTTGACTTTGAAAATGGACTGTCGGCTGTCGGCATGTCGAAGTTAAGGTCTTCAGTTGGATCGTCATCTGGTCCACGATCCTCAATTGGCCATGTTTCCATTTGAGGCACTGGGCCTGAGAAAATAATTGAATCCGAGCCACGGCTCTCCTCAGTCGGAAAGTAATGCTCCAGGTGATTCGGCGGTCCTTGCGACGGGTGCCTGAGCAGTTGTGGAACGCGACTCGCGTCCAGTCGTCTGGGGTTGTCCATGGCATCAGGAAGTTTTGCTTCCCACGGGCGCGGAACTGGTTCCAATGGTCCTGCGAGCAATGGTGTTGTTGTTCGTTGAAATTCCATCTCTTCCCGGCAGTTGTCAAAATGAGATCCGTCCACGATATGTGGGACTAGGGCAATGATGATTTCGCTGCGTTCACGAGTCACGCTGTTTTTGCGAAACAGCTTGCCAACCATCCACAGTGATCCAAGCACTGGAATTTTCTGCTGATTGGTGATGTCAGTTTCCTTGATCAGCCCACCGATCACCATTCCTTTGCCGTCGGGAAGCATGATGCTGGTTTCGACCTCGGTCGTTGTGCTCGAAGGAAGTCCGATGGAATCGACGGAACCGTCCGACACTTCAGGCTTGACGGTCATCATAATTTGGCCATCCACAGAAATCTTTGGGACTACTGTCAGCACGATCCCCGTGTCAAGAAACTGCACACTCTGCAAGGAGCTTGTCTGAGTCGTTGTGGTGACGTAATAACCCAGTCGCTTGCCAATCTGAACGTGTGCTTCCTGGCCGTTGAGAGCGAGAACCTTTGGTGATGCGAGGGTTTTGGCGTCAGTGGTCTTTTGCAACGCCTGAATCAGTCCTGAGAAACTGCCCGCATTGAAAACTCCGACATTATAAGACGGCGCCGCAAAGGTGCTGAGATCGGTGATGGTGCCATTGAAACCTGGTGAAGCGAGGAGAATATCCGTCCCGGCAATGGAGGCCAACTTGGCAAAATCCACTCCGTGTGCAAATTCATCTTTCAGCGTCACCTCCAGAATATGGGCTTCGATCAAAACCTGCCGTGGCTGAACATCAAGCTGAGCAATCAGTTCAGCGATTCGTTCAACGTAATCAGGCAGATCTTCTACTATCAATTGTTCGAGGGTCCTTTGGCCATTTTTCGGATCCGACTCGGTGCCGACAACCGTTCCGGATGGTGACAGCAGGCCAGTACAGGATTTCAGAACGTCAGCAGAGGAAACGTAGTTGAGCGTGAAGACTCGAACTATTCGCCCCTGAGCCTCCGGTGCCAGTTTCAATTCGTTAGTCAACGGTGTGACAATAATGACGTTATTTCGCCGAGTCCATGTATACCCGCTCACTGACATGACTGTGTTCATGGCATCTTTGAATGTGATGGAATGAAAGTTTCCGGTGATCTTCGTGTCCGCGCCATCGGAGCAGATCAGATTCAGCCCCTGAGACTCCGCCAGTACTCCCAGTACGACCCGAAGCGACGCATCACGAAAAGACAATGTCAGGAGATCTCCGTCCTGCTCAAAGTTGATTTCCTCCTCGCTTTCCTGGTCATTCAATGGCAGGTGCAGTTGGTTCGTCCCGGAATCCATCGGTAGCAGAAGAATTGGCTCAGTTGGTGCACTCTGATCATCGACAACAAGCCGTTCCTGATCATGATTTCGCGACGGGACTGCTTCCTGCCGATAGCCGGCTCTGGTCACTCGCGAGTCCACGTCAGGCTTTGTCCTGATCCGAGAAACTTCGGGCGACTTTCGAAGAGTCGACGCGGGTGTGGAGACTGCAGTGGGACCGGCGGCGCTATCGGATGTTGGCTTCTGGCCTTCTCGCTTGGCATGAACCGCAGAGGCGGATTGAGACGTTATTGCGGCAGGCGAACCCTTTGCATGCTGCTGTATCATGGGATACGACGCGGGGTTGCCTTGCTGTCGAGCTTTGTTTGCTGAGGTGCCTGGCGATAATGTTGGCTTCCAGTGGCCTTCTCGCTTGGCATGAACCGCAGAGGCGGATTGAGACGTTATTGCGGCAGGCGAACCCTTTGCATGCTGCTGTATCATGGGATACGACGCGGGGTTGCCTTGCTGTCGAGCTTTGTTTGCTGAGGTGCCTGGCGATACCGACTGTGCGAAGCACACGGATGTTGACAGGAACCAAATGGCCAGCAGCGGCAGCCATAGCGAAAACATCCAGTCGCAACGACTACGATTCATTTGAGTTGATGTTTGTCTGGCCTGCATGAATGTGGGCTTCGATGAATTTTTCCGTCGCCATAACGAGCGCACGTGATTTCGTGATTCAGCGAATCCTTCCCCTTGACTGAACCCTGTTGCGAAGTGTCCATCCGGACGCCGACCCCGCAGATCTGGTATCGGCTACACAGACGGTTAAAGTTTGCTCAATTTATGTATTCGGTACAAAGAGTCGCTCTATCTGACTTATCTGGCGCATCGGAGGCGGATTTGTTAAAGATGCGGATGCCTCTGCAAATGGCAGAATTGACGCGGTTTCGCCAGCGTTCCCCTGTTTTCCTGTGGGGGACTGGCTCCCGATTCTCTGGATCGCTTTTCCAGCGTTTGGCGACTGAATCGACGACAGTTGAGGCTTATTCTGCCGCTTCCGGTTGTGTTTCAGTCACCTGAACCAGCCGCAGAGTCACCCCATCTTGAGCAATCGAGGCGACTTCAAAGCCGTTGATGTGATCTCCTTCATGGTAGATGCGGTTGTCGATCATGGCGGCTTTGCCACCAGCGCTGCGTAAGATCATTTGGACCTTCATGTCAGGCGGAGTCATGGTCACTGCTGGATTCTTTCGTGTCATGACCGGGTGAGGAGACATGGAAGGATTTGCGTCTATTTGAGCGATGTTTTCATTGGGAGCCGTTGCCATGTCCGGCGGAACCACATCCCCAGGAGGTGTGTTGAATCTGACGGCGGCCACGCCATCCGACTCTGCAGCAGTGACAGCACCCTGTGGCTCAGGGAAATCAGGGTGAAACGGATTGTGAGTCAGCAGAAACTCCAGAGGAACTTCAGGCCACAGGATCTCACGTCTCGCCGATGAATTCCCTGAAGTTGCCGAGACCTCTGAACCTGCCGCTGCTGTTGGGGCAGATGTTGTATCGGACAAATCCGCTGTTTCCTCGTCCTCGCCGCCCAAAGCGAAAAGCACAACAAAAACCGCAGCCAGCCCGGCGACAAA
Organism: Planctomycetota bacterium; assembly: GCA_003670925.1. GTDB lineage: Bacteria > Planctomycetota > Planctomycetia > Planctomycetales > Planctomycetaceae > SXXK01. The sequence continues at coordinate 10,932 of QWQG01000043.1, read as the reverse complement.
TTTCCATTGACCAAGCTTTCCTGCGGACGTAGTGATTTTGCTCGAATTCAAAACCTCAGCCACGGCTCGCCCCCTTCCTGGCAGAAGCCAGTTCACTGGTGGGTGAAAAGAATATCGTCAGTGTCATATCCAGCGAGTACGTCTGGCCATTTACAGCAGGGGCGATGGACAGTTTGCTGGTGCGGCTTAGTCGCGGCAAGCGATGCAGTCGATTCAGAAAATTGCAGATGCCTTCATAAGATCCTTGCGATGTCATGCTGAGCGCCATTTCATTGTACTCTTCTGTCTCCCGGATATTCCCCGGATGATAGTTCATGATTTCGACTCCAACGTCCTTCGCCAGCGTCGTAATCTGACCAAGGAAATCTGATTCTCGTGCCACATTGGGAATGCGGTCCAGCAGAGATTGAATCTTGAGATCGGCTTCGGCAAGCACCTGCGTCAGACGCTCGTTTTCATCCGTGACTTCGCGTTCCAGGTCCAGGATCTTTCGCAGTGTCTGTTCGCGTGTCACAACTTCGGCGTCGTCCTGACGGAGTGGGATGATGACAGCTGACAGCATCACGCTGCATCCAGTAACTGCGATCAGCAGTCCACCCAGATGCAGGCCCCAGCCCCATCGGCTGTGTTTTTGTTCTGTTCTGTTAATCAGCATCACACGACCCTTTCTTCAGAGAGAACACTTCACAAGATAGGACTGAGTCCGGACCGTTTCCTGGCCCGCGCCGATGGAGCTGACAAGTTCCACAGTCTGAAACACCTGACTGTCTCGCAGCAGTCCGACAAACCGTGAGAGCGTGATATTGCCGTCGGCGATACCGTTCAAAGTCAGTGTGGTAACTTCCCGCATTTTTGGTATTGCCGGTTTTCCTTCAGCCTGTTGCTTTGCCATGACTGCGGCATCCTCCGGAGTCAGGCGTTCCGCCTCTGTTTTCTGATCGATAGCCATCGAATCGATCCGAATCTCGCCCTCGCATTCGGTCACTTTCTGACTGAGAAGGCCCAGGAGTCGAAACGGCACCTGTTCATCACTTAAACGCGTGAGCAACGACTGATGGCTTTTGAGGTCGTGAACACGTTTCGCCAATTGCTTGTTTTCGCGCTGCTTCTGCTGCAGCGGCGCGCAGCGGCTTTCCATAATCGCCAGGGATTCATGCGCCATGCCCAAGCGATGATTTGCCAGTTGCCACCAGCCCACCATCACAAGGCTGCTGGCGCCCCAGATGACGGACCACTGCAATAGCCGTGTTCTGACCAGCAGATACAACCGGAATCGCCAGGTCAGCAGATTGATGGATCGTCTGTTCATAGTTCCCACGCCAATGCAGAAAGTGAAGCTGCGGTCGCCAGCACCGGAGAAACCGACTCCGCAGTCGAACCACGCAGCGTCCAGTTGTGAACCGGCAGCCGAATCTCGTGTTGAAGTCGTTGGTCCATATTTCGAATCGCCGCGCCGCCTCCCATCAGGCAGACATACCCCGGAACCTGTTCGGGAAACTGCATTTTTATGAAGCTCAGAGTTTCCTGAATTTCCTCGACCAGATCTCTGGTCACGCTGCCGCACAGGCTGGTAATCAACGACTGCAATTCCGTTTGCCTGCCGGTTGGGCGAACTGTTGCTGCGACACCATAGTTCGTCAGCATGGCTTCGGCCTCCACCCCCGACAGTTTTAATTGCTGGCAGACGCCGTGCAGGATTCTCTGCATCCCGCAATGCTTCAACGTGCGTGTGATCAAAGGCTGTCCCTGATGGACGACCATCAAAGTGGCGACAGAATATCCCCAGTCGAGAATCGTATATGTCGAGTCAGCAATCGAAGCCGTGGAATACGACGGTGCCATTTCAGACGCTCGGACGGCCGCAAACGGAACAGCGTCCAGAACCTGACACTGCAGTTTTGCCTGAAGCAGGTTATTGGCCACGGCGTCCGACAGTGTTCGAGGCATCGACAACACATGGACCTGCGGCATCCCTCGATTCTCGTGCTGTTCGCCGGGCGAACCATCCCAGAACTCAAATTCCTGTGGTTCCTGTGGTTGCTGTGGTTCGTGCTGAACGTTTTCGATTTCCAACGATATCAGTTCACGCTGCTCATCTTCTGAGCCTTTTGCGATCACCAGAGTCCGCAGTTGACAGTGGTTCATAGAGACCACGCAGGCCGTCTCCCGACCGCGAAATACGCCGTTCAATTTCAGGGCACTGCGAATCTCATCACCAATGCGGCCGTTGCTGAAACTTTGCAGGTCGAACGGATGATTGTCCTCGGCACGAATGATGAGGCTTCGTGCCAGACGAAGTCGTCCTGCGGTTCGCTGCACCTGTGCAAACTTAATGCTTCCGGTGCCGATATCGATGCCGATCCAGCCCGTTTTCTGACGATGCGAAACGGCTGAGCCAGGTCTTTTGAATATGCTGCGTAGCGACATGACGATTCTCTTTGACAGATCAATCTCGAATCTTGCGAGACTGCGGCTGAATGCCCCAGTTCCTGGTTTCTTCTGTTGTCTCTATGATGCCTGCGACAAACTAATCATTGGCAGCATGATCGACAGCACAACCATCGCCACCATACATCCCATGAAGATAATGATCAGCGGTTCCAGGTACTTAGATAGTTCCTGAAGGCGCCGCTCGCCATCGTCTTCATAGAATGAACCCACCTTCTGCATGACAAGTCCCAGTCGTCCGGTTTTTTCGGCCGTCAAGATCATCTGAGATGCGCCGGGAGGCACGAACGGGGTGGCTGCCAATGCCGCTCCGATTCCGCGACCGTTCAGAACTTCTGTTTCGAGGCTGTTAAACAAGTCCCGAAAGACGGAATTTTTCACAGTCCCGCAAGCCAGTTGAAGAGCCGAAAGCAGCGGCACGCCGCTTTGCAGCATTGAGCCCAGCAGCTGAAAAGACCGACCGATGGCCAGTGATCGTGAAACATCCTGAATCACCATGGTGTTCAACATCGCACCGTCAATTCGTTTGCGGAACGAAGCTGATCGCCACATGTGTACTCCGGCAAAAATAATCGCCGCCGCTCCACCGCTCCAATAGATCAGATCATGACGCAAACTCTTGGACAGTTTCAGCAGGACTTCCGTCATCATGGGCAGCGGCACCTTCATTTCCTCAAAAATCTCGCCGAAGTGTGGCAGCACGAAAAACAGCAGCACGCCCAGCACCACAACCGAAAGTATCGTCAGAATAATGGGATAAGCCAGAACCGTCTTCAGCATGCTGCTGGTCCGGATTTCGTTTCGAAGTGAATTGGTCAGGCGATCCAGAACTTCCGCCATGCGACCTGATGCCTCGCCCGCCGCAATCGTGGCGATATAACTCGCATCAAAAACCTGTGGATGTTTTTTCAGTGCGGCAGCGATTGGCATGCCTTCCGAGATGACTTGATGAACATCCATCAGCGTCTCGCGCAGCTTTGGATTGGTGCAGTGCCCGGCGATCTGTGAAATACCGTCGGCAAGATCGACTCCCGTGTCTGCCATGATGGCTAGCTGCGAAGTCAGCATCAGCAGATCACGCCCGGGAACACGTTTTTTTGCCGAACGCTGCCACAACGTTCCCGCCAAAGAGTTGGTTTGCTTCCTGGAAACCGACAACAGCAACTGTCCCTGCTTACGCAATGCCTGCTGCACCGCCACCGTCGAATTCGCTTCGATCGTCCCGGAGAAAATATCTCCGGCGAGTGATTTGGATTTGTAGGAATAAAGCATGGGACGTCTCAACGTTCAACATAATCTGAAAGGGGGGCTGCGCCTGTGGGGAGAGCCCGTTCAATTCAATCAACAAACGCCACTCGGGCCACTTCTTCGAGGCTGGTCTTGCCTTCTTCGGCCTTCAACAGTCCTTCGTCCAGCAGTGATGTTCCGCCGTTCGCGCGATGCCATTGGCGAATCGATTCGACATTACTGTCGTTGGTAATAATCTGACGCAATTCACTGTTCACAGACAGGATTTCATATATTCCACAGCGGCCAGTGAAGCCTGTGTCGTGGCAATCTGTGCAGCCTTCACCGCGTTCGAACGAACGCCGTCGATTTCCCTGATAGCGCAGGGAATCAAAGAGTTCGCTGGGAGGAAAATACGATGATCGGCACTTTGGACAGATGTTTCTGATCAGCCGCTGGGCAACAACGCCCACGAGGGCTGCGGAAATCTTGAAGGACGCGATGCCCATGTCGAGCAATCGCGTGACTGCGCCCGCGCTGTCATTTGTATGCAGGGTGCTCAGCACCAGATGCCCGGTGAGAGCTGCCTGAATGGCCATCTCGGCGGTCTCTGCATCGCGAATTTCCCCCACCATGATGACGTCCGGGTCCTGTCGCAGAATCGAACGCAGCGCGCTGGCAAAGGTCATCGACGACGACGCATCGGCCTGCACCTGACTGATCTGCGGAACCTGATATTCGACAGGATCCTCAACCGTCACAATTTTTGTATGAACGGACTTCATCAGTTCTAGGGCAGAGTACAGCGTTGTGGATTTACCGCTGCCAGTGGGCCCCGTCACCAGAACCAGACCGTAGGGTTTTGCCAGCATACGTTTGATTTCGCCGAGCTGGCTGCTGCGGAATCCAAGCTTGGCGAGATCAAACGAAACATTCTGGCGGTCCAGAATTCGCATCACAACGTTTTCGCCAAGAACCGTCGGCAGTGTGGAAACTCGCAAGTCGATTGGTTTTCCATCGACGGCCACATGGATGCGACCGTCCTGCGGATGACGTCGTTCAGCAATGTCCATTCGCGCCATGACTTTGATGCGTGAGACAATGGCCGCGTGAAAATCCAGACGAGGACGCAGTACTTCCTGCAGCTCGCCGTCTATGCGGTAACGAACGACCGACATTTTCTCCCCGGGTTCGATATGAATATCGCTCGCACCGTCACGAACACCGTGGACGATAATGTAGTTGACCAGATTGATGATCGGGCTGCCTTCGGCAACGATCCCCAAATCCGTCAGATCTGATTGAGCGTCCCCGGAATCCACCTTGATTGAGTCGTCGCTCAGATCGGCTGTCGAGGAATCGACAGCGAAACCGTCGCGATAGCATCGCTCGATCATCCGCGCGATATCGACTGGTAAGGCGAACACCGGACGAATCCGCAATCGCGTGATTCTGGCAAGTTCGTCGCGTTGCTGAAGATTTCGAGGTTCTGACATCGCCACCGTCAAGGTGCCGTGAACACGAAACAACGCCAGCACACCCAGCGACTCCGCCAACGCGCGTGGGATCACTTTCACAACATCAGGATCAACCATGCCGTCACGCAGTCGAACACCCTGAACTCCCAGTTGCTTTTCGAGAAACGGCAGAATCACGGTTTCATCGGCAAAACCCATTTCGACGAGAACTTCGCCAAGTCTGGCGTTCGTGCTTTGCTGTCGGCCCAATGCGCTTTTCAGCTGTTCTTCAGTCAACAAACCGGCAGCAATCAATTGCTCCCCGAGCGGCGGCGCGGATTTCCGACTTCCCGCAGAAGCGTGCATTGGAGGCACCGGCAAATCCAAGAGTAACGAGCCTGTCATTTCGCAAAACTCCCGATGGCAGCGATTGAGTTTTCAAACATATCGAACATCGCGATCACGTTCGTTGCTTTCAGAATGTCACGGCACAAATTGCTTGCCGATGCCAGTTTAATGGCGCCCCCACAGGACATGCTTTGACGCTGATAATCGACAAGCATTTCCATACCCCTGCTGTCGATCAACGGAATGCCGCTCAGATCCAGCACAATGCGAGACCGACGCTGATGCATGCAACTGTCCAGGACTTTGCAGAAATCTTCGACGGTTGCCACTGTTAACGACTGATCGCCGCGGATCAGATCAACGGTCCCTTGTCGTGTGCGTTCAAACATGTGTTTCCCTTCAGGCTATTGGAAGCGTCATGGTAAATCGCGAACCCTGATTGACTTCGCTGCGAACACTGATGCTGCCGCCATGTAACCGGGCGACCTCCTGAGCGAACGACAGTCCCAGTCCCGTCCCGACGATGTCACGTACCCGTTGGTCATCGCTGCGGAAAAATTTGTTGAACACTTTGCCCAGTTCTTCAGGCGAGATTCCAATGCCCGAATCTTCAATCTGAATCCGGATTTCAGAATTGGCCAATTCAACATTCAACGATACCTTTCCGCCGTCTGGTGTGTACTTGCCGGCATTCCCCAGCAAGTTGACCAGCGCCGCAGAGATCTTGTCTTTGTCGAGGTTGAGTTCCGGCAATTTGACTGGCAAATGCACGTGAAGTTCAATCCGCTTCTGATCCATTTGAGCGCGGGTCTTTTCCAGAGCCTCATGAATCAGCCGTTCGATATGGGTTGGATGGCGATTGAGCTGCAAAGAGCCTGCCTCCATGCGGCTGATATTCAGAAACTCATCGACAAAACGCCCCAGACGCGATGCTTCTGAGCTGATGGTATTCAAATAGGCCTTCTGTATTTCCTCCTCCAGCTCGTCATCCATCGCCAGCGCTTCCGCGCAGATCTTGATGTTGGACAGCGGCGTTCGAAGTTCATGTGTCGCGGTATCAACAAATTGGTCACGAGTGTGTTCGATGAGTTTCAGTTGAGAAATATCCCGCAGTGACCACAGTTGGAGTGGCGTGTCCGTGTCATCTGCCGTGAACGGCATTCGAGCCAGTCGCAGGACACCGTCCGCCAAATCATGGGACCGGTGGAGTTCGATCACCGCAGGGCGAGACATTTCCTGACATTGTAAGTTGTAGTTCTCGATGTTTTCGCTGACAGCATTCGGGATAAAGTCCATCAGTGGGTGATTGGCGATCGATTTTTCGTCGGAGTCCAGAAGCAGTGCAAACGCAAAATTGGCAAACGTGACCACGCCTGAGGAATCTGTGACGGCGACTCCGTCACTCATGTTCTTCAGGACCTGCTCGTATTTCTGAGTTCTGACACTGGCGAGTACTTCGTTCAGACGAGTTTCCAGGTTCTTCAAGACCTGTCCGTGTTCGAGTTTGTTAACGAGCCGGTTCCAGCCAGCGGCGGCCGAGCTGGATTCTTCAACACTCTGAAGCGTCAGGGAGCCATCGGAATCACTGTGGGCAATGCCTGCAAGTTGCTCTTCGATTGACGCGCAGGTCTGTACGACTACTCTTAAACGAAGACTGCCGAGCAGCAGCAGAATGACGGGAACGGTAACGGCGGTGGCAAAATGCTGATTCACCATTTGAGTCAGCTGACTGGACTGGTCCGCCTCCACGCGAGCCTGGAGTATGCCGAAGACTTTGTCGTCTTTTCGCAGGGGCAGCCAGTATTCTTTCGGCCCCTTCTGATCTTCACGAAGATAAGAAACATACTCTATGACACCTGGGATTGCGTCGGCCGAAATTCGAATGACTCCTTTGCGTCCCCTGAGTGACGGAATTGAATGGGCGGAGTAGACGCCATCGCCATTCAGCACTCCGCAGAATTTCAGTTCACTGTCATGGGAAAGTTCTTCGATGATTTTCTGCTGTTCTGCACCCTGGTTGTCTGCGGCATCCTGCTTGAGTCGATTTGCCGTTTCCGCGAGACGAGCAAGTAATCCCGGGCCGCTGGATGGTGCCTGCGATGCCTGCATGATGACCAGCATACTGACTGCCAGCGTCACGATGCTGAGTAAACTAAACATCAGATAGTTTGACAGCAGACGCCGGGTAAGCTGGTCTGAATTTGTAAAGGGGATCTTCATGACAACATCCAGTCACATTCAGCTACGTAGCATTTTGAGCAGAGCCAGTCGTCTGCATCTCAGCAATACCGCCACTTTGTTGGCGGGGCTTCAGGCATTCATTTAAGATTGTAATCAATTCACTGGGACTGAATGGCTTGTGCAGGAAGACGCGAATTCCCAAATCCACGCGCAGCGCTTCGGTATCAACTTCCAGACCTCGGCTGCTCAGGAAAACCACAGGAACATCGCAATTCAGCGGAGTCATTCGCAGATTCCTGACGAATTCGTCTCCGTTCATTCGTGGCATTCGAAAGTCTGTGACGACTGCGTCAAATCTTAGTTTTGTCACCAGATCAGACGCTTCAACGCCGTTTCGAGCCAAGGTAGGATCAAAACCGGCTCGACTGAGGCTGCGTTTCAAGACATCCCCCATGATCAAGGTGTCTTCAACGATGAGGATGCGATGGAGGGGTTCAGAGGACATGTCAGACTCAGGTACGAAAGGAAAACATGATCACCGGAATTAAAAGCAGCCGCATTCGACACAGAAGTTCTGTACTCGATCTGCGACTGCATTCGTCATGAGGTTTTAAGACTAATAAATGTTCGATTCGAAAATCGGAGTTTCATCGCAGTTGAAGTCAGAGCAATTCAGATCGTTCCGAAGACTTACAACTCGAGCCCGGCAGACAAAACGCCAGATGTCGTTCTGAGCGTGATTTAGTAGGACTTGTAGTCCGCATGATTGATGCGAATTTCGCCTGTCGTCTTGTTGTAAATCCATGCCTCAGGGTCTGCAGTGACCACTAGAGGACTGGCTGCTGAAAAGGCGATATCGGCGTTCTTCTTGCCAACCTGCAGGGTTGGAAATTCTTTTCGCAGGAACGGAGTAAGATCAGTCTTCAATGTCGCTCCTGTACCATCCGCTCCTGGATACGAATCCTGATTTGCCTGATACAATGCAATCGCATCGCGCACCACCTCGAGAGTCTGAGCTGATGACTTGTTTTTGGCAGTCGAAACTGAATCAAAGAATTTGGGGGCTGCAATTGTAGCAACGATTCCGATGATCAGAATCACAACCGTCAATTCAACCAAAGTAAAGCCTCGACGCATACGGCCATGGACAACGTTCTTCATATTCTAATCTCCCTTATGATTGAATCGCCAATCGCCGATCCATTCAAGATCTTCAAGATTGATTCCGCTCGTTCTGTTGAACAAGAAAATCGAAATCAATAACTCGTTGCTCATGTTTATATGTTGCAAAATTGCCCCGTGCGGAAAAAACATTTTTATTTTAAAAAAAAGACGAGTTCTTGGCGGACCTGAATTCGGGCTAAGCACATTGTCTCCGTGGCCCCCTCTCCCCCGTGCCCCCTCTCCCGTTACTTCCGTTACTTCCGTTACAGTCATTATGTTGCGTGAGCGAGACGACGTTTATCGGGACCAGGCCAATCTCAATACTCTGGAAAACTGATGGTTAACGCTGTGCTGCTCACAGAAAACAAACTGTCTCCGGTAACTCAATCCGAAACCGTCGCCTGATCAGTGCCGATTGAATACAACCTTTGGAAGTAACTGTCTCTGGCGTCTGACATCAATTTTCATGAAATTCCCGGCATGTCGCGATTCGTGACGTAGTGTTTCCGTCGGGGTGGATGTCAGGCACGCAGCGGCACATCAGATGACTCAGGGATTCATGGGAATTTACACAATGCAAAAATCATTGCTGTCTGACAAAGTCTTGGAATCATCAGCCCACGCACTGTCCGGATTGCAGCGTTCACTGGGGATCTCTTTGCGTCTCTGTCTGTTCACGGGCACATGGTGTGATCTGCACCATCGCATGTCGGCCGCGAGCGACACCCCGCAGAAGCCATTGTCCATTGACATATCAGCCCTCCCGTTAGTGTCTCTGAATTCACCTGAACCTTTTCTGCTACCAGTGTCCACAACATCCCATGTCTTTGGAATTCCCCTTGAATCGACGCCTGATGGCGTCGTTTACGCGGCTGGTGAATCAGACTCCGGACTAACCACTTTGTTGAGGGCGGTTTCGATTCAGTCTCAGCAGATTCGGGAACTGCGCGAACAGAGTGATCTTGACTCACAAAAGTTTGATAGATTTTCTGACCAGATCCTGCGCTCCTTCGAAGAACGCAGCTGGCAGTTGAAACTGACGGAAGATCTGTCGATGTGTGAGGTCAATCACAGTCTGCGCGATCTCTTGCAGAATCTGTTGCCAAGACTCAGATGCATTCTTTGCGCAGAGTCCCTGGCGTTTCTGCCGGAAACTTCGTCGGAAGATTTGGACGCACCTGTCGTTGAGACGATTCTTCCCGAAGATGCTCCGGTCCGGAAGCTTAAACTCAGGGAGATCGTCAATCGATTCCGCAGTCAGGCAATGGCGCAACCGTTCGTCCGGAACTGGGACACACAAGGCCGTGGAGTGGAATGTCTTCCTGGTCTGCACTCGCTGATGATCGTCTGCGTGTCGAAGCAATCCGTTGTTGTCGGTTGGTTACTGGCCCTGAATGCTGAACACAATCTTTGGATATCGCCCCGTCTTACGACTGATCCGGATGAATTTAACTTCTCAGACAGTGGTTTTGGTACTGCCGAAGCAGGGCTCTTGAAATCTGCAGCCTCAGCGATCGCAACGCATCATCACAACCGGAAACTGTTCCAATTGAATCAGAGGCTGACGGTTGGCGTTGTACGGTCGCTGGCCAATGCGGTTGATGCCCGTGACACTTATACGCATGGGCATAGTGATCGTGTCGCCCGGCTGGGACAGCATCTGGCTCGCCGCTGTGGTGCCAGTGCTGAACTGTGTGAAAAGCTTCCGATGATCGGGCTGCTGCATGACATCGGAAAGATCTCTGTCCCGGATCACATTCTCTTGAAGAAGAGTTCGCTGACTAATGAAGAGTTCGAAATCATCAAACGGCATCCGTTGGTGGGGTATCAGATTCTGCAGCACATTCAGGAACTTGAATTGACATTGGACGGAGTTCTGTACCATCACGAAGCGTGGGATGGCAGCGGTTATCCCCTTGGACGAACTGGTCAGAACATTCCTTTGGTGGCGAGACTGTTGGCGGTGGTAGATTCCTTCGATGCGATGACCAGCAGTCGGCCCTACCGCACCGGCATGTCCTTCGAAAAAGCGGAATCCATCCTGAGGGACGGTGCTGGTACGCAGTGGGATCCGGATCTTGTGAGTATATTTCTGCAATACAAAGAG
>QWQG01000092.1 GCA_003670925.1 Planctomycetota bacterium | reverse complement strand
CTTTGTCCCTGCTGAAACAACATCCCGGCAAGGACAGCCTCGCCATGAAACGAAGAATCTGCGGCTGGAATGATGACTTCCTGATGCAAGTCCTTGGTATCAAAGCTATTTAGTGTGCGCTGGCCTTGATCCCCCCCCCCCTTTAATGCAAGCCTACCGAGCCTGCTTTGGGTGAGTTTTTTCCACAGATGTGCTTTTTTTGCCACAAGGGGGGGCAAAACGTTCGGAACATGGCAATCGGCCGACCAGACATCGAAGGGCATGAAGCATCGCCAGTCCAACGGCCAGCGGATGACTTCCGCAACGACGATACCATTCGGCCAGATGATTGATCCTGAAGCCCGCCAAACGCTGATCGGGAGTGGCCAGATCGAAGGTGCCTGGAAGCATCTGATCGGGGGGCCTGAATTCAACCGGTACCCACTGGAAAGTCCGCCGAGTCAACCGCATGGCGGGGGCTTTGCTCGATCATCTACAGCGATCACTGGAAACATTACAGGAACGCCGGATAAGACATTCCACCCAAATCGGCGACTGCACCCTTTGCCGAGGGAGGCAGGAACTCCCGCGAATAAATTGACTTCAGCGTTCGAATGTGACACACTCGCGGTTTGATTTATCCACGGCAGAGTTTTGCTTGAGATGTTTTGTGGGAGCCAGATTCGTCAGAGTTCGGCCATACATAAGCTACGGCTTTGAATTCTTGCGAATCCGGCGACACGCCACTTGGGCACCCGCGGGATTTAACGACCACGACGCTAAGTTTTATTCGCGAGTCATCATGCGAAATTGCTCCACCTTCCTGATCGCGGCGATTTTACTCACGGGGCTGGCTGCGACTGCGGTCTGTGATGAAGCAACTACGTCTTCGCAGCTGGAATTCTTCGAAAAGAGGGTCCGTCCGCTCTTGGTGCAGCACTGCTACGAGTGCCATTCCGCCAAACAAATTAAAGGCGGACTGCACCTTGATTCCGCGCAAGGATGGAAGAACGGCGGAGATTCCGGCGTTGTGATTGTGCCGCATGAGCCGAATTCGAGCCGCCTGATTGAAGCAGTCCGGTATCGTAACGAAGATTTACAAATGCCGCCGACCGGTAAGCTGCGTCCTGAGGATATCCAAACGTTCGAACAATGGATTGAACAAGGCGCGACCGACCCCAGAACAGATGTCACGACGGCAACGCAGCCTGCGTTAAAGGGCATGAGTGTAGAGGATGGTAGACGATTCTGGTCATTCGTTCCTGTCCAGGTTCCCGAGATTCCTCAGCCATCCATGCGCGACTGGGCGCGGACGCCCATTGATGCTTTTGTCATGTCAAAGCTAGAATCCAAGGGTCTGCAACCTGCACCTCGCGCGGACAGGCGGACGCTGATTCGACGTGCGACACTTGATCTGACTGGCCTGCCACCTTCGCCTGTTGATGTCGCCGCGTTTGTCGCTGATGATTCGGTAGACGCATATGATAGGTTGCTGGATCGCCTGCTGGAGTCGCCGGATTACGGCGTTCGCTGGGGACGCCATTGGCTGGATGTCGCGCGGTACGCCGATTCCAACGGGCTGGATGAAAATCTAGCGTTCGGCAGTGCGTGGCGTTACCGTGACTACGTGGTCGATGCCTTCAACAACGACAAACCGTTTGATCGATTTCTTCAGGAGCAAATTGCCGGAGACTTAATGCCAGATGTCAGTGTTCAATCGCGGATTGCCACTGGGTTTCTGGTACTGGGAGCAAAAGTACTGGCTGAACCAGATCGTGAAAAACTTGACATGGATACAATTGACGAGCAACTTGATTCGACTGGGAAGGCTTTTCTGGGGATGACGCTGGGGTGTGCTCGCTGCCACGACCACAAGTTTGATCCAATCAAGCAAACGGACTATTACGGCCTTGCCGCGATCTTTAAAAGCACTCGAACATTTGGCGAGACCAACTACGGGGCAATTAAACATTGGAATGAGTATTCCTTCGCGACAGAGGCCGAGAAAGCGTCGTTGAAGACGATCGATGAAGAGATTGCCGCCAAGAAAGCGGCGGCGTCAACCTTCAAGGCCGAAGCGACGACTCGCCTTCGCATTGAAGTCCGCACCAAAGCGGCGATTTACCTCGCGACTGCGGCGGGGATTGATCCAGACACATCGCTGATCGATCTGCGGGCTCTCGCGGAACCACTCGGCCTGCATCCGCGGATCTTGCATCACTGCCGTCATCATCTGAAATTCCATGCCGATGATCCTTTGTTTCTGAAATGGCGTGAGCTGCAGGCTGTCGGCGACAGCGACGGCATCCGGGAGCACTATGCAGCTCTGTTTGCTGCTGCTGATGCAGCACTCGCTACAGCGAAAACAACAAATGCTGCAGCCACCAATTCTGGTGACGCGGCCTTGGATGCAGTGCGCGAGGCGTTGGACGATACATCAGGATTTTTGGCGATCCCGCCCAAGCCCGAGTTCGCTTTTGATGAAACCACCCTCGTGGAATACCATCGCCTTGCTGAGATTGCCCGTGTGCTGGAAAGTAGCGCGGCGGATGAAGCGTCGGCAATGAGTGTCGCCGATGGCGCGGTGCTGACCAGTTTACCCATCTGCGTGCGGGGCGATCATCGCAATCTTGGTGATGCAATTCCTCGAGCATTTCCATCTGTAATGCTGGAGGGCGCAACGCCTGTCACCTTGCCGGAAAATCAAAGTGGTCGTTTGCAACTGGCGGAATGGATGGTCTCTCCACATCATCCACTCACGTCACGTGTGATCGTGAATCGAATCTGGCGTTGGCATTTTGGGCGAGGATTGGTCGCATCGACGGACAACTTCGGAATCCTCGGTGATCAGCCGTCCAATCCACAGCTGCAGGACTGGCTGGCGAATCATTTCACGACCACAGGCTGGTCGATCAAGTCTCTGCACCGCCTGATCATGACGTCCAGTGTGTATCAGATGGATTCGCAGCATCCACGTTCGTCGGAATTTTCAGTGATTGATCCGGAAGTCGAATTCCTCTGGCGATTTCGACGTCAACGTCTTGATGCGGAACAGATACGTGACTCCATTCTACAAGTCTCCGGGCGGCTGGACAGAACTTTTGGTGGTAAAACTGTGCCGCTTCGCAATCGGCAGTTCGTATTTGATCACACATCGATTGATCACACAAAATATAGCAGCCTGCGGAGAGCCATTTACCTCCCGGTGATTCGCAATAACCTGTACACCATGTTTGAACAGTTCGATTTTCCGGATCCGACGATGCCCACAGGAAGTCGAAATACCACTGTGGTGGCTCCGCAGGCTCTGCTGATGATGAATTCGGAATTGGTGATCGATTCGGCTGATGAGATGGCACGCAGCCTGATCAATGATCGCAGCGATCCTATCCACCGAATTCAACTGGGCTATGATCGGGCAATTTCTAGACCCCCGACAGACACAGAAACACAGCTCGCCCTAGATTTTATCCTCCAGATGACGACGCAAGGTGGGGCCACGGATGTCACTGAGGAATGTCAAAGGCTGGCAGAACTTCGGGCATGGTCGTTGTTCTGCCAGACTCTCCTAGCCTGTAATGAATTTATCTATGTGAGGTAGGTTGCTCTCAATGACTCTAATTCATCAACTTCACAACCGCCGCCGACTCCTCAAGACATCTGCGATCGGCTTTGGTCAACTGGCGCTCAGCGCATTGCTCCAAGGACATGCTGGCGCTACTACTGACAGTTCAAAAGCCGCGGGAATTTCGACTGATCCGCTGGCCGCACGGATAACTCATTTCCCGGCTCGAGCGAAGCGAGCCGTCTTTTTGTTTATGAAGGGCGGGCCATCGCATGTAGATACGTTCGACCCAAAGCCGCAACTGACACGCGATCACGGAAATCCATTGCCGTTTGCACTTCCGCGTGTGACTTTTGCACAGCAGGGAAATCTCCTGAGGTCACCGTGGAAGTTTCATCGCTATGGCGAAAGTGGATTGCCGGTGAGTGAACTGTTTCCGCATGTCGCCCAGCATGTCGATGATCTGTGCATGCTGCGATCGGTCCACGGCACGAATCCCGCGCACGGCGGTGCGTTGCTCAAACTGCACACCGGCAGCGATCAGTTTGTGCGGCCCAGTCTAGGAGCGTGGGTGACGTATGGACTGGGGACTGAGAACCAAAATCTACCGGCATTTGTCACGATCTGCCCGACACTGGCACATGGAGGCGTCAACAATTGGGGATCTGCATTTCTGCCTGCGTATTGTCAGGGAACCCCGATCGGCAACGCGAGTATCGGAGTACTCAACTCGACCGTAAAACACATTCAAAACCCCCGGATTGATTCTGGCACGCAGCGCAAACAGTTGGATCTGCTGCGCATGATCAATCAGGAGCATCTAGAATTATCTGATGCGGATCAGGCGCTTGAAGGACGTCTGAATTCGTTTGAACTGGCATTTCGAATGCAGTCTACGATGCCCGAAGTCCAAGACCTGTCGCAAGAGTCTGCCGCAACGCATAAACTCTACGGCACAGATGATCCTGTCACTGAAGACTTCGGTCGGCAGTGCCTGATGGCGCGACGGTTTCTTGAACGCGATGTGCGTTTTGTGCAAGTAACTCACAGCGACAGCGAGGTCCAGTGGGACCAGCATAGCAATCTGTACCTTGGCCATACGAAGAATGCGGCTGAAGTGGACAAACCGATAGCTGGATTATTGGCAGACTTGAAATCTCGCGGCCTGCTGGAAGACACACTGGTTATCTGGGGCGGCGAATTTGGACGCACGCCGACTGCTCAAGGGACCGATGGTCGCGACCACAATCCGCATGGATTCACAATGTGGATGGCGGGCGGCGGTGTCAAATCAGGCATGGCTTACGGAGCGACGGACGAATATGGCTACTACGCCGTCGAAAATAAAATGCACGTGCATGACCTGCATGCCACGATTCTCCACATTATGGGACTTGACCACGAACGTGTCACGTTCCGCTATGCAGGTCGGGACTTTCGACTGACTGATGTGGCGGGAGTTGTTGCGAAGGATATCCTTGCCTAGTCGCGTGTTCGCTAGGGCACAACGGAACTGCCATTTTAGAATGCCAACTGCGTGCCGTAGAGGACAACAGTCCCCAAGGATTTTGGGGGACAAAAATAAAACAGTTAAGAACGAAAGTGACTGCTGCGTCTTACTTCTTCTGTTTCTTCTTCGAAGAATTCGCAGACTTCGGGTCTGATACTCCTCCAGCTTTCGTATCAGCCTTGCTGGAAAATACTCGGTCCCAGCCGGAAATAAATTTCTTGCTTGTTCCCGTATGGACGGTGTATCCAGTCATCGTCAGAAGTCTCCATCAATTCAATGAGAAAAAAAATCCCCCCGAGTGATCCTCGGGGGGACTGTGCGAGCCCGCATCAAGCTGTGGCAACCGTGGCGGCATTTTCTTCTGCTACGGGATCATCCGTGCTGCCATTAAAAGTCAACTGTTTTTGGTCGGCCACTTCGATCAGGTCGATTCGAATCACATTTTGTCCATCGAACGAGCCTCGCAGTAGTTCTTCGGACAGAGGATCTTCGATAAACCGCTCGACGCTGCGTCGCAGTGGACGAGCACCATAATCTAGGCCATCATCCACTTCCCCTTTGTCGATGATAAAGCCGCGTGCCTCATCGCTAAGAACCAGCCGCTTGCCCCGTTCTTTCAGGCGCGCGTAAACTTTTTCCAGCTCGATATCCACAATCATTTTCAGTTCTTCACGCGTCAACTTACGGAACACGACAACTTCATCCAGACGTCCAAGGAACTCCGGCTTGAACTGACGCTGCAGTTCGTGCATCAGATTGACCTTCATGTCGTCGTAAGACTTTTCTTGATCGCGTTCACGCAACGTGTGTAACCCCATACTTCCGCCATGAGCCATTTTACTAGCACCGGCGTTGGTCGTCATGATGAGAATCACATTCTTGAAGTCCACGCGTCGCCCAAAGCTGTCGGTCAGATGGCCTTCTTCCATGATCTGCAGCAACATGTTGAACACGTCGGGGTGCGATTTTTCGATTTCGTCGAGCAGCACGACCGCGTACGGACGACGGCGGATTTTTTCCGTCAACTGGCCGCCTTCTTCATAACCAACATATCCTGGAGGTGCTCCGATCAGACGGCTGACATTGTGCTTCTCCATGTATTCAGACATGTCAATCTGAATCAAAGCATCCTGATTACCAAACATGAATTCGGCTAGGGTCTTCGCGAGTAACGTCTTGCCAACCCCAGTCGGGCCGGAAAACAGAAACACACCGGTCGGTCGCTTGGGATCTTTTAGACCACTCCGACTGCGTCGAACAGCTTTACAAACCTGAGTGATCGCCTGATCCTGACTGATCACTCGTTTGTGCAGTTCGCTTTCCATCTGAAGCAACCGTACAGCATCTTCGCTGGACAGCCGGGTCAACGGAATCCCCGTCATCTTGGCGACGACTTCGGCGATGACTTCGGCGTCGACAACGCCGTCAGTCTGACGCGATTTTTCACGCCATTCTTCGGTGAGCTGATCTTTTTTCTTCCGCAATTTGTCTGCTTGGTCGCGGAATGAAGCCGCTTTTTCAAACTTTTGTTCGGCGACAGCTTCTTCCTTGGCAGTGTTCAGACGCTGAATTTCTTCTTCCAGTTCCTTCAAATCCGGCGGACGTACCATCGACTTCAGCCGCACACGAGCACCGGCTTCGTCGATCACGTCGATCGCCTTGTCTGGAAGACAACGCGCTGAGATATAGCGGTTCGACATTTCGACAGCGGATTCCAATGCATCATCCGTGATCTGCACACGATGATGCTCTTCGTAGCGACTTCGAAGACCTCGCAGGATTTCCACGGCCTGTTTGGCGGATGGCGGTTCGACCATCACGGTCTGGAAGCGTCGTTCCAATGCCGCATCTTTTTCGATGTACTTTCGATATTCATCCAGCGTCGTGGCCCCAATACACTGAATTTCACCACGACTCAAGGCAGGCTTCAGCACATTTGAGGCATCGATCGCACCTTCGGCCCCGCCAGCCCCAACCAAGGTATGCAACTCATCAATGAACAGGATCGTGTTCCGAGCCCGTCGCACTTCGTTCATCACTGCCTTGATGCGTTCTTCGAATTGACCGCGGTACTTGGTCCCAGCGACCATCATCGCAAGATCCAGCACAATGATGCGACGATCTGCCAAAATATCGGGTACTAGGCCGTCTACCACCATCTGCGCGAAACCTTCAACGATGGCTGTCTTGCCAACACCGGCTTCCCCCAACAAAACTGGATTGTTTTTCTGCCGCCGGCACAGAATCTGAATCACTCGTTCAATTTCAGGTTCGCGCCCAATCACCGGGTCCAATTTTTTCTGCTTGGCTAATTCTGTGAGGTCGCGCCCAAAACTGTCCAACGCCGGTGTCTTGCTGCGACTCGCGCTTTTCTGACCCGGAGGTGCTGTCGGGTTGCCACCCCGTTCTTCGGAACCGGCTTCAGCAGATTCCATCCCATGTCCTAGCAGGTTCAGAACTTCATCGCGGACATCTTCGAGTTTCAAGCCCAAATTCATGAGTACCTGAGCCGCAACGCCTTCCTGCTCGCGCAACAGGCCGAGCAGCAAATGTTCGGTACCGACGTAATTGTGATTCAAATTCCGCGCTTCATCCATCGCGTATTCGATGACCTTTTTCGCGCGGGGTGTCTGAGGCAATTTGCCCATCGTCACCATGTCTGGTCCGGTCTGGACTATTTTTTCTACTTCAATCCGGATCTTCCGCAGATCCACATCAAGGTTTTTGAGCACATTGGCTGCTACGCCTGAGCCTTCCTTGACTAGTCCCAGCAGAATATGTTCCGTGCCAATGTACTCGTGGTTAAACCGCTGAGCCTCTTGATTGGCCAGCTGCATCACTTTCCGAGCACGATCTGTGAACCGTTCGTACATTCGACTTCCTCGCTTCGAATAGTCCTTCAACACCTGCAGCGAATTTTAAAGCCATGCACAACGCATGACCCTGCCGGAAAATCCATTCTCAGAGTATCCCCCCCGAGTCTGATCACATTCCAACAGCCGTACGCTACGAAAAATCAATTAAACTGAAAACGCCAGAAATCTGTCCGTTCCTATTAGTCTAGCGCCTGATTCAGTGAAAACACGGTTTACATCCGCAGATTTCCTGCGGATACGCTCTGACAGCAGCCTCCCTGCTAAGATGCCACCTTGACAGTCCAAAGCCGAACTTCGCAATTTGTACTCTGGCAGCGAATAGCGTGCCGAATTCTAGGACTACTATTCCGCTACGACAAGACAACTGTTGAGTTTAGCCGGTGACTCGGGTGTAGGTTTCCCGAGTTTTGATTAAAAAACGAAGGCGTTATCGGCTATGCGAATGGGAAAATTGCCGTCAAAGAGCTTTCCCATGGCGCGTCACCCCCTACCTTCCGCAGGCTCAATCGAACCATTCGTCTTCCGGATTGAACTTCGGCAGCACGATGATCAGCACCGTCATGCGGCCCACCGCGCGGTGACGGACGCCGGGAGGGACGACAATGCACTGGTGCTCGCGGATGGGAATCATCTCGCCATCCAGCTCCATCTGAGCGTCGTCTTCGCACTTGAGAAAGAAATAGGTCTCCGTCAGCGTCTTGTGGTAATGTCTCTCAGCATTTTCCGCGATTTCTGTAACATGAACTGTCCCTGGAAATTCGGCGACATCGGTAAATGCGCGCCGGGCAGTTCCACACGGACACGGCACGCCTGCGATGTCTGCAAAGTCGGCCTGTTTCCAGCGGCGAATTGTCGAGGGAGGCTGTTCAGCCATCGAAAGTCATTCCTGCATGAATCTGCCATGAAACGCAGAACCGCCCGCAGCATGCAGCAAAGCGGTTGCGAAAATTGGCCTTCTCAATATACGACAAGTTCGGGGGGGGCTGACGCTGAATGGCACTCAATTTGATTCAAATTGTCTCAGCCGCAGTGCGCTAGCGGGTTGTCGATTTAATACCAACCCGAAGCGCCAGCGAGGCCGTAATCGTTGAATTCCTCGCTGGCGCTTCGGGTTTGTATGACTGGAGCCCCCAATAATCGCCCTAAATCAACATCCCGCTAGCGCGTACCGGCTGATAGAAGAAATCGAGTGCCATTCGGCTGACGCTCGGTTCGCATCAACTGACTACAAAGGTCGCACGACAGAAATCGGCCGCAAGTAATCATTCAGCGTATCTGGGCTGATCACACCACCGCCCATACCGCTTTTCCCAACACCACCATACGGCACGCCGTGAACAATGACGTTGTGTGCGTTAATCCAGCCGTTGCCTGCTGTGAAGGCTTCAGCAATTCGAGCACAGCGTTGCAGGTCGCGCGACCAGACACTATTCCCAAGCCCGTATTCGGTGTCATTCGCCAACCGCAGACCCTCTTCTTCATTCGAAAACGGGGCAAGGAAAGCGACCGGGCCAAAGATTTCTTCGCGGGCTGCCACGTTGTTAAGCGAACCTGCCAACAGCGCGGGTTTGACGTAGAAACCTTTCTTGCCAGGAACTTGAGCCTCTCCGCCTTCCAGAATCAAGTCAGCTCCCCCCTCAACACCCTTCTGGAGGTAGCTCAAGACACGATCTCGCTGCTTAGCACTAACGAGGGGTCCCATCTGCGCGTCGTGATCCATCTGGTAACCGATTTGCACCGACTTCATGCGCGTGATGCACTCGTCAACAAAGTCGTCGTAGATATCGCGTTGAATCAGCCACCGCGTCGCATCGCAGCAAACTTGTCCGCTATGGAACGTGATTGCTTGGACCAGCTTGGCTGCAGTTTCCGGGATATCCACGTCATTAAAGATCACGGCTGCACCCTTGCCGCCGAGTTCACATTTGACAGGGATCAGGTTGCGTCCAGCGGCTTCGGCCACCAGACGACCGACCTCCGGTGAACCAGTGAAGCTCATGCGCCGCAATTTCGGATTCTGGGACAATGCCGCACCGGCCGTTTCGCCAAGACCAGTGACCACGTTCAGTACACCACCTGGCAGCAGTTCCAGTTCCTGAATGACCTTGCACAGATACAGCGCCGAAAGCGGTGTGTCTTCCGCAGGCTTTAGGACGCAGGTGTTGCCAGCAGCCAACGCCGGGGCAAGTCCCCAACCTGCCAGCAAGAATGGGAAGTTCCAAGGAATAATAAAACCACAAGCACCCCACGGATGACGTGAAACCCATGCTTCGTGATTTTTGACCGCGATCACCTGACGATAATTTACCGCTTGCGACAGGTCGGCAAAGTATCTGAAAGTATCAATGAAATTCTGCACGTCGCCGACGGCTTGCGTATAAATCTTGCCACAGTCCAAGGCCTCGATCGTGGCGAATTCGTCACGACGAGCTTCGACAGCGTCCGCGATACGATGCAAGCACGCAGCCCGTTCGGCAACCTGCATCTTGGCCCAACCGCTGTTGTGGAATGCATCGACTGCCGCATCAACTGCCCGATCAACGTCCGGTTTTTTCAAGCTGGTTACAGTCGCGAACTTGTCACCCGACCCCGGGTTGAGCACATCAAAAGTCAGCCCATCTGCGGCTTCAACCCACCGTCCACCAACAAAAGACTTATGCACAGACGCGGCCAGAAACTGCGCAACAGCAGGTGGCAGTTGGGTATCCGTGGTTTGCTCGATCGAAGACGTCGACATCAGGAAATTCCTTGAATTGAAATGCGGCGGTATTCTGCCGCATAAAACATGGGATGACACAAAATGCACTGAATCCTGTGCCACGAGTAATGATCGTACCGTTCGGGCTGCGGGTTGGGAATTCCAGCAGACGCTTCGATTCGAAATACTGGGCCAAATTTTTGCCAACGCCTACTGAAACTCGACGTAATCTTCAGGGACTAATTTGACGCCAACTTCCGGTTTAACCTTGAATACGGCGTGCCGAAACCGCCAGCACCAGCCGCTTCCTCAAAAAAATGCCGAAGGTGAAGCAAATAAAGACGCAGCCACAGGGATTGCAGGATAGCGTGTGAGCAACCATGCTGTGGTTTATTTTACCTGAATGAATCTTCAAAACGGTCCCTCAGCAGGTTTGTGACGGGACAGAAAGTGCTTCTCTGCATATGCCATCACCTTCTCTGCAGGTTTCTAACCGCGGACTGTGGTTCACGCTCAGTCAGCTTGGGGCTAAGTGTCGGTCCAGTCGGCGACGGCAATTTTCGACCGTATCGACCTTCGTGGAAGTCGTTGAAGACCGCAGGGTACTGAGCGCCTTTACCGTCGTTAACCTCAGCGACGGCGGCCAAGGGTCGCTGCGGGATGCTATTACATCTGCGAACGCGAATCCAGGGGCCGACGTCATTGATTTTCAGCGGGGACTTCGCGGGACGATCACGCTCACCAGCGGTGAGATGGAAATCACGGGCGACCTGACCATCCAAGGAACGGGAGCTCAGAGATTAACTATCAGCGGAAACAACGCCAGCCGGATCTTCAAAATGGGAGGAGCAGAGACGGATGTGACGATCGACGATCTGACGATCGCCAACGGTCGAAACACGCTCAAAGACCACGCCGGAATTATCCTTACCCGGGGCGGTGGAATTCTGAATAACGGAGGCGTTCTCCGACTTTCACGCGTGACAATGCGTCACAACCAAACCATCGACTCAGGTGAAGACACCCCCGCGTCTGATGTTGTTGGCGGGGGAGCAATCGTCAACAGCGGCCATGCAGCACTCACCGCAACGCATTGCCTGTTCATCGGGAACGTCGCCAGCGGAGGCCGCAATTACGCGTTCGGCGGCGCTATCGCAAACGTGACGAATTCCACTGCGGATATCCAAGGCTGCATCTTCGTCAGCAATGAGGCTAAGGGTGGTACTACGAGCTACGGCGGGGCAATCGGGAATTTCGGCAGTAGTCAGTTAACCGTATCGGGCTGCACTTTCCGCAACAATGTGGCTCGCGGATTGACTAACCTGACAGGTTCAGTGAAAAAAGCATTTGGTGGTGCCATTGCAACTCGCCCGGGAACGATAGTTAATTCAGGAAGCATTACCACGATCGCAGACAGTCTATTCATCGGTAACCAAGCCTTGGGGGGTGATACGGGCGACGCTCAGACAGGCGGAGACAGCGGTGGCGGCGCACTCTATAGCATCGCATCGCATCTCACCGTCGATCAGAGTCTTTTCATCTGCAACCAAGCCATCGGTGGTCAAGGCGGCGGCGCCGGAGGAAAGGCTTCTGGCGGTGCGATTCAGGCTACGGCTCTGAGTTCCACGGATCTCCCGGTGACCACCATCAATACCAGCATCTTTTCGAAAAATCGCGTTATCGGCGGAGCTGCAGGCGATCATTGGGGACAGGCTGCCGGGGGCGCTTTAGATAACTCCTTTGGCCAGATGAATGTCAGCCAATGCCGCATTCTGAATAACACGGCTCAGACAAGGAACGGTGCCAATGCTTTCGGAGGAGGCTTCTTTAATGGTGAGTCGTTCAACAACGTGCCGGCCACGCTGAATCTTAATAATTGTTCCGTCGTTGGAAACCATGCACAGGGGCGTTCCGATGGTAACGGGCTAGGCGGCGGCATCTATAACGGGAACACCATTGAAGGCATCGTGCCGGTTGCCACAATACGCGGCAGTAGAATTGTGGCCAACTCCGCGACTGGTGGGACCACGGGTCAGGGTATCGGCGGCGGCATCTACACACTGGGCACGTTCAACGTGAGTGGATCTTCGCCGCAAGGAAACCGTGCCTCGACCAGCAATAAAAATCTATTCGGGATTCTCACGCCGATCTGAAATAAACCAAAACGCCGGGTTCTAAGTATACCTTACCGCGCGATGCTGAGGTTCGAAGTATTCCGGGAGCAGGCTGTCGACCTGCAGCAAGCCCTTGCGTGTCAGTTGGAGTTGGTCACCTTCAATGGTCAGATATCCGGCAGCCTGCTGATTTCGAAAAGGCGCGGCAAATTCTTCTTGAACTCGGATGTTATATTTTTTATTGATGCAGCTAAGATCTACACGGCCTTCCTTTAGCAACAAGATGAGCTCCCGAATCAACATCTGCTTGACTGTCGGTCGCAAGGCACGGTTGATCGGCAGTTCGCCGCGATTGACGGTTTCCATGTAGTCTTCGATGCCATCGAGATTCTGGTAATGAACACCCTGGAAATGTCCGAAGCTCGAAACGCCCGTGGCAATCAGATCGCTGCCTCGGAACAAATGATCTCGGTACACAAAGTGATCGGTGGCCGGATTTTTAATCATCTCATTGCCGCTTGAAACGTGATACCCCGCAGCGAGCAATCGATCCATCGCTTCACTCACCCAACGACGCTTCGTTGGCCAGTCTGCCACCGGCGACGCGACTCCCGTTTCACGCATCTCCTTTGAGATCACAGTGTTGAAAGGGAGTTCCATCTGGTACATCGTAATATTGTCAGGCTGCATTTCAGCCGCCTTCTCGACACACCGATGCCAGTTGTCGTCGGTCTCCCCAATCATCCCCGCGATCAGGTCGATGTTGACCTGCGGAAACCCGACCTGCTGAATCCAGTCATACGCCCGCATGATCTCCGGAGATAAATGCGCTCGGCCGTTTTCTTCCAAAATGCGATCGTCAAAGTTTTCGACTCCCAGTGAGATGCGCGTGATACCCATGTCACGAAGAGTTTCCAGTTTCTCCAGATTCAAAGTGCCCGGTTCACATTCGAAGGTAACTTCTTCCGCGCGGTCCCAGGAAATGAATTCGCTCATTCGATCGCGGAGTGATCGAAGTTGGCGGGAACTTAAGTAGCTGGGCGTGCCACCGCCGAAGTAGACGAATTTCAGCTCGCGGTTTCCGATAGCGGCGCGCTGGCTGATGAGTTCAATCTCCCGCATCAAAGCTTGGACATAGTTTTCAATCGCTTGGGCGTTCTGATTTGTGTACACCCGGAAGTAGCAGAACTTGCAACGTTTGCGACAGAAAGGGATGTGAATGTAGAGACCCAGCGGAGTCTTGGACGTTTGCCCCGAATCAGAGTCCAACGCCTCGAGTGCATGGGAAACCAATTCAGACTTCCACTGCGAGAAAGGTGGATAGTTGGAGATGAAGTAGCTGCCGACTTCGGTAGTCGTGGCCGTTTCAGTTGTTGTCATGTTTTTATCACCAATCGCCGGGGAGTCCCGCCGGGAAATGTCTAAAAAGAATCACGGCCTATTGTTTCTAGGTTCACTGTATAAGTAATGACGGCGGATTCCAATGGGATCGACCAATTGGGAGGCCTGCTGATTCCCATGATCAATTCCGATGAGGTAAGCTGTGCGGGACGTCTGGAATAGTTCGCTTGCGTTGGCTTAGGAGAATGGGACAGAAACCAATAGCCAAATGGCCTGAAGTGGGCTTCGCACGATTTGTTCCAGACCGCTCATTCCCCGCTTCATCATTCCTTTAGGGGATTTGTGATGTTCAAGGCGTTCCTGAAAAACTATTTACCGCGACATCGAAATCGCATCAATCAGGGGCTGCATTTCATCGGAGTTCCGCTGACGTTTGGGGGGACTGCATGGACTATTTTGGCAGGAGCGGCGCCTTGGTGGCCATGTGTCTGTTTTTTTGGTGGCTACTTTTTGCAATTTGCCGGTCATGCCGTTGAGGGAAATGACGCAGGTGAGGTTGTCTTTTTCAAGAAGAAGCTAGGAATGGTCTATACCGAATATGGTCCTCGTGTTGGTCGCTCAAGCAATGCCGAAGAAAACGACGATACCTAATATGGTTGATTTGTCACATTGGCGAAATCTGCGGATCACAGGACTTCGCCCGTTTTGTCGTGAAGTTTGGGGCAAGGACGTTCCTAATTCATAGACGACAATGCCGTTTGCGTGGACAAGCATTTCATGCCGTTCAGCTGCGCGACGACGTGTGACAATTCACAAAGGACAGGGATGTCACATGAAATCGTTCGCATTGAGTCAGGTTGCAATTCGCCTCAGCCAATTGGTTGCAGCACTTGTGGAATCAATTCATGATCCGCGTGTACTTCGTCAGAAACAAAAGGCCCGATGTCTGCGACCTATAACAGGTCTGCGGACGCGGCTTCCGAATCTGCTCATCGTGGCTGCGTTGACATCATCATTGCTGTTATCGGGTTGTTCGATGTCGCGTAAGAAACGACCAAGCGAACTTCACTATGCGGACGGTGACAAACAAATCACGGCATATCGAGGCTATAATACCGCGATCGAACACCCAGCCTTGGAAAACGTCACGGCCCGCGCCGTGCAACTCAGCGGCGAGCCCCGCAATCTGCAGCGAAGCGCCGATGACGAAGTCAAGGATGTGACCCTGCATGAAATGATTCTGACCGCATTATCGCATAACGAAATTATTGAAACCAGCGCGTTGGGTGGGATTGGTTCCAAAGTCGTGCTGACAAATCCGGGTGGCGTCGCGTCGGTTTATGATTCGGCTATTCAGGAAACAGGCATTCTGTTCGGTCGCCGCGGAATGGATGCCGCACTTTCGGACTTTGACGCGCGCTTGGCATCCAGTTTAATCCTCTCAGGGCAGGACAATCGACCTAATATTTCTCCTTACGGTAGAGTGCAGAATGAGGGCGGAGTTTTTAATACATCACTCAGCAAAGCGTTGGCGACCGGAGCCAATGTTTCGGTGATTAGCAATTGGTCAGAGGCTTCGGCAAGCAATTCGATGGGTTATCCCTCAGCCTATCAGGGTGTCCTTGGAGCCCAGATTAATCAGCCTCTGCTGGCGGGAAGCGGCGTAGAATTCACCCGCGTCGCAGGCACGACGAATCCGGCATTTGGACCGATCACGGGGGTCAGCCAAGGTGTCGCCATTGCACGCATCAATCAGGACATTTCACTGGCAGATTTTGAAGTTGCCGTGCGGACTGCGTTGCGTGATATCGAAAATTCCTATTGGGATCTGTATCTCGCGTATCACCTATACGACACCAGCGTGACAGCGCACGAAAGCGCTTTCGGGACGTGGCGGGTGCTGAAGGACAAAGAAGATGTGGGAACCGGGATCAAGGGCGAAGAACCGCAGGCGCGGGATCGACTTTACGAAACCAAAGCCAACCTCGAACTTGCGCTGAACCAGTTGTACCAAGCAGAATCGGAATTGCGAAGACTGGTGGGACTTCCAATGAATGACGGCACTGTCTTGCGACCGGCAGAAGACCCGATCATGGCGGAACTGCGTCCTGACTGGCAGTCAAGTCTGGTCGATGGCTTGACGTATCGCGTGGAATTGCGACGCCAAAAGTGGCAGATCAAAAGCCTACAACTACAGTTGGATGCGGCACGCAACCTTGTGCGGCCAAGCCTGAATGCCGTGGCGGGTTATAATATCCTCGGTTTTGGCGACAAACTGGTGAGTCAAGGTACCAGTAATCCGACAAATAGTGCATTTGGATCCATGTCGCGTGACGACTTGAATGCGTGGAACGTTGGGATGCAGTTCAATATGCCGATTGGTCTCCGTCAGGCGCGCAGCCAAGCTCGGAACTACGAACTGCAGGTCGCTAAAGCCAATGCCCTGCTCGCAGCGCAGGAACGTAATATTGCCCACGACATTGCGAATGCCATTCAAGATGTCACGGCGACTTACGCAGCCGCTCAATCGACTCTCAATCGACGCGAAGCGGCAAATGAACGAGTAAGAATCTTTCGCGAACAAAGAATTGGCGGGACTGCAACTGCGGATCTTGAATTGCGAGCCCAAGAGAGCTTCGCGAATTCCGAAAATTCCTACTACCAGCAGATCGTGGCTTATAACAAAGCAATTACCAGCCTGAATCTAGCCACGGGCCGACTCCTAGAATTCAATAATATCTATCTGCAGGAAGGCAAATGGTGTCCCGCAGCGTACGATGATGCGATCCTGCGGGCTCAGGAAAGAACCCATGCAGTCGACAATCCGCATTTGGAGACAGAGCCAACCGAATTCGCCTCGCCGCATCCTGTCGGTCAGATTGAACTGCTGACACCAAAGTTTAATCAGGCTGAAGAACACCCTCATCCGGAGACCATACCGGAAACGCCAGCGAAGGACACGGGGAACAGAGTCGATGCTGCGGAATGATACCGAATGCGGTTTACGCGCGTCTGGGCTTGGCGTGAATCGAATCTTTAATTAATTCCAGTAGCCGTTCGGCCACATGCTGTTTCGTCCCCTTGTAGACAGCAATCGTCTCAGCCTCCGGTGACAGAATCTCTACCGCGTTGGTCAACGCCCCGATGGCAGATGTGTCGTTCAGCACAATGCAGTCACAGTTCTTCATGCGCAACTTTCGCATGGCGTTATTCCGCGGATCTTGGGATTCAAGGGCGAATCCGACAATCCAGCGATGCTCCTTTTGCGTGCCAAGCTGGGCAAGCACATCGGATGTTTCCACAAGTTCCAGCACTATCGGCTGACCTGTCTTTGTGATCTTGCCGGTGACGCGTGTCCGAGGACGATAATCACAGACGGCGGCTGTGGCGATCACGCCATCGCAGCATGGAAACAGTTCGAGACAACGCTCCCGCAATTCGTCAGTTGTTTCGATTCGATAAACATCACACCCCTCCGGCGGGGCCAGCTCCACCGGTCCAGTGACGAGCACCACCTCGTGGCCCGCAGCAATCGCCGCCGCAGCCAGAGCATATCCCATACGTCCGCTGCTCGCGTTGGAAAGAAAGCGAACGTCATCGATGTATTCGCGAGTCGGTCCGGCAGTAATCAGGATTCTCATGGGATCAAATTGCTGGGGTTACACAGATCGGCTCGGTCGTCCGAGTCCGCGAAATCTATTCCTTGACGCCAGCCAACACGGTTTCCATCTCACGTACAATCATTCCGGGTTCTGCCATCCGACCGGCACCAACCTGACCGCAACTCAACCAGCCTGCTTCCGGCCCAATCATGTGATAGCCGTCGCTCACAAGTTGGGCCACATTCCGCTGAACCGCTGGCTTAGCCCACATTTCGCAATTCATCGCCGGAGCAACAATCACAGGAGCCGTCGTCACCAACACCGTCGTACTCAACAGGTCATCCGCCATGCCATGCGCTAACCGTGCGATTGTCTGTGCAGTTGCCGGTGCGATCACCACGAGGCAGGCCCTCCGCGCAAGACCAATGTGTTCGCCCTGAAAATGTTCCTGAGGCTTAAACACATGAGTGTACACAGGACGTCCCGTGAGCGCTTCAAACGTCGTTGCACCAATGAACTGATGCGCAGCGTCTGTCATGATCACCGTCACCTTCGCGCCAGCCTGCACAAGGCGACTGCAGAGGTCCGCGGCTTTATAAGCCGCAACTCCCCCGGAGACGCCGAGCAAAATCTCGCGATTGCTAAGTGGACTAGACATGTGCAAGTCTTCATAAGCAGTACAGCGTCAGTCGCCGATGCACGCTACAGATCGCTGAGATTCGGACCACCGTCGTCAGCTAGTAGTCGATCGAGTTTATCAACGAGCGGAGAATCGTCGGCGACGGTTTTTACGTTGCCGGTTGTGTCAAGGTAGATTTTGTCACCCATGATCTCAGCCACGACGATCTGCATCAGATCCTTGGTGCCCAGATCGACCAGTGGTCGCGCGCCACGATTCAACGCAACCATGCGCTTTTGAATCATTGCAGTCAGTTTGAATCGACCGCCAACTTTACGGGCAATTGCATCTTCACGGAATTCATCAAGCATTTCGAGCCATCTCCTCCGCCTTCAGTATCACACAGATCTCGCTGACCGCGGTTTCCAGCTGATCGTTCACAATCACATATTTGTATCTGTCTGCCAGCTGCAGCTCTCGCTCTGCTGTCGCTAGTCGACGCTGAATTATACTTTCCGATTCCGTTCCCCGAGCCCTGAGGCGACGTTCAAATTCTGCGGAGGACGGCGTCTTAAGGAAAATCGTAACAGCATTTGGGTACTGCTGCATGACCTTCAGTGCTCCTTGGACATCGATTTCCAAGAATGCCCAACCATTCTGCTCCCACGCTCGGTCCAGTTCGGACCGCAATGTTCCATATAAATAACCCGAAGAAAACACTTCGGCATGTTCAAGAAACGCACCATTGTGCATTTTTCCTTGAAATTCTGCGTCTGTGAGGAACCAATAGTCGTCCCCGTGAACCTCCATGGGCCGTGGTGGACGAGTCGTGGCAGAGACTGATTTCACCAAGATAACCTCCGCGAATGTCACCAGTTCCCGGACCAGTGTTGTTTTTCCACTGCCACTAGGACCAGACAACACGATGATCCGTTCCGACCCGGACTGAACCATTGACTCCTATCTTCCTGCTCTAAGCACTTCGCATGTTATTCGACGTTCTGCAGCACTTCACGCATGCGCTCGATTGCCGCTTTCATCTCTACCACACTCAATGCAATCGTCACATTATTCGCCTTGGAACCTGTCGTATTGATTTCGCGGAACATCTCCTGACCGATAAATTCAAGCTTCCGCCCCTGCGAAGAATTTCCGTTCAGCATGCGACGGAATTGTTCCGTGTGACTTCTCAGCCGAGTAATCTCTTCGTTGATATCGCAGCGGTCGGAAAATACAGCAACTTCGCGGATGACATCATTTTCGCCGAGCGTGACTGATGCATCGGATATCAACCGACGCACACGCTCCAAAATCTTATCCCGGTATTCATTGACAACCTGCGGTGCCAATCTCGCTACCTGCTTCACTTCAGTTTCAATCACTTCGCATTGACGTTCCATATCTTGCCGCATCGATTCACCTTCGCGCTGGCGAAAGTCATCAAAGTGATCCAATGCCTCAGTCAGACATTTCTCCACGGCTGGCCAGAGCGAATTCACAAGGTCATCTGGCAATTCTGTTTGTGTGACAACACCCGGCAATTGCAGCAAATGGCCAAGGTGCGGACGGTTACCGTCACTCGTAGCGATCGCCGAAAGTTGCGTCTGATAGGATCTGAGGAGGTCTGAATCAATGCGATATTCACTCTGCCCACCATGAAAGCGGACACGTAACGAGACCTGAATCGATCCGCGTGCAACCCGCGATCGAATCAGTTTTTCGATGTCCGCTTCAAATCTCGCGACTGAGTCCGGCATTCTCACCGACAATTTCAGATAGCGATTGTTGACAGATTTGATTTCCGAACTGACATGCACGTTGTCGGAATCATATGAGGCGTTTCCAAATCCGGTCATGCTAAGCAGCACGCTTGAACTACCTTACAGAAATGTCAATCTTGGTTGCCAGTTGGAGCACAGAACAGCCTGAAGGCTGCGTTCCGGCCACACGACTTGCACTAAGCACTAAGGACTAAGGACTTGGTTCGGTTGCAGGTGTTTCCACACCCGGCGTTGGGACATCGGCAGGAACCTCTTTTACAGGCTCCACTTCTTGCGGTGTGTCAGTGTTTTCAGCGGGTGTTGATTTTTCAACTTCGCTCGCGTCTGCCTTCTCGGCATCCAGAGCCGGAACATCCGGTTCCGCTGGAGTCAATGCATCCGACGGAACCACATCTTCAGATTTTGAAGGTACTTCAGACTTGGTTTTCGCTGCATCGTCTGACTTTAAACTGCTCTCAGGTGTGTTGCCAGCGTCGTCCTGCTTCTTATTGGATTCTGCCCCCTGCTCAAAGCCGCCCTTGTCCTTACCCGTCTTAGCAGCTTCGGCGTCCCGCCGCATCATCATGCCGAGACCACCAGCGAGCAGCACCCACACCACAGCAAGCACGATTGTGATCCGCGTGAACATATCGCCCGCTCGCGTTCCAAATGCGCTCTGGCCGCCCATGCCGCCGAACGCGCCCGCAAGCCCGCCGCCCCGCCCGCGCTGAATCAGCACTAGCAGGATCATGAACAGGCTGATCGCTACCATCACAAAACTCAATGTTCCAATCAAGAACGACATCTGCCAATCCGTTTCACAGCAAAGAACATTTTAAACACAGAAAATTCCGACAATACATTGCGTTTGTTGACGCTCATAGATCACCCTGCGGTGCTCTTCAGACGGCCGGTGATCATGTCCTAGTCGACAACTTGCAAGCCGCTTCAATGATCGGGACAAATGTACTAGCTTTCAGGCTGGCACCGCCAACTAAGGCTCCGTCCACGTTTGCCTGCCCCAGCAGCGTTTCGGCGTTGTCTGCCTTCACGCTTCCACCGTACAAAATCCGGACACGTTCTGAAAACGCTGGAGTATAGCGACTAGCAAGCCAGTTGCGAAGGTGTTCATGGGCAGATTCCGCCTGCTCCGGCGTTGCAGTGACTCCAGTGCCAATTGCCCACACGGGTTCATAGGCAATCACAAGATGCTCCGCTTCCGCCTCGGTAACCCCCGACAAACCACCCTGCATTTGCCGGTCCAGCACTTCTTCCGTCTGGCCTGCTTGACGTTCGCTCAACAATTCACCGACGCACAATATGACATGCAGACCGCCTGAAATTGCGGCCCGCGTCTTGCGATTGATGATCTCGTCAGTTTCACCCAGCACATGCCGCCGCTCACTATGTCCCAGAATGACATAGCGGCAACCGCAGTCTTTGAGCATCTCAACAGCAACTTCCCCCGTGAACGCACCCGGTGCTTGAAAGTAACAATCCTGAGCCCCTATCTGAACGGCACTGCCCCCCAGTTTCTCAGCAACAGGAATAAGGTAGGGGTGCGGCGGACATACCAAAACTTCGACGGCCGGGTCATAGTTCGCAGCCACAGCGGCCAGTTCCCCAGCCAAGGCAACTCCGGATTGCCGAGTTGTGTTCATCTTCCAGTTACCAGCGATTAAAAAACGACGCATGAGGTAAAATGGCTTTCTTGCAATAAACTAATTTTGGGATGAGTTCTTCAGGGGTGGTCCATGGTTTCGCAAGTTCATGATCGCGACACGCACATCGATCGCAGATGGATTGCGAAATCTGCAGCGTGCATCACTTCAGTGGTTCGCTCCGAGGATAAGACCCTAACACTTCGAGACGGTCGGGAGGAAGGGTCTCCAATTCCTTAAGTGCCTTCTTAATCCTAGGCTCTGAGACATGCCCTTCAAAATCAAGGAAGAACAGATACCCGATCGCAGGCTGCCGCAAGGGGAACGATTCAATCCAAGTCAGATTGATCTTATTTCGCCGAAATGTTTCTAAAGCATCTGACAGCGAACCCGGGCGATGAGGAATCTGCAACAAAATGGCTGTGCGATCACACCCAGTCGGCGCTGCAACACTGTCACCAATCACCGCAAAGCGTGTGATGTTGTTCTGATTGTCTTCAATACATTCGGCAACGATCCGAACATCGTACTGAATCGCCGCTTGATGGCTCGCAACGGCAGCAACATTTGGTTTATCGCGTGCCAATTGCGCCGCCGTGGATGTGCTCGTCACTTCAATCTGCCGAGCCTGCGGCATGTGCTTAGCAAGCCAGTCACGACACTGTGACAATGCCTGTGGCTTACTATAGATCTCGGTAATCTCACTGCGATCACAACGGGCCAGCAAATAATGATGCACATGCAGTTGCACCTCGCCACAGATCCTCAGCGGCAGCCGTGTAAACATGTCCAACGTATCTACGATCCGCCCGTCGGTACTATTTTCGATGGGGACAAGACCGAAGTCCACATGCCCGCGATTCACCTCTTCGAACACTGTCGCAATCGTACTCACAGGAACGAGATCGGCACCCTCACCAAATCTTGCAATCGCGGCCTGATGCGTGAAGCTATAGGCTGGCCCGAGATACGCCACCCGAATACTCTTGATACGCTGGCGGCCTGCACTCATTAAGGGACGAAAAATTGTCTTGATCTCAGCAGATGTCAGCGGCCCCTCATTGCAACGTTCAATCATCCCCCAGACTTGCTGCTGATCCAGATCACTGAAGATAATCTTTGAGGGTGTTTCGACACCCTTCATCTTCTGCAAATAGAGCGATGCTCGCTTGTTCACTAAAGCCACCAATTGCTCATCCACATTCCCTAGCTCAACTTCCGGTGGAAGTGGAGCCGGTGCGACACGCTCCGCCAACCCCGCACGCTTGACTCGCGCAACGTTATCTGTGTCTCTGGCAACCGGCTTGGCCGCCTTTTTGGTGACTGCCTTTTTTGCGGCTAGGCTACTGGCGGCAGGTGCAGACTTGGGCGCAGGACGTGCCTTTACTGCAGTTTTTTCTGGGGCCTTCTTGGCCAAAGTCTGAACGGGTGATTTTGCAATCGGTTTCTTTGCCATTAGCTTACTTAGCCCTAGCGGTTTGTGCGTGCCAAGAGAGGACTCAGACTTGCTCACCGGTGTTCGTCCGTGACCTCACGTGACCTCGAGTGAACTCGACCGCGAAACCAGACCCGGCCAACGACACTCTGCAACACAAGGCTACGGAGTGAGGATCCGACATCCCGCCAAAAATTAGTCTCGGCTTGTACAAACGGGGGATTTCCCTGTCAAGCAGCCCACCGATTGTCTCGAAAATCTTACGGTTTTATCAGATCTTCGCCAGCGTATCTGCCGCAGCCACAAAAGTTGAGCAACAGAAGCCCGATGATGACTCGGCCTGCTGGACTTAACACCCTGCGATATGCAGACGCGAACACCTCAATGCCAGCCTCGGCCTGAAAACACAGCGATACTCCGCTCGGGCCTGCTTGAGATGAATTGTGGGAGCCGAATTTCGTCCGAATTCGGCCATGAATCTTGCTCGCCGCCGAATCCTTTAAAATCCAGCGACACGCCACTTCGGTCTGCACAGAATACACCCAAGAAAACAAGGCTCTGGCGTCACAGTGAGTGAGATGTCGGGAAACGCCAGAATGGCATAAAATCGACAACCGCTCGTTTACTGCCAATTAGACATAGCACGGCAATCTCCCGGGAGCCTGCAAGCCTGCCACTCTGGCATATTCTGTGGCGTTGTTATCCGTTACTGAGAGTGAAACACCTCATAAAACACATGTTTTATTGAATTTTACAGATCGGCATAGAACCTGCTAAGTCGTGATAGTGCTTGTCAGTTCTTGACACGTAGGTGTCCATTGGTTTGGCACTTCACCCGTATTTGTTGCGGCCCGAAATTTTACTGGCTCCTTGCCTTGGGCAAATCACCGTGAGCCGCTATCACAAGAAAACCGCAGAGTGTCGCTTTCTGGAGTGACGGAGTCTGCGACCGAAAGAATTGGAAAGAGGGATCATCGTCATGGCTGTCTCAGGCGAGAAAATCATTGGTATCGATTTAGGCACTACAAATTCAGTGGTTTCGATCATGGAAGGTGGCGAGCCTCGTGTGATTGCGAATCAAGAAGGTAGTCGCACGACCCCCAGCGTGATTGCCTTTACGACCAAGGGCGAAACACTGGTTGGTGAACCAGCCAAACGTCAAGCGGTCACAAATCCGCAAAATACTATTTATTCGATTAAGCGCTTTATGGGTCGCCGTCATCGCGAAGTGGAGTCGGAAGAAAAGTTGGTGTCTTACAAGGTTGTGGGCGGCGTCACGGATTATGTGAAGGTTGACGTCCACGGAAAAGAATACACGCCCCCGGAAATTTCGGCGTTGGTTTTGCGCAAACTTAAGGAAGCTGCAGAAAACTATCTTGGCCACAAGGTCAACAAGGCCGTGATCACAGTGCCGGCCTACTTCAACGACGCTCAACGCCAAGCCACGAAAGACGCGGGACAGATTGCGGGCTTGGATGTTGCGCGGATCATTAACGAACCGACCGCCGCCGCTTTGGCGTATGGTCTGGACAAAAAGAAAGAAGAAAAAATCTGTGTCTTCGACCTTGGTGGTGGGACGTTCGACGTGTCTATCTTGGAAGTCGGCGATGAACTTGTTGAAGTCTTGAGCACAAACGGCGATACGCATTTGGGCGGCGATGACTTTGACGAAGTATTAATCGACTACATCGCCAAAGAATTCCAAAAGGAACAAGGCATCGACTTGCGGAAAGATCCCATGGCTTTGCAGCGTCTCCGTGAAGCTTCAGAAAAGGCGAAGAAAGAATTGTCGTCGCAACAGGCGACGGACATCAATCTTCCGTTCATTACAGCCGACGCCAGTGGAGCGAAGCATTTGCAACTGAGTATCTCGCGGAGCAAATTCGAAGAGTTGATTGATCCGTTAGTTGAACGTTGCCGTCAACCGGTGCTGAATGCTTTGAAGGACGCAAAGCTGAAACCTAGCGACATTCAGGAAATTGTGCTGGTGGGAGGTTCGATTCGCGTTCCTAAAGTGCAAAAACTTGTGCGTGAAATGTTTGGCAAGGAACCACATCAGGGCGTGAACCCGGATGAAGTGGTATCGCTGGGTGCTGCGATTCAGGGCGGGATTATCAGTGGCGACGTTAAAGATATCGTATTGCTTGATGTGACCCCACTGTCCGTCGGGATTGAAACTGAAGGCGGAATCATGACGGTGCTCGTCGAACGCAACACCACCATCCCGACGACAAAGAACGAGACATTCTCCACGGCAGCGGATAATCAACCTGCGGTGAACGTTCGCGTCTTTCAAGGCGAACGTAAAATGGCGGCGGACAACCGCTTACTGGACGAATTTAATCTTGACGGAATCCCTGCTGCGCCACGCGGAAAGCCTCAGATTGAAGTCAAGTTCGACATCGATGTGAACGGCATTTTGAATGTGTCAGCCAAAGACAAAGCGACCGGTAAAGAGCATTCAGTTCAGATCCAACAGTCCAGTGGTTTGTCGCCCGAAGAGATCGATCGGATGCGCAAGGACGCGGACTCTCACGCTGAAGAGGACAAGCAGAAGCAGGATCTTGCCACCACGAAAAACCAAGCATCGGCGTTAATTCATCAGACGGAGAAGACACTGAAGGAGCACGCCGATAAACTGGATGCGTCGTCGAAGTCTGCCGTGGAAGCGTCAATGGAAAAGGTGAAGAAAGCCGCCGAGGGGAACGATGCTGCGACGATCAAGGCTGCATGTGATGAATTGATGCAGGCGTCTCAGGCGTTGGCCCAGCATGTGTCTGAGAACAAAGGTAATACCGCCGCAGACAGCGGCGATGCCGCCGGTGCCAAAAGCGGCGATGACGATGTGATCGATGCCGAGTTCGAAAAGAAATAATTCAAGCAACATCACAAACCAATAGAAATGGCGAGTTCAACTCTTCATGAGAAGTAGTCGAACTCGCCATCTTGGTTAAACTGTTCAGAAACAGAAAATCCCCAAGGCAACGCGTGCAACTAGACGTCACACTGCTGAATCGCCTGCTGTAAGCCAGCCAGAGGATCGCGCGTCGGGATGAACTCGTGGCCCACAAAACCAGTGTATTTAATCTCAAGCAACTTCCGCATGATCGGTGGGAAGTTGATCTCTTGGTTGTCGTCGAGTTCGGCACGTCCCGGATTGCCGGCCGTATGAATGTGGCCAATCACATCCTTACATTCTTCGATGCGACGAATCACGTCACCGTTCATCAACTGGACGTGGTAAATGTCGAACAATAATTTTACCCGAGGTGAACCGACTCGCCGCACAATGTTGGCCACGTAGTCGATGTCATCGCCCTGATAACCAGGGTGCCCCTTCATGGGATGAGAGCCGTCTCTGGTATTCAAGTGCTCGAGACACACAGTGACGCCCTTATTCTCTGCATGAACGGCGAGTTTCTTAAGAGCCGCGACACAGTTGTCCGCGCCTTCCGACAGCGAAATTTCACCGCTGGTTGGATCTTCAGCGTCTTTCCACTTATAGCCCGTGAACGCGATGACATTGGGGACGCCGGCTGCCGCACAATCGTCGATCATTTTGCAGGTGACTTCGATTACCTGCGCCTGATAAGCGGGATTGTTCAGGCCCTTCATAAATGGTGCCCCCGGCATCCCGTTTGAAGCGATTGCGCATGTCAGACCGTGCCGCTTGATGGTCGGCCATTCTTCCGGACCGCAGATTTCCACCGACTGGCATCCCAGACTTTTAGCAATTTCGCAGGTCTTCTCGATATCCCATTTCTCCCCAGCCACATTGAAGCACCAGAAGACGACGGAGTGTTTGATATTGCCCTTCATAATATTTTCCTTAGCAGCAGCGAAAGTAGTTAATGGATGTGATGCAATGGAAGCCACCGCGGTGGCAGCCACTGTGGTCTGCAACAAATCACGACGTGACAGATTTTTGGTTGCCATGATAGCCCCCCTTCGGCCTTGCACAAGTCCCTGAAGTTGCGATGCCATGAGCCCCAATCTCTGAAGACTTAGCGGGCTCGTCTCAACCCTGCTTGAAGTTACCCAGCAACAGCCCAGATTGCAAGTTGCGGATAGAGTCCGGGTGCATTCGCAAGTCCGCGCGCCAGATCCGCACGTTTGCGCGGAATCACACGCCGTCAAAAGTCCATGCATCGTGAGGGAGTTATTTTGCCGTCGTTCTGAAACGCATCGTTTGAAACTCCCAATCGGGATTCTGTTTTTGGCAATGTTGTGCCTCCCAGTTGGACAGGAACAGCACCGCTCGTTGGTCGTACTGATCGACGACTTCGCGACAGGACGACAGCAACTGCAGTTCGGCCTTGCCTCCTGGTTTCAGGACGACCCAGCGAGCCACTTTATAGTTGAGCCACCGGACTTCTGTTTCGGTATCGTATTCGGCCTGCAACCGGAATTTCACGACATCAAACTGCAGTTCACCGCAGGCCGCCATGATGTTCTGGCGGATCGAAGAATGTGGTGAGTTAAATATCTGAATCGCGCCCTCTTCAAGCAGTTGCGATAAGCCTCGTTCAAACTGCTTGCGGCGCCCCGTATCGGAACAGATCATGGTCGCAAAGAACTCCGGCGAAAACTGAGGCAACGCCTCAAACACGACCGGCGGACCTTCGCAGATCGTATCACCGAGCATAAATTCGCCAGGATTGACCAATCCGATGATGTCCCCTGGAAACGCTTCATCCATCGTTTCGCGTTCTTGGCCGAACAGCTTATGGGCGCGCCGCAGTCGGATCTTCTTACCGGTTCGCGGATGAAAGACTTCCATTTCCCGGCGAAAGGTTCCGGAGCACACACGTACAAACGCGACTCGATCGCGATGCTTAGGGTCAAGATTGGCCTGAATCTTAAACACAAAGCCGGAGAACTCAGGCCGCGTCGCCGGCACAAATCCCACATCACTGTTGCGATCACGTGGCGTGGGACACAGGCCCAAAAAGCCTCGCAAAAACTGCTCCACGCCATAGTTTGTCAAAGCACTTCCGAAGAACACAGGGCTGACTTCGCCACGTAGAAATCGCGCGCGGTCGTAGCTGGCACCGGCGGCTTCTAAAAGTGCAACTTCCTCTTGAGCTTGGGCCACAATTCCGGGCGGCATAGTCGCTGGGTCAATCTCTGCCAACGGCTGCACACGAGCTTCGAGGCGGTGCATGTTGTCACGAGTTTCGAAGACAGCGGCTTGGCGAGTTGCCAATTCAATCACTCCGCGAAAATCAAAACCGGTGCCCAATGGCCAGTTGACGGGCACCGGGATAATCCCAAGTTTTGATTCAATGTCTTCCAGAATTTCCAGCGTCTCTTTGCCGGGGCGATCCACTTTGTTCACGAACGTCAGCACCGGAATCTTGCGAATTCGGCAAACGTTGAAAAGTTTTTCTGTTTGAGTTTCGACGCCGTTTGCAAGGTCTAGCACCATTACGGCGCAGTCGGCGGCAACCAGTGTTCGATAAGTGTCTTCACTGAAGTCTTTGTGCCCGGGCGTGTCCAGCAGATTGATCTGACAGCCCTCGAATTCGAATGCAAGAACGGTAGAACTAACAGAAATCCCGCGTTGGCGTTCGAGCGCCATCCAGTCGGAGGTGGCACCACGCTGATTCTTGCGGCCCCGCACAGCTCCCGCGGTTTCGATACAGCCACCATAGAGCAGCAGTTTTTCGGTGAGCGTCGTCTTACCTGCGTCCGGATGCGAAATAATAGCAAACGTACGTCGGCGAGCGGCTTCACGAGCAACGACAGGATCGAGCGAGGTCATCTTGCAGGAATTCAGTTGGGAAAGTGGCGAAAAAAGGGCTGGCACGCGAATTCTCAAAGGCCGCGTGCGGCAGAGTCATACGCAGCCGCTCTGCCAAACACAACCGCAATCAACCTGTTACCGGAGACTCTCCCGCAGCCAGGGAGCCTGATTCACTCCTAGCCGTGCTGCGTTGCGTAGTCAACTCCCCCCATTCCAAAAGCCGCCTTGTCGCGGAGCACCGCTTTCTGGGACAATGTGGGGATGGGGAAGCGGTGCATTGAGTCAGGGACTCACGATGCCGGCCGCATGAACACTTTTGGGGCAGGCAAGGATGCGGAAACCTTCAGATCGACTCACGAAAATCCTCACGCAGCAAAACCTCTGCACCAAGGCAGAATTACTGAATTGTGAGCCTCACGTCAGGCGACTCTGCCATGATTTGCCGGACTTTGATTCTGTCTGGCTGGATGCACTCGTCCAGCAAAGATGTCTGACCGCATGGCAGGCTGATCAGCTTCAGACCGACACCGTGCATGCTGTCGTTGTGGGACGATTTCAGCGTCAACGAGCTCTCGGTCGATCAACCTATCTGGCCATTGATGAAAAGCCGAGTCAGCAGTTTGTCTTACGTCAAGTGACAACTGGCATGAACGCATCACAGGAACAATGCATCGAAGAATTACTGGCAGCAATTGATCGTCTCCGTAGTACGATTCCAGCAGCGTTGACGGTGCCTCAGGAAATCGCGGTGTGTGCCTCAGCACAGAATCACGATTCGGATCACTCAGGGACGACGACGTCCGCTCATTTTTTTGTGTCGAAATTTGTCCATGGCTGGTCGATGGAAGAATTGCTAATTCGGGGTGGGCGATTGCCATGGGAGGTGGTCGCAGAAGTTGGCCGTGAACTTCTTTGCGCACTGACTTGGCTTGAATCCGTTCGATTGCTGCATGGGGATCTTGTCTTGCGTAACGTGCGACTTGACAGCCGAGGAGGCATTCATCTCGTTGATCCGTTCTCACGACGACTTGGCCAGCCCGCGTTTGCACTCACTGATCAACTGACGCTGCGAGACAGTGATGGTATTGCTCCGGAGCAAGTCGGCACAGGCCGCGCGGCCGACGCCCGCAGTGAACTTTATGCCTTAGGCTGCTTGCTCTGGCAGCTACTCACAAGTCGCCCGATTGTGCTGAGTGCCGATCCCGTCACACGATTGATGCATCAGAAAGATCACGATCTCGTCGATGTCCGAGATCTGGTACCTGATTGTCCGGAATGGATGTCGCGGTTGATTCAGTCAATGACTCGCCGCTCACCGGAACTCCGTCCCGGTAGCAGTACGGAAGTTCTGAAGGTATGGAAAGCCGCGTCTGGAAACAGCCTGAACCAGAGCCGCGCGTTGGCGCGACGGATGCCCGATCATGCTATCCGCAATCGCGTGCGACCACGCGTGCGGCTAGGTCGCAACAATTTATCGTGGCGATGGCCGACGGCTGCAGTTTCCGTGCTGGGAATGCTCGTATTCCTCGCCGCCCGAAACGGCATCCTGCCGCAAACATTGCGGCTGGCATCTAGCTCTAATTCGATGGGCAACGAGACAACAGAAATTCGGAAGAAAGGTTATATTCCCAGCATTTCTGGGCCAATCTCGCTACCTCCAGTGGATGCCAACGGCGTGATTCAGCTGAAATCTGGCACGACGTATCTAGCGGAACGCCGTGAATTCCCCGGCGCTCTGCGAATTGAAAGTGATGCGTCACCGCCCGCGGATATTGTCGTGCCGGTCGGTCAGCAATGGGTGTTGCAGGCCCGCACGCTGGAACTGCATGGGATCAGGGTGTCCCAACAATCGAATGCAGTCGCTGCTGAAATTCCCAACCAGCCGGTCACGTCGCATCTGCTTGCAGTCCAATGTGGTGCATTGACGATCGACGGATGTGTAATCCAGTCGCCAGCAATCGACGACAATTTCGTGGGGCTCGCATGGCATCAGTTGTCGGGAACAGAGGGCAGTGTGATGATTCGGAACAGCGTGTTTGCCGGCGGCGGCTATGCGGCGTCCTTCAATCATCCTCCGCGACGTTGCGAACTGGACAACGTGCTGCTCGCAAATCGCGGCAGTGGCATCCTATGTGAATTCCGCAAAGGTGACTCCGATTTATGGGATATGTTCTGCACGAATGTCACGCAACGATTTGGATTCAGCGTGGTAGATGCCATCGTGCATAGTGGTGGTATTGCTCGCTTGAATCTCAATCTGACAGTCACAGAATCTGTGTTCTCACCGCAAATGGCGATTGTACGTTTGCAGCCTCCGGCAGCATGGCGACCTGAGGTGATGCGGGTGCAGGTCCACGGTGGTGAAACCGGCATTCCAGCAGTGGTGCCACCGACTGTTACGACGGCAGTCTACATCGACAAAGCATTGAGACAGCCCGTAAGTCTGCCTGAAACTCAGTTAAAAAACGCTGGTGTGCTGCTGGCAGATCTGATTTTTGATGAAACCTCGTCGGCCGCAGTCGCATCTGATATCACATTGGCAGACTCGACATCTCCTTGGATCAATTCATCCCTCGTCGATTTCGAAGGCCCGAAGCTTACCACGCTGATGCCGGGAATTGTTGTCGCAAGATTGCCACAACTAAAATGACCTGACTGCTTACCTCACACCAACAATGTGAGGCCAAGGTGGGAGTGGAAGGGCTCCGCCGTGAACTCAGACTCGCGCCGCAAGGCAACCTTGACTATTGGGCCAACCCATGCGGTGGCGATGGCGGTATTCGGCATTGAGCATGTCTTTCACCAGTTCAAGCGTGACACATCGCAGATCAATGTTGGCTTGGATAAGTGCATCATAAACAGCGCGGCCAGCATCGGAATCAAGGAGTTGCTGTTCGAGCTGGAGATTGTTGATCGACATGATCAATTCCTTTCATGGGCATGTCAGCAGGGGGATGTTCTGAAACAAATCAAGGTTCTCGCAATTCTCAGAATTGTCTGAACCTCATTGAGGTCCGCGTCAGCATCCGCCAGCAACAACCTTTCGCGTGGGGCCTCGTCCTGAATCATATGTTCAAGAACGATAATTTCTTAAGCCTTGTATCGCGTTCGGGATGTCCGACTGATGTTGATCTAAGTCCTACTGGCATCCTTCGTGCCAAGCAATCGTCAATGTCGGCAGATTTCTTCGGCAAAGCTGTAAATCCTGAGCAGACTTCGTTTCTGGCTCAACTCTACAGCAGCAAAGTCTGCCGACATGCTCAACCTAAGTCGATGACCGCGCCTTCATCGTGACACGGCCTGTACTCAAAATGACAACTAACCAACGAGACACATAAAACACTGCCGATGGCGACGATGCAGTTTGGGTACTGGGGGGATTCGTCTGATTGCAGAAGCTACAAAGAATTGAACGATTCCTAGGCAGGCCCGCGCAGGCAC
This sequence comes from Planctomycetota bacterium, assembly GCA_003670925.1. GTDB lineage: Bacteria > Planctomycetota > Planctomycetia > Planctomycetales > Planctomycetaceae > SXXK01. The sequence goes on along the minus strand of QWQG01000092.1, from coordinate 15,159 downwards.
AAGTAGCGTGTCGCCTGATTCGCAAGAATTCAGTGCTTGCCACGGACGGTCTGAATCCATGCGAATTCAGCGACGGTAAATTCATTTCTACCGCGCGCCGAGGTACTAGAATTACCCGTGATGCAGCGAGCCGGAACGAGACGGCATGGGTTTGACGCTTCCAAGCGTCATTTTCACCTGCTGTTCGACCATCATGCGATACTTGCCGCCAAGTTCCATCAGTTCGTGATGCGTTCCAGTCTGTAGAATTCGCCCGTTTTCAATCACCACAATCAGATCCGCGCCAGCAATCGTGCTCAGGCGATGCGCAATCACGAAACTTGTGCGACCTTTCATCAGCCGTCCCAAGCTTTGCTGAATGAGTTGCTCACTTTCGGTATCGAGGTTACTGGTGGCCTCATCCAGAATCAGCACCCTCGGATCCGCCAGTACGGCCCGCGCGATAGCCAGTCGCTGGCGTTGCCCACCGCTCAGACGAACGCCACGCTCGCCGATCAGGGAGTTCATGCCGTCCGGTAGCCGATCAATGAACTCGAGCGCATTGGCAACTTCTGCAGCCCCACGAATCTCGGAGGATGTGGCCTGCTTGCACGAATACGCGATGTTCTGCGCGATCGTGCCGTCGAAGAGAAACACATCCTGCTCGACCACACCTAACAGGGCGCGGAAGGATTCCACGTCGTAGTCTCTCAGATCGCGACCATCTAGGGTGACCCGCCCTTGTGTTGGATCATAGAACCGTGCCACCAGATTGCAGAGTGTCGTTTTTCCAGCACCACTTGGACCAACCAGAGCAACGGTCTGGCCGGCCTTAACGCTCAGACGCATCTCGTGGAGTGCGGCCGTTTGTGTTCCGGGATAAAGAAACGTGACGTCTTCGATCGTCATGTCTCCGTGAATGCTGCTCCGATCTGCACGAATGCTGTCCGGTGTCGATTCCATTTCACGAGGTTCTTCGAGCAGATCGAGAATGCGGTCCAGTCCGCTGAGACTATTTTGAAACTGAGTCGCACTCGATGCCAACGCGGCCAGTGGTTCCAACAGCATCAGGAGATAGACGAGAAACATCATCAGGTCACCAAGCGACATATGTCCGCTGATGACGCGCGAGCCGCCGTAGAACAACAGGCCGGCACTGGCGATCGGGATCAATGTTTCCCAAACCATCTCCACGACCCGCATCCACCACCACGCATACAGTTCTTGGCGAGCCATGAGATTGTTTTCTTCGGAGAAGCGCACGGCTTCACGCTTTTGCCTACTGAACGCACGGACAATCCGCATTCCGGCAAATGTCTCCGCCGCCCCCGCATCGATGGATTCACGTTGCTTACGAATAGCGCGAAACTGCGGACGAATACTATTGATCCACGCGCGGTGCGTGATAAACACGGTCGGCAGTAAAACTAGGGCGCCCAAGAGCAGCGTCCAATCTACCCATGCCAACACGGCCAAACTTCCCAGTAATTGAATTACGGCACGCCACGGGTTGTAGAGCATCCCGAAAACAAGTTCACCCACACTACCGCCATCTTCGCGCAGGACAGATGCCACGCCACCGGATCGCAATTCGTGAACGCGATGCAACGGAAGTCTGACCGCGTGATCAAAGACCCGGCGACGAACGGCAAGTTGGATCTGCTTGGAGATTTTTGTTGCGTACCAGCGCCCCTGAATATGGATTACAATCTTCAGGAGCGACACGATCACGACGACCATCACGGCCGCCGCCAAAATGCGAGTTGGTGTCGTCAGAGATGGAAACAACCGGCTAAACCAAGTTGGCAGTGGTTTGCCATCCAAGGCAAAGTCAATTACGAACTTTGTTCCCGCTGGAGGCAATAGTCCGAGGACAGTGGAAACGGTCACGGTCAGCAGGGCAAAAAACACAGGGCGGCGATAAGGCCTCAGCAATCCGAAAAACCGCAGGACCAGCTGCCATGACGAACGAACGCGATCCTTTGCCGCGCGCGAGTCACCAGTGGAATGAATACTGCCTTTCGGAAGTTGCTTTTGCTGCACCTTGTTGCGGTAAGCATTAAAGCGCTGCCGGCTACCCCTTGTCTGTTGCAAGCTCTGCGATTGCTGGGGGCTGTCTGTTGATTTTTGCGGATCAGGGTTTTTGTGCATCATGGCCCATTGTAAGCCACGGGCGGATGCGGTCGAGAGTTGCTGGCCCGATTCCGGGAACTCGGGCAACGTCTTCGATCGAAGAAAACCGGCCATTCAGACTGCGATCTGTGACAATCCGCTGAGCCAGCGCAGGGCCAATATCGTCCAGTTGCATCCAGTCCACCCAAGTCGCTTCGTTCACATTGAGCCGAAATTTTTCCAAAAACGCTGAACCCCGCTGAACCGACAAGGGATCCGGACGGCGCGTGGCAACAACCAGCCATTCAAGCGTCAACCAGAATAAAAGGCCGGACATTAAAACGACCATAATGCGGCGATCCTGCAGCCGAAATCCCAGCACAACGTGCGAATCTGACTGCTTGCCCACGTCAGAGATGGCCGGTTTGCATGGTCGATTAGCATCAAGAGGGAGCGGCTGAACAGTGCTGTCCGACAATGTCGATCTCCTGCATGAAATAACCTGCGGTGAGCCAAGTTTCGTGAGGCCCTACGTAGTGTGATCTGACAGTCTCATATTTTCAGGTGAAGTCCAGTCAGAATGATGCGTGCCGCTCGATTCGTCAAGAATCAGCCACTGATTTCACAGAAATCGTGATTCACGGCAGGCGACCAGCCATAAATTCGCCGCGTTTTTGAAACGCGGGGTTCGGGCATGGCCGCAAAACAAAGCAGAGATCGCAATGGGTTTCATATTTGCCAGCGACAACGGATCTGGTTCACGCCCCCTCATCAACCGTCGGTTGCGTCCTCAAGTGGCAAGTTCATCTTTTTCTGACGATTGCGATAAAGCCATTCCACCTTGGTTCGAGCCCACGGTGTTTTCCTCAGAAACTTAAGGCTCGACCGCACACTGGGTTCGTGACTGAAGCAACGAATCGGAACTTCCACTCCCATCGCTTCCCAACCCATATGTGCGACTAGTTGCTCGAGCATCATTTCCAGCGTAATGCCGTTCAGTGGATTCAGTGGACGCCGTCGAACCATATGCATTGATGCCGAATAATTTTTGCGATGTCACGAGATGCTCGCGGTTCGTTGCGTTAAGGTGGGATTAGCTTACACATGTGATCTGCAGACTCAATCAACGACCGCTGCGGTTCCTGTAATGGTTACGATACGGGGACGATTACGACACTGTGACGGGCACTGTGATACATTCTTTTCCCATTCTTTTGGAATAACTCATCAGTTTTCACCAAGTCGGTTTCCACAACAATCCAAAGCGTCTTGTGCGTCCCTTACTAATGAGTTCGAGGCGATTTTTCACTGCATGAAGGCCCCACAATCTCAACGTGGGTTGCGGGTGAATCCAATACTCGTGCCTCGTCAACACCTAAATTGGGGCGAGTCGAAGCACGTGGAGCGTCGTTCCGCTTGGTCCCGCCTCACGATTCAACCCCAAATTCGTTGTCTTAACAGAGCGCTAGGTTGAATTGTGCCCACAGAGTGACGAGCCACGTGCCTACGCCCGTGATGGGTTGAAGGGCCCTGCTAAAACGGCATTTTTGGGAATTGAGCAAAGGTTCATACCTCCTTCGAGGAAAAAAATGCCTTGAACTGAAAAAATGTCCTGTCTGGCACCGTTATGGACTTGCGAGACTTGACCATTCGCATTGCAATTCGCCACTGTGACACAAATCCCGGTAGGGTTCTCCACGAATGAGATCCCAAAAACAGCAGAAGTGAAATTCCTTGAAGACACAGCGGCGATGCCGTTCGTCGTGGAGAGAGAATCGTCAATGGCGTCAGAACCGATCTGTGATTTGAAATCGCTGAATTTCGGCAAACCCTTGTTCACGCTCGAGCAGATTCGGGAAATCAACCCACAGCGGTTTGAAATGGAACAGCTTTCAGCGATCGTTCACGTGGATAAAACACAGCATCTGATCGTCGGATACAAGCAATTGTCCGACAATGAGTTCTGGGCGCGCGGACACATGCCCGGTTTTCCTTTGATGCCCGGCGTTGTGCAATGCGAAGCGGCTGCCCAGTTAGGAGGCTTCTATGCGCGGAAGTATGATCTGATCGGCGGCGATTATCTGGGCTTCGGGGGAATGGACGATGTCCGTTTTCGTAAACCAATTTATCCAGGCACACGGCTTGATCTTATCGCTAAAGTGACGCGTGTGATGGCGCGCCGCTTGGCACAGTTCAATTTTCAAGGCTGGGTCAATGGTGAATTGATGTTTGAAGGACAGATGTTGGGTGTCACGGTTAACAAAGCTTGAGCCGGTTAAATAAAGCCTGACACATGCCTATCGCCTCGATCAAGCCGATGAAGCCTTGGTTTCAAACCATTGAGGACGTTGGTTCGTCACTCAAATGGTCCGAATTTTTTGGCAACGATCAGCCCGTTGAACTCGATATCGGTTGTGGCCGCGGTCTCTTTCTGTTCAACGCAGCTTTGACGACGCCACAAGTTAATTTTGTCGGCCTCGAAATTGATTACCATGAGGGCAGACGCACGGCGACGCGTCTGATGAAACAAAATCTCCCCAACGCGAGGGTGATTGGTGGTGACTGCAAAGCGTTGCTGACAGAAAGAATTTTCCCGGGATCTGTGCAGGCCGCGCACGTCTATTTCCCCGACCCTTGGTGGAAGAAACGCCATCACAAGCGTCGTTTGTTCAACGACGAATTTACAGTGATGTTGGCGCGAATTTTGCGGCCGGAAGGCTTGGTCCATCACTGGACGGACGTAGCTGATTACTTCCAAATGTCACAGGGTCTACTGGACCATCACCCAGATTTCACCAGATGCCCGACGCCTGCGGAACGCGAAGCCGCGAGCGACATGGATTACCACACCAGCTTCGAACGCAAGAAACGCAAGCTGGGGTTGCCGATTTACCGTGGATTATGGCAGCGACGCTGACCCATCAGCGATCAAGACGCATGAACCCAACATGAACAACTCACATGCCGGTGACGGTGCGTGCATGGTCACCGCGTTTGCGTTATTCGGGACTTTTCTCGGCCGCGTTTTCGCGTTTAATCGCTTCGTAGACTTCTTCGCGATGAACTGAGACATCACGTGGAGCCTCGATCCCAAGTCGGACTTTATCGCCGCGAATTTCAATCACCATCAGGGTGATCGAATCGCCAATTACAATTTTCTCGTCTTTCTTCCGGCTGAGTACTAACATGTCCAGTCCTTGGTCAATCTTTCGTCTTGAATGATTGCTGCCTGACCTGATTTTCTTATGCTGATCCAACGAGGAGCAGCGGTCCGCATAGCTAAATCCCGATGGCCTTCGAAGACGCGACGGTCTCCGAGCGACCAAACATAGCTCATTTTCGACGCTTGACGGTCTTCAAATGCAAGAATTGCCGAAAGGCAAGGCTGTTGAATGTATTTTTTGGTGGGTTGACGGTCGGAATCCCGATCTTCTGCCTGACCCGGAACAGGTGACTCCGGTTGTGACACCTATAACACATTGAAGTACAGGCCTTGGCCTTGTGAAATCAACACGGTAGGCTAAAACCTGTACTTCAATGCCGATTTGAACCAAGGGGGACCAACGCGGTTGCGGAAACGCTGGTCGCACCTGACGTTCAATTTAGACGCGAGGAATCTCAAATCCTTCCCGAGGCGTTCGCGCAAAGAATGTTGCTGCTTGATCATCACCCACGATGTTTTCTGCTTTTGGATCCCATTTGATCACCCTATTCAAACGCGCAGCAATCGCGGCGAGGTGGCAGGTATTCATGGTTTGCACGTGGGAATAAACGTCAGACACCGGCAAACCACCTTCAGTGAGACACCGATAGAAATTCTGCTTATGGCCTTCGAACGGCTTCCCTTTGTAGAGTTCCATCAGTTGTTCGGGACCGTACTGGTCCTTGTCCCAGTTTTCTTCGATCGGTTGACCTGAGATTTTTCCACGGTTGACGAAGAATCGGCCTTTCGAGCCCTCGAACAGGATTCCGTTGTCACCGCGACTGGTGATGTGCATTTCAACTCCGCTGGCATAACGTGCGATGACGTTGAAATCGTGCGACGAATTGAAGGAATCATCCTTCAGTGGATACCCGTTTTCGAATGGCACAGGATGTTTTGCATCGGTACCGTCGATTTCGACAGGCCCGGACCCTTCGCCGTCTTCGCCGATGGCCCATTGCGCGATATCAACATGATGTGCGCCCCAATCTGTGAATTTTCCACCCGAGTATTCATACCACCAGCGGAAATTTCCGTGACAGCGTTGCTCCACGTAATCTACCAAAGGTGCTTGCCCTAGCCACATGTTCCAGTCCAGATTTGCTGGTGGATCGGACTTGGCGAACGGGCCGCCCACGTCGCCGCCGTTGATCCCTACCGTAATCTTTTGCACGTCACCAATCAGCCCTTTGCGAACTAGATTCACCGCACGCAAGAAGCGTTCATTATCGCTCCGTTGTTGCGTCCCCACGAAGAAAATGCGATCCGCATGTTTGCGACAGGCGTTGCGAATAAGTTGATTTTCTTCCAGAGTCAGAGTCAGGGGCTTTTGACAGAACACATGCTTGCCTGCCTGCAATGCCTCGATTGCAATTTTCACGTGCCAGTGATCCGGAGTCACAACACTCACAACATCAATATCCGATCGCTCAAGGACCTTTCGATAATCACCATAGACATCAGCCTTGCCGGATGCGACCCCTTCTTCAGCATTCACCTTGTCGGCATGCTCCTTGTCTACATCGCAAATTGCGACAATATCGCCAAACTGTTTGTGCTCGTAAGCATCGCCACGCCCCATACCTCCCACGCCAATACAACCAATTCGCGGCCGGTCGCTCGGTGATAGATTTGCAAACGCGGAATTTGTCCATGGGAAATAGGAAATTGCCGTCGCAGTCGCTGCCAGCGAAGCCGCTGATGTCAAAAATTGGCGACGACCAAGTCTTTGGCCGAGGTGGGAACCGGACATTTCAATAATTCTCCAAGTGGGCGGGAAAAAGGAATTCAGGATAAACCACAGTCAGAGTTTACCCGACACCCGTTCACACCTCAACCAACGGAACAACACCGCGGGTGCTGCTGCAGACCCAGATGAAAACTGAGCGTTCTTTGGTATATCCGGAATTTGGCGAGTCCGAGTACCATGCGAAAAACGGGGCGACTGGTATAATGTTCGGCAGGGTGACGCTCCTTTCACAGGATGATGGCAATCTCGTTACTTTGGTTCTCAAGCCATGTCAATCAATATTTTTTTCGCCCTCATTTTTAGCGTCGCGACGCTCGTCAGCTTGGCTGTTGCAGGCTTCCTGTTTGTCAGATTTTCCAAGACCACAACGCATGGCTCTCATATCCTCGGGCGCCATCACGCTCAATCAGCATTGGATGGGAAACGTCGCGTGCTGGACATCGTGTCCCAGATACCGCTGCACACTGCAGCGATCAAGTGTGGAAACTGCAACGCAACCGTGGACAGTACAGCCGAGCTTTCCGCCGACGGAAAAATCCGCTGCAATTATTGCAATGAATGGTCAAGCATCCTCTGAGAACAACTCCTGCCATGCGCCGTATCCGTGTCGTGTTTTCAATCGGGGCGATGCATGGTGGCGGCTCGGAACGTCAAATGTTGCTCTTACTGCGGCATCTGGATCGTCAGCAATTTGAGCCGTTTCTGTACCTTGTTTACAAGTCCGGGCCGCTGCTGAATCAGGTTCCTACCGACGTGCCTGTCACGTCGTTTGACACCCGCGTCACAGCATCCCGGATTTATTTCCCAGGATTAATGCATGCGCGCCGTGTGCAAGACTACTCCCGATTCCTGCAGGAAGTTCAAGCAGACGTCAGTTACGACCGCACATTTTTGATGACGTTGATTTCTGCCGCCGGAGCCCACAAGGCCGGCGTGCCAAATGTATCCACCATTGTCACCGATCCAGAGACAGGTTTCGCACCGGTTGCCGGTCGCTTCCAATGGTTCAAACGTAAAATCCTCCATCGACTGTACAACAATTCAACGCAGGTCTTGGCAGTGTCGGACGGAGCGCGAGAAGCGGCGATTCGCTTTTACGGTATTCAGAGAGATCGCATCGCAACACTGCAGAACGGTGTCGATGTGGACTGGATTCAGCAGCAGGCAACGCAAGCGATTCAAAATACGTGGTGGACCGGTGAGAAGCAAGTCCCAACCGCGTCGGCGGTGTTTCGGATCGTGACTGCAGGTCGCTTGAACCACCAAAAAGGATTTCATCTGCTGCTCGATGCAGTCGCGGATCTACGTCAGAAATTTCAGGAGATCGAGTTTCGACTAGCAATTCTTGGTGACGGTCCACACCGCAGCCATCTGGAGAAGCAGATCGCCGCGTTGAACCTTAATGAGACCGTACAACTTATCGGATTTCAGGATCATGCGATTGCATGGTACCAGTCCGCAGATGTGTTTGTGTTGCCGTCGCTGGTTGAAGGGATGCCAAATGTATTGCTGGAAGCGATGGCCTGTGGAACTCCGGTGATTGCTGCAGACTGTCGTTCCGGTCCAGCGGAAATCCTCGACGGCGGCAAATACGGGAGCCTTGTTCAAACAGGCAGCGTAGAAGAACTTCGCGACGCCGTCGCCGACTTGCTGATGAATGCGTCTCCAACGAAACAACGGGCGGCAGAGGCAAAAAAACATATAGCACAACATTGGTCGGCACTGCTTGCGGCGAAGCGTCTAGGACAAATTCTGAAACGCTGCGTGCATCGCGAGACTTCATAATTGCCCCGCTTCCGTGGGTTGACACCAAAAGGAAACAGACTTGATGTTTGCGAAGTACCGACAGCCACCCTCGTTTCTGCAAGTCCTTTGCATCATCTGCGCCATGAGCGGTGTTGGCTTGATTGTGCTGGGGCTCACGCAAGACAGAAGCGTGTTGGAAAAGGTGGGGACGGCACTGGTCATGCCTAGCGGCCTGCTCTGGATTCTGCTGCTCACGTTGTCGATTCACCTCTGCATTCAGAAAAAACAGGATCATGCCGGTCAATCTGGTGCCGTAGCAGCCATAGTTTGTTTTGTCGTATTTTCAGTTGCGGGCAATGGCTTCATTGCCAATCAAATGGCAGCGGCACTAGAAGCAGACTACCTGACCGTCGATCCACTGCAAGAATTGCCACTGGATGTCGTGATCGTGTTGGGTGGCGGGGGGGGACTTGCCGCGAATGGTCGTCTCCAAGGTAACGGATCCGGGGATCGATTGATTCTGGCTGCGCAGTTGTATCATCAGAACATCGCCACGAAATTTATCTGCACAGGCCAGCGAATTAAGTCGATGAATTCGTCGGGTGTCGATCCGGCCGAGTCGTCGCGCGATATTCTACTCAAACTAGGTGTCCCGAATTCGGAAATTGAGATGGCCGGGGGGAGAAACACATCGGAAGAAATGCAGGGGTTGAGCGCACGCTTTCGCAACTCAAAGTTGCGGATCGGACTGCTCACATCCGCTTGGCACCTGCCGCGTGCCATGCGCCTAGCGATCCGCAACGGGCTGCAACCAATCCCGCTGCCAGCAGATTTCCATACCGCCGCGAATAATGAAGGCCTCACAATGGGACAGATGGTGGAATCCATGATCCCCAACAATTTTGCGTTAGGAGCCACATGTTCGTTTGCCAAAGAATATCTGGCAATCCTCTTGGGACGGTAAATTCACACCGTGAAGCATTAGGTGCCGCAGCGACTACGCGGCTGTATCATCTGGATACACCGGATTCAGTCCTAAGTCATTCAGAATTGCGCATTCGCGCATCCGCATGATTACTTTTTCTTCAGCAGATAGGTCATCGTAGCCACAGATGTGGAGCAGACCGTGGATCACGTAGAGCGTAAGTTCATGCATCGCCGTCCACTGGCCGGATACCGCCATCTCCGCGGCCATCTCCGCGCTGGCAATAATCTCGCCTTCGATCATTGCGCCCGCAGCACGCAGGTTAGCAGGAGCATCCTTGGGGGCTTCGTCAGTGAATGCAAAATCTAGTTGAAAGCTGATGACGTCAGTGGGATAGTCATGCTGCAGATGTTCGCGGTTGATCTGATGAATCGCCTTGTTGTCGACGATCGAAATACTCAATACTGCTGCGGCAACCTGTTCGATCTGCAAAGCGCGTTGGAGGGCCCGAGTCAATCCCTTGACGTCGATTAAAAGAGTGTCTTGGCTACTGGAAATATCGATCTCAAACGACATTGTTATGCCGTTCGCTGGCCTGGATAACGTACACGACCGTGATGCGCTGCCAGCAGGGACTTAATTAACGATTCTTCGATGATCCGGATTTCGTTCAGTTGCAGATTACATTCGTCAAACTGCCCATCCAGCAGACGTTTCATGGTAATCTCATGAACCAGAGATTGAACGCGTTTTGGCGTTGGTTCTTTCAAGGTGCGACTTGCACTCTCGACTGCATCTGCCAGCATCAGCACTGCTGTTTCGCGAGATTGCGGTTTGGGACCTGGATAACGAAACGTAGATTCACTCGCATCGGTGCGATGATCGACGTCCGCCTTGCGAGTTGCCTCGTGATAGAAATACTCCACTAATGTTGTACCGTGATGCTGTTCGATGAAATTCACCAGTGGTTCCGGCAGATTATTTTCTTCCGCCAGTTCCAAGCCGTCTTTGACATGCCCGATAATAATGAGCGTACTCATGGCAGGCGCGAGTGATTTATGGTGGTTCTCAGACCCTTCCGTCATGTTTTCAATGAAGTATTCCGGTTTCAGCATCTTGCCGATGTCGTGAAAATAGGCGCCGACACGCGTCAAGAGACCATTCGCACCGATTGCTTCTGCTGCCGCTTCGGCCAGCGACGCGACGTTCATTGAGTGGTTATAAGTTCCCGGCGCGCGGCGTGCGAGCTCCTGTAACAGAGGATGCGAGACACCAGTGAGTTCCAAGAGGCTGATGTCGGTCACGATGCCAAACGCCTGTTCAATAAAAGGCAAACTTCCCGCGACAAGATAGCAACACACAAGAGCCCATCCAGCAAACTTCAATCCCGTGACAACGATCGCCAAGTTACGCCAGGCGTCGCCGTCACCCTCAGCTTGGATCACACTGGTACTCCAGACTGCGTAAAACGAGATGGTCGCGACTAGAAAACCAGCCTTGACCATCACCAACCGAGACTTGATGCGGCGCAAAGGAATTGTTGATGTCACACAAATCGTCATCAGTGTCAGAAAATGACCGATGTCGCCCAATGTGAACATGGCAACCAGCAATGACAACAGGAATGCCGTCAGGATCGCCACCACCTGACTATAGGCAATCGCGGTAATCATCACGGTGGCCAGCAACGGAATAATTTCCGCACGCCAAGGATCGGCACTCATCAGACAACTCAGAAAGACTGATGCCGAACACATTACAACAAATACCAAGAGCTTTGAATTGTCCTCGAGCATCTCCGGGGAAAAGTATTTCAGAAACACACCAAACAGCACCACCAACAGCAGAACGAGCGTCGCAATTCCGTTGATTCGCGTGAGTCGCTGCCAAGGAGTCACGTTTGCAGCATAGGCGTCGTACTCCAGTCGCAGAATCCCCAGTCCTTTTTCTGTTTCCGCCAATTGATCACCGGCGGGTACAAGCACTGTCTTCTTGGGGTAGCGATCAAATCTCTGTTGAGCGCCATCCGACGCCAGTTGGAGTTCCGCTTTTGTGGCAGCTGAATCCAGTTGCAGTTGGTTCTTTAGATTTTGCTGCAACCACGTTTCGAGAGTCGGCTTAATGACTACCAGTTTTGTCAGGGTCGGCCACAATTTCCCAAGTCGTCCAGTCTCACGGAGTTGTTCCTGCAGTAAGACGTCGGCCAACACACCGTTACTCACTAGTCGCCCCTGATCACTCACCACTTTGATCGCTCGATTCCGATTGACTGGCGTGGGGTCGTCGAGCGGATCGCCAGACAATCTGCGCGCTTCCAGAATGGTAACCAGTCCCAAGTTGCGAACATCAGCCAACAGGATTTCGACTTCCGCAATGAGTTCGTCCAGCCGCTTCCCAGAAGACTCATCAGCATCTTGCAGGGGATTGCGTAGCAGGCTGAAGGCCTGTTCTCGTTCTCTTTCTCCGACCACTGAAAAACCGAATGCGTCAAGCGTCGCCTGCGACAATTGACCAACGGAATCAGCGTTGGATACTTCGCTCAACTGAGCACGAAGTTGGGAAACAAGACGATCGATAACGGCTGGCTCCTGAATCAGAACCAACGGCGCAGCCACTGCTGCCTCACGGCGAATCCGCAGCGTCTCCGCAACGTTCTCCACCTCAAAGTCAATCCGAGACTGAATTCCAACATCCGAAAACTGACCCGCTCGATAATGAAAGCTGGCCTTCCACGCTTGGATTGCACACAGCAGCAAGAGCAACGCCAAGAGCGCAATCATCCCCTGCGACAAGACGCGATAATCGCGGAAGGCAGCAATCAACTGATCCCAAATTGACGGTGTTGGGCGAAACACGCGAGCTTGTGACTGCCGTGTCCGGCGAGTTCCAAAGAACGACATATTTATTAAACTACCGACGGATGAGCGTCCGACGCGCGGGCTATCATGAGAGAACTTCACAAATCAGGATTTTGAATTATCCCGATCCGCTGCAGTTTCGTACGCCGAAACAATCTCTCGAACCAGCCGATGGCGGACAATATCCTGTCCATTTAGGCGCACAATGGCAACCCCAGGGATGTGCGAAAGCCGCCGGATCCCGTCCTTCAGCCCGCTTTCTACACCTTTTTCGAGGTCAATTTGCGTCGAATCGCCTGTCACCACAATTCGAGAATTCAGCCCCATCCGTGTTAAAAACATCTTCATTTGCGTGCAAGTTGTGTTTTGAGCCTCATCCAAAATCATGAAAGTGTCGTTTAACGTGCGGCCCCGCATAAACGCCAAAGGCACAATTTCGATGACGTCGTTTGCAAGATAACGACGCACTTGTTCCGTATCTAGCATGTCATAAATCGCGTCGAGGAGTGGTCGCAGGAATGGGTTCACCTTGGCAAACATATCACCCGGTAAAAACCCCAACTTTTCTCCCGCTTCCACTGCCGGACGTACCAGCACTATTTTTCGCACCTGCTCCGAACGCAGCGCCTCTAATGCCAAGGCAACAGCGAGATACGTTTTCCCGGAACCCGCCGGTCCGTCGCACAGCACAAGCTCGCTGTCGCGCATCGCGTCCATGTAGGTCTTCTGTCCGTCTGTTTTAGCACGAATCTGCCCCACTCGATCTTTGCCCGGCCGCAGTTCCTGAGATCCTCGTCCGGAAAAATAATTGCCGGTTCCCGCATGACTGGAATGCGGCAATTCAGAATGAATCATTTTTCCCTTTTTCGCGGGATCTTCCCCGAGTGAATTGATAATATCTGACGGCACAAGTTCTAAGTTCCGCTGCACGATTTTACGCCACTGTTCTAGCGTTTCAAGACAGCGATCCACTTGATCCTGTTCGCCAGTGATGCGTACCTGATTGCCGCGAAGTACGACTTTGGCTCCGGTTACGGAGCACAGACGACGCAGGTGCTCGTCACGCAATCCAAACAGCGCTCGCGCTTCTTCGTGATGAGTAAGTTCTACGACTGAATCAGACATCGAATTCCTAGTGAACAATAGTCACCCAGCATGGCACATTTGCTCGTTCAAAAATGCGTTAAGCCGGTCAACGTTTGAATTCCGACAGCAGCATACAACGCCTCCAAGCGGCGACGCAATCATGCAGAACCAAGGATGATCCCAGATATTAAAAACTGGCGAGCCGCAGGAGTCAGCCCAACGGCACTGACTTTAAAGAACTTCGGAATCACGCTGTTCCACGACGATGGTGGATTACTCGGTTTTCGGCTGCGCGATATTTAAGGGCATCTTCTGAATCCATTCGCGAATCAACTCGACGGCAGGCCGATCAATTTGGTTTGTTCCAATCGGTGGCATCTGACCGTGGCCTCGCCGCTGCATACGATCTAACAACAGAGATCGCTCAGGAGCGCCGGGGGCGATCAGTCGCGCTTCGGCAATGCCAAACGTGGTATGGACGGGACGGGCATCGAACAATCGCATCTGATCCGGTTTGGCTTCGATCTCAGTTGAGAACTGGGAATTCCCGCCGCCGGCATCGACATGACAATTGGAACAGTTAGCGTCCAGATAAGATGTCGCACGTGTGTTCAAATCTGCGGACAAGTCAAACGGATCGCTGAGGCGACTTAACTCATTTGCGGGTTTTGATAAAGGTTCCTTAAAAAGTCCAATGTCAGCCAGCATTTCGAGCTGATTCATTTTCACGTTGCCGTAGTCATGTAAACGGTTCATCTGTTTTTCTGTCAGGCCAAGCACGTAGTTGACGGCTCGCGAATGACATACCATACATTCGGCTCGACTGGGATAGTGCCATGTTTGGGTGCGTTTTCCATCCGCTGCGGTTGGGTCTATGATTTCAAACGAGACATCGGCTCCGGCGGTGTCCAGCAGCTCAGCATCGGTTTGCTCGTCGTTCCAGCGATACGAATACCCTACCCATTCATTCTGCTGCCTTACCATCAGGCGAGTTTCTATCCAGCGGCGAGTTTCTATCTGGCCGGATTCGCGTTCGAGGGCAAAACTCTTCACGAGCACTGACCCATTGGGGAAATTCCAGCCACGGGTGGACGTGTACTGAATCTTTTCCTCACCCGGCACGGCCAGCCAACGCTGCTTGAATGCGGTATCAGACCACAATTGCACATTGACTGAATATGGAATCACCGATGGCAGCAACTTGTGGTCCGGCACCGACTCAAACAATCCAGTTTCACTGAGTTTGCGAGGAAACTCGGTTGGTTCAACTTGAGGACTAAGCTCGATCCGATAAAAGCCGCCGGCATGATCGAGCACCAGCAGATCTCCCGCCCTGTTTGTTGCAAAGCCCGTGATCTGCAGCGATGTGTCAGCAAGCTCTTTGTGAAAGATCACTTGAGTTCCATCGTGTCGCACGCCCCAAATCTTGCCGGTTGAATAGTCTCCATAAATGTAGCAGCCGACCAGTTCCGGCAACTGCGAACCGCGATACACGATTCCG
>QWQG01000163.1 GCA_003670925.1 Planctomycetota bacterium | reverse complement strand
CCGCATGGCGGGGCTTTGCTCCATCATGTACAGCGATCTCTGGAAAACCTACTGGAACGCGCCATAAGACACTTCACCGAAATCCGCGACTGCACCCGTTGAGAACCGTCCCGCCACCGCTTCGTTGCCAAATCTGCAGCAAAACGCCACACTGCGAATCCTTCCAATGTCTCTCCCTCCACTCAATCAAGCCTTTGAAAAGGATGTGGTTGCCGTGATTCGTGATTTTTTCGCTCGTGTTACCTCGATCGTCATCGTGTTATCCGCAGTTCTTGTGCTGCCTAGGATTGGCGATCACTGTGCCTTCGCTCAAGGCGACAACTTTCCCGCCGCCTTCAACACCGATCCGCCGGATTCCAATCCTCCGTCGCCGGAAGAAATGGTCAAGCTGATTGAGGTGCCACCGGGATTCAACGTGACTCTGTTCGCTGGTGAGCCGGACGTGCAGCAGCCAATCTGCATGGATTTCGACGATAAGGGCCGACTCTGGGTTGCCGAGTGCTACACCTACAGCGGCGGGCCGTACGAAACCAAACTGCGTGATCGAGTCATCATTCTCGAAGACACCGACGGCGACGGAAGACACGATTCGCGAAAAGTGTTCTGGGACAAAGGCTTTATGCTGACCAGTCTCACGTGGGGATTCGGCGGCCTCTGGGTTTTGTATGACGGAACCCTTTCCTTTATTCCTGATAAGAACGGCGATGACGTTCCGGACAGCGAACCGGTTGTGATGCTCGACGGCTGGAGCAAAGACTGCGGGCACAACTTCGTGAGCGGTCTGATCTGGGGTCCCGACGGTTGGCTCTACGGTCGCCACGGAATCGTGGACACCTCGTATCCGG
The DNA here is from genome assembly GCA_003670925.1 of Planctomycetota bacterium. Classification (GTDB taxonomy): domain Bacteria; phylum Planctomycetota; class Planctomycetia; order Planctomycetales; family Planctomycetaceae; genus SXXK01. The sequence continues at coordinate 14,586 of QWQG01000163.1, read as the reverse complement.
GCGTTCCGGGGACTCCGAAGGAAGAACGCCCATTCATGAACTGCGGCGTCTGGCGGTACCATCCAACGCAACACTTGATCGAAGTCGTCTGCAACGGCACCACGAATCCCTGGGGGCTGGATTACAACGAAGACGGCCAGTTCTTTATGACCAACAACGTGCAGGGCCATCTGTGGCATGTGATCCCCGGAGCCCGCTATCAGCGGATGTATGGCCAAGACTTCAATCCACACAGCTACGAGCTGATGGACATGACGGCCGATCATTATCACTGGGACACAAAAACCAAATGGAATGAAAGCCGCGACGGAGTTGCCAACGACCTTGGAGGCGGCCATTCACATGTCGGTGCTTTGATCTATCAGGGCGACAATTTTCCGCAGGAGTACTTTGGGAAAATCTTCATGTGCAATACGCACGGCCGCCGCATCAACGTGAATCGACTCGATCGCGAAGGCAGTGGCTACGTTGGACGCCGCGAACCGGATTTCATGATCGTGAAATCTCCATGGTTTCGCGGCATCGACATTAAGATGGGGCCGGAAGGTGCGATGTATATTTCGGACTGGTCCGACAATGGTGAGTGCCATGATCACGACGGTGTTCACCGAACAAGCGGGCGGATTTATCGGATTGCGTACGGAACGCCGAAGGCCGTCAATATCGCCGCTGGACTAGTGCCAGATGCGATCAAGAGACGCGACTGGTTCGGGCGACATTCACGACGAATCCATCAGGAGAAGATAGCAGAACTTGAACTCAATATTCTGCCGGGCAACGATCTTAAAGGTGACGTGAGTGGATGGGATCTCCTTGATGTCGAACTGGTTGGTGGAATCCAGGCAGAGAACATTCAGCAGGGCCTTCGATCGCATGATCCGCTTGCAAGGGCCTATGCGGTCCAGTTAGCACCTGCGCACGCTGAATGTCGTGCGCAGTTGCTGGCGTTAGCTGGAAGTCCCCAGCCGGGCAATGTCCTCTTGTCTCTTGTCTCTGTTCTGCAGAAGCTGGAACCCGAGAATCGCTGGACACTGGCATCAGCAATCCTGAAGTGCCCCGAAAACGCGCACGCGATCGCAGTTGAAAACAACCTCACGCTGATGACGTGGTACGGCATCGAACCAGTCGTCTTCCAGAAGGGCGCCCTCGCATTGCTGGATTCGAATCCGAAGCTCCAGCAGTTTGCGGTTCGAAGGCTTGCTCATGAGATCAGCACGAAACCTGCCGTCGCGGAATCGGCACTGCGATTCATCAGTATAAAAGCTGCGAGCAAAAACAGTGAAGCGGAGGCCGCAGCGGCGAAACTTTTGACATCATTCAAGACGGGACTCGCCGGACGTGCCCGGGTCGATGCTCCGAAAGACTGGACAGCGATTGAGAAGCAACTCCGAGTCTCAACGAACAAGGATGTCGTGCTCGCATTGGATTCGCTGGCTGTCATGTTCGGCGATGGTGCCGCGATCGCTGACCTGCGGAAATTGGCTGGCGATGCGAACATCGATCCGGTGGCTCGTGAACAGGCGATTCTGGCACTGGCTCAGGCGAAGGACGAGGAGTCTCTTCCGATGTTCTTTAACTTGCTCAGCGATCGCGCTGTCTACGACACTGTGATCACCGCTCTGGCCGGTTTCAATCATCCCAAAACAGCAACAGAACTGCTGAATCGGATGGGAGGCTTCAAGGATGGCAATCGAAGTCTCGCCATCGACACGATGGCCAGTCGTGAGGCGTACGCCCTGGAGCTGATCAAGGCGATCGAAGACGGCCGCATCGACGCTCGCGAACTTACCGCCGCTCAGGTGCGACAACTGTCCGCATTGGGCAACGAGCACATCAAGTCAGTGCTCGAAGCGAAGTGGGGCGTGATTCAGGAAACTCCGGAAGCTCGAGTCGCTTCGATCAAAAAATGGCAGGCGGAACTCACGCCGGAAACGATCGCCAAAGCAGATCGCGAAGCCGGAGCCGCACTTTTCAAGAAGTCTTGTGCAGCCTGCCATAAGCTCTACGGCGAAGGCAAGGCCATCGCTCCGGATCTCACCGGTGCCAACCGCAGCAATCTGGAGTACATGCTCATGAACATCATCGATCCCAGTTCGGTTGTGCCAAAGCAATTCACAACATCCGTGATCGCGCTGCAAGACGGGCGAGTCATCACCGGCGTCGTCATTTCTGAAACCGAGCAGACCCTCGTGATCCAGACGGACAAAGAGCAATTGTCGGTAGCTCGCAGTGACATTGAGGAAACGAAGAACACAGGAAAATCCCTCATGCCCGATGGCATGCTGGACACACTGACCCCCGAACAAGTCCGCGACCTGTTCGGTTTCATGATGCCGAGATAATGGGCGAGGCATAGACTGGTCGGCCACCTGCCGACAAGGCGGGGACGCGTTCACGATAGACCTGTTTTCCGGTGGCTGCTTCCTCACACCACGAGATCCCCTGATCGTCGATCCAGAACAGATGGCCGTCGTGATGGACGGGAGTTGCCACATAAGAACTGTTGCGGCTGTACCAATCGACGTGGGATTTTGTGACGTCTCCTTTGCCTCCTGATCGAATACGATAGCTGCCGGACGAACGGTATCCACCGAATATATAGATAGACTGATCAACCACCAGTGGACTGGGAGTGACGTTGCCGGTCAGTTGAGTTTCCACGAACCAGCTCAACTTTCCGGTTTCAGGATTGAGGCACCAGACCTCGCCCGGGACCGCCAGTACGAGATCAATTTTCCCATCGTCACGTTTCACAATCGCAGGTGTTCCGTAACACAATTCCAGTGTTGAGGCTTCGGCTTTCCAGAGTTCTTTGCCGGTTTGTTTGTCGAGTGCAATCACTGCTCGACCTTCTTCGGATGCATTCACGATCAGTTTGTCTCCGAGCAGCGTCAGGCTTGCTGCGGAACCCCATTTCCGGTTGCTCGATTCCTGACCGACAGCATGATGCCAGACTTCGTTCCGTCCATGTCATACGCATAGACTCCCGATTTTCCGTGGAACACAAAGACATGCTGGCCGTCGGTCGTCGCAGAATTACTGGCGTAGCCGTGCTCCGAAATGTAACCCTGATAAGGATCTTCCCGGTCACCGGCGGCCACTGTCTTGTCCCACAGGATCGTGCCGAACTTTGCATCGACGCAGACCAGATGCCGCACAAGCTTTTCCGCACTTCCCTCGCGGCCAATACCATAGCCCGAGTAGCACGTGACAAAAATACGATCTCCGGATACGCCGGGACTTGATGAACCGGCGCCCGGGAGTTCGATTTTCCATGCAATTTTTTCGGAATCACTCCAGCTTGTTGGCAGTGATGTTGATTCACTGATTCCCGTGCCGTTGACACCGCGAAAACGAGTCCAGTCTTCAGCCGAAACGGATGATCGGAAGAATGCACAACTGAGCACCAGGAGATTGAAGATGGCAAGAGACTTGATCATTGAAAGGCCTTCTGTTCACGCGAATTCGAGTTCAAACGCCCGGCGTTTTTTCGACGCCGGGCTTCAAAACAAGAACTGATCGATATCCTAGGATTCTGGCGAGCCTTGCAGCACTTGTCAGTCGTGCCTTGATGGATCGGCTGGTCGGGGCTGGACTGAGCGAAGCGAAGGAAGCTCCGTGGTTTAGGACTGGGTAACCGTTCACGCCTCAGAACGAAACCTAGGCAAGCAACCACAGATAAACACAAATTCACACAGATAGAAATCAACAATCAATCTGTGTTCATTCGTGTCCATCTGTGGTTTAAGCTGTCACTCTCAAAATGTCGTGAACGGTTACGAGGCTGGTGCCCTCCAACCCCGGCCACCCACTAATTCTTTGCTGACGGAGCACCAGCGTCACCGGTCACACGACTCGTCGACAGCACGCTGACTGCATAAATCGCATGGTACCGGCAAGCTGACGCATGTCGCTCTCCGAACCGATTTGAATTGCAACCTATTCTGCTGCTGGTCGTTGCGGGCGATCGCCTTCCTGATCTCCACCTGGAACATCAGGACCACGAGGTCGCCCGCCACCGGGAGGGCCTCCTCTATTAGGACCACCTTCGCCACGCGGACCGCCTTCGCCGCCCGGACGGCCCATGCGACTGGTGAACTCCTGAGCGAACTTTGTCAGTTCCTCCCTGTCGAGTTTTCCATCTCCGTCCGCATCAAAATGCATCGCATGTTCAACAAGTCGCTCTGGGTTCGGTGGCCCCATTGGACCGCCAGCTCCTGGCCCTCGGCCGCGTCCCGGTGGCCCTTCGCCGCGTCCCGGTGGCCCTTCGCCACGTCCCGGTGGCCCGTCGCCGCGTCCCGGTGGCCCTTCGCCACGTCCCGGTGGCCCGTCGCCACGTCCCGGTGGCCCTTCGCCACGTCCCGGTGGCCCTTCGCCACGTCCCGGTGGCCCTTCGCCACGTCCCGGTGGCCCGTCGCCGCGTCCCGGTGGCCCATCGCCACGTCCCGGTGGCCCTTCACCTTCAGGACCGTGGCCACGCCCTTGAAAACCGTCATTTGGAAAGCCACCATCAGGGCGCGGTGGACGCATTTCATCATCGGTTAATTTGCCATCGATGTTCTTATCGAGTGTCAGCAAAGACGCCGTGGCAGCCAGTAGCTCCTCAGCAGAAATTTCGCGGTCACCGTCTTTATCGAGTGCAGCGACAAGCGGATTTGGCATCGGAGGACGACCTGGTTCTCCTCGCCCGCCTGGCCCACGTTCACCTTCCGGTGGCGGCCCGTCAGGACGCTCCCCCCCCTGCGGCCGTTCTTCCTGTGGTGGCTGAGCCAACACCGTCAGCGTTGCGGAAACACCCAAGAGAGCCAGCACAGCGCTGGCCAACAGGAACTTTTTCATGATACTCGCCTTTCGTAAAGGAAACGGAACACTCAAACATCCACCCCCTTCAGCCGGAACGCGTTAGCATCCGGTTCCCGGGGAATCTCGAAGCGACCGGACGCTAACGCGTTCCGGCTGATCTGCAAAATCGCCCTGAACTGGCACCGCTCAGGGAGCCTCTTGCTCGACAACTCGAAACACGTCATTGCTCTTGAACACTGCCCGCGGCCGACTAGCCGCCTTAAACTCGATATGACAATCCATCAGGACGCCGACAGTGGCATCCTCAGGAATCAGGATCTCCACACGCACCGTGTTACCTCCTCGTTCGATGGTCAAGGCCTCAAACGGACCAATTTGAACCCAGTCTGGTTTGTCCTCGGGCACCGGTACTCGATTCGCCTTCTCAGGAGCCAGTTCAATCGTCAGTAAATGTTTCTTTCCCGCCACCGCACTCCCGGGGCGAACAGACGCGATGACTTGAGGCTGACGACTTTCACCTTCGGTATTGTCCTCAATGGCACCATCCTGTGAGGGTCGCGGTCCCTTGATGTTGGCAGGGTCGGGAACTCCCGCATACCCTCCAAGCACATACGGAAAGCGGCCGGGAGTTACATGATAGTGATATCCCCGAATCTCATCGGAGTGACCGTTACAGACATCCAGAGCTTTGTCGCCCGTGAGGTCTCGCGCCATGACATCGTCAGCTTCATATGGCCCGTAAACTGGAAATCCGTCGAACGCAAAACCGATCACAGGTGAATGCCGTTTGCCATCATCATGGAACGGCGACTTCACGCAGACCGGGTACTTGTGATAATGATACACGCCGCGTCGTTCGGGATGCCCACAACACGAATCTAGCCACACTTCCGAATATCCTTCCACCGCATTCATGCCACCTGCTTCGAATGGATTGAAGAATACCACACCATTCAATGCCACTCCGATCGGCCCCATCGGAACGCGCGTAACGTGGTCGCTCAGCTTTGGTTCGAACGGCAGTCGAAACTCAAATTTCTGAACTTTGATGCTATTCGGATTGCCTGAATTGGGGAACACGGCAGTCGGATGATTCGGATATCCTTGGCTGTCGAGAATGATGTGCGTTGCATCGTGCCGCACGATCAGGTTGTCGATCCCGTCATTGTTCGAGTCTTGGCGATGATACGAGAACAAGTCCAGATATTGATCGGCGTCTTTGAAATAGTAGACTGCTGGCTCCGCGTTGCTGACATGCCACGACCCCGCAAGGTGTTTCAGCGAAGCCGGATCAACATCATCTGCGATCACGATCATGGTGCCGCACAATGCCCACAGACACGCAACAAAAAAGTCAGTATTACGGAACATGTTTATTCTCCAGAGCTTGATCCGTCGAGCTATCTGAAAGCGGCAGGCGAACGACAAACGTAGAACCCTCACCAACAATTGAATCACAGGAAATACTGCCGTTGTGCGATTCAACGAGACTCTTGCAGATTGACAGCCCAAGACCACTGCCGCCGTATCTTCGCGAACGTCCTGTATCGACACGATAGAATCGAGCGAACAGATGAGGCAGATGCTCGGCTGCTATCCCACAGCCGCTGTCTCGAATCGATAATACAGCGTCAGTGACTTCGATTCGAACCTCGACAAAAATCTTTCCGCCCCGCGGGGTATGCTGAATCGCATTGCTAATCAAATTGACGGGAACTTGCATCAGAAATCGAATATCGGCATTAACCCCGACTATCATTTCCGGCGCTGCACATTCCAGCTCAAGCCCCGCGGATAACGCTCTGTCCTGCAGTTGTGCCACCGCATCTTCAACCACGCTCCGCAGGTCAATTGTCTGCCGTCGCAGCTCGGCATGATCAGAATCGGTGCGCGCCAACAACAGGAGCCCATCGACCAGAGACCGCATCCGTTCCGAAGATTGTAGACATGTTTCGAGCGTCTGTTGATACCACTCAACCGACCGCGATTGCGACAATGCAAGTTCCATTTGTGATTGAATCACGGCCAACGGCGTCCGTAATTCATGTGATGCATCGGCAGTGAATTGAGTCAGGCGATCGAATGATGTCTCAAGACGCTCAAAAGTACCGTTTAGGACTGATGCTAGTTGCACGAGTTCCTGATCAAGCCGACTCGTGTCGATCCTGCGGTTGAGATTTGCGGCAGAGATCTGTGCGGCAGTTTCGGAAATCATCTGAATCGGCTGCACCATGCGTCCCGAAATCCACCAACCTCCAAGAATCCCAACCAAGAATGTCCCGACCGCCATCCCTGCAATCTGGAATCCAAATTGATGCAGGTTGGCAATGTCGTTTCCCATGGGACGCCGCACAAGGATTGTCGCCTCTTGTGGCCCCTTCATCACGGCGTCGATATAACCTTTCCCTCTGAACACTCGCGGAGGAAGAGCAACACCTGTCGGCATCTGCATGTCGAACACGGGATCCCCTTCAACGCCATCACTCCGAGCCAGCACAGATCCATCACGCCGCCAAACAGTAAATGCCAGACGATCAAGCGGCGGTTGTACTTTATCATCCTCCAAAAACGATTCTGGTGGACGGACAAAATCCAGAGGTCCTAGAGGCCCCAGACGTCCTTTAGGTCCCATGGGAGATCTTGGTCCACGATCACCGGGTGGCCCCATCCCTGGCCTTCGAGCGCCGGGCGGTCGAAACTGCAACTCTGGTGGCAGTGGCCCTAAGCTGAAGTCTGATGAAAACTGATCGGCACCTCGCTCACTCGGCGGATTCATCTGTCCTGCATCACGCATCGGGCCTGGCCGCACACCGCGAAGGCTGACATCCAAATATCGGGCCGTCGAAACCGCCTGCAAAGTTGCTCGTTCATTCACATCGCGATCAGCGCGCCAATACACAAGGAAGCCAAACACAACAATCGACACCCCATAAACTGCGGCGTACCACCATTGCAATCGCCCCCGGATTGACCTAATCATGGAGGATGTACCCCTGTCCGCGGCGCGTAGTGATGAAATCTTTCCCGAGTTTTCGTCTGAGATTCGAGACGTGAACATCCACTAGATTGGACAGACTGTCATCGCTTTCGTCGAACAATTTCTCGTAAATCTGAGTCCGCGTCACGACTTTCCCGCGATGCAACGCCAACAGTTCCAGCAGCGAGAATTCCCGCGGCGTCAGCTGGAGCAATGTCTCACCGCGAGTCACCGTTTTGGCCGTGGTATCAACCGTCAACTCTCCCACGTCAATCTGGGAGGATGCAAGTCCCAACGAACGCCGAATGAGAGCTCGCAGTCGCGCCTTCAGTTCGACCAGATGAAACGGCTTAGCAAGATAATCATCCGCACCGCCGTCAAGTCCTCTCACGCGATCGTTGATTCCATCACGAGCAGTCAGAATCAGCACCGGCGTCTTATGAGTTGTTCGCAACTTCTCGAGGACTTGCCAGCCCGTCAGTTTTGGCATGAGGAGATCGAGGACAATCGCGTCGTAGTTCCAACTCGTTGCTTTATACAATCCTTCTTGCCCGTCAGCGGCTTCATCGACTGCGTACCCGTCCTCTCGCAGGACTTGTGCAATTGTGCGGAGTAAATCAGGTTCGTCTTCAACAACAAGCACACGCATGGTGAACAACTTTGAGGTGAGGCCTGCAACCAAGTCACCCCGGCGAACTTGCACCTGCCGGTCGCTGGGTCGCCGTCATCGTACAAACCTGTACCTGAAGTCAGCATGAAGACGCGAAGATATTTTTGGGGTGACCCATAAATCTCGGCGTGGCTGCCCCACTCGACAATCACAGGAAGCAGGGAACCTACGCAGGCGTTCGGTGTGATGCATCGCGCGTTATTGAGTGACAAAAATTGGTGAGCGGCATGCGTTAGCTTGCCGGTACAAAAGCGAGCAACCATTGGGCTTCCGCCGCTCCGCTCGGCGGCCTCATTTTCGGCCGCGCGGGGCATAGCCACGATCGTAAACCGTGGCTTGCCCTGCCAAAAATGCAGGGTATACAGTTGCGAAAGTACCTCAGAGCCGCAGAAAACCTCAGCAACGTGTGCATCGGCACGGAATATCCTTTTTTTTGACAGGGCACGGAAACTGCTTTCCGTCACAGAGACTTCACAGAAACGGTAAGGTGAGACGAATTGTCACCCAATTCAACGTCAGGACTCTGCGTTTCGATGATTTGGCGATTAATTCCAGTTCATACCTTGGAGTGTTTCAGTCATGGCATTTGATCCTCGGAAACTCACAATCAAGGCTTCGGAAGCGATTCAGCGTGCGCAGGAACTGGCGGAAAAAAAACAGCACAGAATTCTTCGACCCCTGCATTTGTTGAAGTCGCTGCTCGACGAAGAAGGCGGTTTAATGACGTCGCTGCTACAAAAAATTGGAGTCAAGATTCCCCAGTTGCAGAAAATGGTTGACGGCGAGCTGATGCGATTACCGCAGTCAACTTCGTCAGCAGGCGAAGGCATCAATGCGGGACCGGAAGCCATGAAGGTTCTCAATGCCGCGAAAAAACAGGCGGATACAATGGGAGACGAATACACATCAACAGAACATCTTCTGCTTGCGTTGACGCAGGTGGAAGATCAGGCGAAACGCTTGCTGCAACTCAATGGTGTTGATGAACGAGATTTACTGGAGGCGGTGAAGGGCATTCGAGGAGGACAAAAAGTGCAGGACCAAAACCCCGAAGACAAGTTTCAGGCGCTCGAGAAATATGGCAAGGATCTTGTCGTTCTGGCTCGTGAAGGCAAAGTGGATCCGGTGATCGGACGCGACACCGAAATCCGCCGCGTGATTCAGGTGCTTTCGCGACGACGCAAGAACAATCCCGTGCTCATCGGGGAACCAGGTGTCGGCAAGACAGCCATCGTTGAGGGGCTTGCCCATCGCATCGTGCTAGGCGATGTGCCGCAAAACCTGAAGAACAAGCGTGTCTTCGCGCTGGACATGGGCGCGCTGGTGGCCGGAGCGAAGTACCGCGGCGAATTTGAAGATCGACTGAAGGCCGTGCTGAAGGAAGTGCAGGCGTCCAACGGACAGATCATCATGTTCATCGACGAACTGCACACGGTCATTGGTGCTGGTAATGCGGAAGGTGCGATGGATGCTGCCAATCTACTCAAACCCGCGCTGGCTCGGGGTGACTTGCACTGCGTCGGCGCGACTACGCTCGATGAATACCGAAAGCACATTGAAAAGGATGCGGCACTCGAGCGACGATTCCAGCCGGTGATGGTACAGGAACCTAATGTTGAAGACACAATCTCAATTTTGCGGGGCTTAAAAGATCGCTACGAAAGCCATCACGGAGTTCGTATCACCGATGACGCGATCATCGCAGCAGCGACCCTATCGGACCGCTACATCAGCGATCGCTTTCTGCCCGACAAAGCTATCGATCTTGTCGACGAAGCTGGCAGCCGCTTACGCATGGAAATCGATTCGATGCCCGTCGAAATTGACGAAGCCACTCGTCTCTTGACGCGCATGCAAATTGAAGCAGCGGCCCTAGTCAGGGAGACTAGCGATGAAAGCCACGAACGGCTGCAAGATCTGCAGCGTCAGATTGCTGAGCGAGAGGAATCCACCAGCGAGTTGAAAGCTCGTTGGGAAATAGAAAAGGCGGCAATTTCCGGGATCAAGCCCCTGCGAGAAAACATCGAACGGCTGCGGACGGCATTTCAACAGGCCTTTTCAAGGGCTCAGCAAACGCTGCTCAACGAAGATTTCGTCGATGCGCAGAAAACTGAACAACAACTCAAAGACGCTGAAATGCAATTGCAGGTGATGGAGCAGAAATCCGCCGAGCTCAGTCCAAATAAAGAACATCGGCTGCTACGGGAGGAAGTCACCGCAGATGATATTGCCCGCGTCGTCAGTCTCTGGACGAACATCCCAGTGTCCCGCATGATGCAGGGTGAACGTGAAAAACTGTTGCGGATGGAAGATGAAATCCATAAGCGAATGATCAATCAGCACGAAGCGGTCGAAGCCGTTTCAAACGCTGTTCGTCGAGCACGATCGGGCATGGGAGATCCGAACCGTCCCATTGGGTCATTTATGTTCCTTGGCCCGACAGGCGTTGGAAAAACAGAGTTGTGTAAGGCCTTAGCCAACTTCATGTTTGATGATGAACGCAATATGGTGCGCATCGACATGAGCGAATTCATGGAACGTCACAGTGTCGCCCGGCTGATCGGCGCACCGCCAGGATATGTCGGTTACGAAGAAGGCGGACGACTGACCGAGGCTGTTCGTCGAAATCCCTATTGTGTGATCCTGCTCGATGAACTTGATAAAGCTCACCGTGACGTGTTCAATATTCTACTGCAGCTTCTGGACGATGGTCGCCTGACCGACAGCCAAGGGCGAACGGTAGATTTTACGAATACGATCGTGGTGATGACGTCCAATATCGGCAGTCAGGCGATTCAGGAATTGTCAGGCGAAGCCGATGAAATAGAAATCCGTAATCGAGTCATGGATGCACTGCAGCGACAGTTTCTGCCTGAGTTCCTGAATCGTGTGGACGAAATTATTATATTTCATCCCCTTGGACGCAGCGAAATCCGTGAGATTGTTGATCTCCAGTTGCAGCGTCTGAACAACCAGCTTGAAAAGAATGGCTACAAACTGGAGGTTTCTGATAAGGCAAAACAACTGCTCGCCAATGAAGGTTACGACCCCGCGTACGGGGCGCGCCCGTTAAAGCGTGTCATCCAGCAGCGTCTGCAAAACGCCTTGGCCAATGAACTGCTGGCGGGGACATACACGGCCGGGGATACAATTGAGATCGACGCCGCGCAGGATGGATTCGTGTTTACGAAGAGGTGAGGCGCAGAGGCAACGTATGTTCCCTGCGTCTGCGTCGGCGAAAAATCCGAGGCAGACGCCGATGACCGCGTGGTTTAGTCTCAAAACAAAACAGGGCCCACGCTGACGTCAATCCGACTCGTTGGGCTTTTCAAACCGATCTCGCCACCATTCTGGAGTATTACCGCGTCAATTCGGACCATGTGACTGTCTTAGAAGCAGAACGGATGCGGGATTCGGATGCGGCTTGTTTCTGCCCTCATTCGCGTAGATTAGCGTCCGGTTGCGGGCCACTGCTTACGATTGATGACTGTTCTCCTGCGGTTATTTTCCAAGAGGTTGATTTTGCGACGATTTGATTTTTCCTCGGCGAACAAGCAAGTACAATCCGGGATTCTGCGACTTGGCAACGGCCAATTTCTGTTCCCGCCTTTTTTCAGGAGTTCGTTGACGATGTTCTTACGAAACTGTCTCCAGACGTCTTTGTCTGCTATCGCCTTGTTCGTTGCTGAAAACTCCGCTGCCGCCCAAGAATGGAAGAGCGGTGTGGAATGGCAGGAGCCGCCACGGGTGACGCCTCAGGCGACCAACGATGCACCTCCTTCCGATGCAATCGTACTGTTTGACGGTACGAATCTGGACCAATGGGACGACGGAGCAAATTGGCTGATCGCAGACGGTGTCGCTATCCCGCAAAAATCTCAGATTATGTCAAAGCAACATTTTGGCGATCTGCAACTGCATCTCGAATGGTCCTCTCCGACGGAAATTCGTGGCGCAGGACAGGGACGAGGCAACAGCGGAGTTTTTCTAATGGGGCATTACGAAGTGCAAATTCTAGATTCGTTTGAGAATCCAACGTACTTTGACGGCCAAGCCGGTTCGATCTACAAGCAGACCCCACCTTTAGCCAATGCCATGCGAAAGCCCGGCGAATGGAACTATTACGACATCGTATTCACTGTGCCGAAGTTTAAAGGGAACGGCGATATTGATCAGCCTGGACATGTGACATTGATTCAAAATGGAGTCCTCCTGCTTAACCATTTTGAATTAATGGGGCCAACCAACTTTGTTGAAGCGCCGCACCATCAGCCACATGCCGAGACTGGCCCGATCTCACTGCAATTCCACGGGGATGCTGTCAGATTCCGCAACATCTGGGTTCGCGAAATCAAACCAACCATCGGCCATCGCACTGGCCCACCGTTCAATATCCAGCCGAAGAAAGAAGAATCTAAACCAGAAGCAACTGATGAAAAGAAAGATGCTGAGGAGCCCGCCGAGGAAGTTAAAACATCGCTCTAACACTTTGGCAAAAATTGTCAGTCAGATTAAAATTATCGTTCGCCGCACGCCTCTCATCCCAAGTCTTCGGGATGCTGAAGCAGCATCTACGTGCACCTCTAAAAACGGCAAATCCTGTCACCTATTTTTGTAAACGTCAACCTGCGATGAGACCGCAATTTGATTCAAGGAACGCTGATGCAAATGGACACACACGATTACCTGATTGATCATGCAGATTTCGACTGGAAGACCCTCTTGGGTTCATGGGAATGGCTCCTCGAAGACGACATGGAAGTGGCGCCATGGCTTGTCAGTCGTTTTGGGGATTTGTTCTTTGTGGACGAACGCGGCATCGTGAACTGGCTTAACATTAGCGACGGTGAAGTGACCGAAGTCGCAACCAGTGAGGCTGAGTTTGTGGAACTGCTCAATGTAGAAGACAACGTTGCGGATTGGTTCCTGCTGCCGCTCGTCGATGAAATGTCGGAAGCCGGAAAGACACTCGGCCTAGGTCAGTGTTACGGTTTCAAATCTCTGCCGGTGCTCGGTGGCGAACTCGAATTCAATAATGTGACCATTCTGTCGATCACTGATTACTGGGCTTTCTGCGGCCACATTCACGCTCAACTTGACGGCCTCCCTGATGGGACAGAGGTTGATATCGATATTCCGGAACTCTGAAAATGCCGGAACAATCCCTTTACGGGAGGATCGCTCTTACGTGCCACCGCACTTCATCTCCTGATCTCGGGTCATGCTCAACGCAGGCCAAAGATGACGTATGCCAACGCCATGGTGACACTTATCTCCGTCTGATGCACATTCTTGTACGTCTTCGCTTGTTCTACGTGGCTCTTCGTCGTCGCGAATGGGAAGAATCTGGGACAAGAATGGCCACCATGCGACAGGGGGCGCAAAACCCCTCATCCGGCCTGTCGGCCACCTTCTCCCCTGACGACAGGGGAGAAGGCATTTCGCAAACGAAGTGTGCGTCTGTTTCCTGATGAAGCAATCGCCTAAGCTGCCCGAGTTTTAGAAATGATGTCCCAGACTGTTCGGCGACAATTGGAAGTGCGGTTTAGCGACTGTCAGTGAGCGCCTAAATCCAGCCACCGAAAGGCGCTTCAAAACCAGCCATTATGACAGTTGAGACATGTCGTTCACACTGTCTGCGGAGATTTTTCCGTGGACAGGGGGCAGGCATGTCGAATCGGCTATCAATGGCACAAACACAGGCAATACAAGCACTTGCGGCGACGGGGCAATCGAATCGGGCGATATCGAGGGCTCTGGGAGTTGACCGGGGCACGGTCGCAAAAACTTTGTCTCAAATTCAAAACCAGCCACCGGTGTGGGAAGCGCCCACCGGGTCTGACGACGCGCCTGCCGGGTTTCAGGATGCAAATCAGGTCGTTCAATCAGGGCTCACTCCAGTCGCTGAAAGCGATGTGAAGACATGTTCGGCCAGCATTACGGCAAACTCATCATCGACGACAGTCAGCGTTGCAACACCGGCGGGCTCCTCGCCCTTTGTGTCTTCGTGCCTTTGTGGTGCACAATGGAACCACAAAGACACAAAGACACGAAGCTAAGCGCGGAGCACTAAAGGTGGCAGCGGAGCACTAAAGGTAGCAGGACCGAATGGCGTTGTCCATCGGAATTTTGCGTT
>QWQG01000066.1 GCA_003670925.1 Planctomycetota bacterium | reverse complement strand
TCTGAAGAAAAAGCCAAAGAGTATGGCATCGAACTGTATCGCGATGTCGATGACATCGTCGGCAAGTGCGATTATCTCACCGTCCATACACCACTGACTGAGGAGACGCGCAGTATTATCAATGCGGCTCGCATCGCGAAAATGAAGAAGGGCGTTCGCATCATCAACTGTGCGCGCGGCGGAATTGTGGATGAAAAAGACCTCGCCGATGCCATTGAATCAGGTCATGTGGCCGGCGCGGCTCTCGACGTGTTCGTGGAAGAACCGCCAAAGGATCGCCGTCTGATCGACCTGCCACAGGTGTTAGCCACGCCACATCTGGGTGCGTCCACAGAAGAAGCGCAAGAAATGGTCGCCATTGAGGCTGCAGAGTTGGTCGTGGCGTATCTGAAGCGCAGCGAGATTCGTTGTGCTGTCAACATGGCACCTGTTTCAGCTTCCGAGATGGGTGAACTGAAGAACTATCTCAATCTTTCCTATCGCCTTGGCCTGCTTTCTGCGCAAATGATTAAGGGGCAGAGTCTGAAGGGCGCTGAGATCATTTACCGTGGTGAAGCGGCCAGCAAAAAAACCCGCTTGCTCACCAATGCCATGACGGCCGGACTACTGGAGGCCGCTCTGGACGAAAGCGTGAATATCATCAACGCCACATCCGTCGCTCAGGCGCGCGGGATTCATATTGTTGAATCCGCAAGTGGTGACTGCGAAAATTTTGCATCCATGGTTTCTGTGGTTCTGACGACCGATCAGGGAAAGTTCGAAGCATCCGGGACGATTTTCGGAAACCAGTTCCTGCGTCTTGTTCGCCTGAACGAGTACCATTTCGAAGCCTACCTCGACGGTCTGCTGCTGATTTACCGACATCGAGACGTGCCGGGTCTCATCGGTTTCATCGGCACGGTCTTCGGGGAACACAATGTCAACATTGCTCAGATGGCACTCGGACGCAAGCAGGAGCGTCCTGGCGGCGCATCGGTGGCGGTGTTGAATTTGGACAATGAACCGTCGGCCGAATCGATCCAGAAAATTAGGGGCCATCAGGAAGTGACCGGCGTTGATATCGTGCGACTTCCTCCAGCTGGGGCAGCACTGCCGTGGCTGACGGCATCGTAGGACTTCAAATTCGTAAGAAGAATATTTCCGTCAGCCTTCCTATATTGTACGATAGGCACCAGTGTCCTTCGTCGTTTTCCGTGAGATGGACATGCATGTCTCTCCAATTTTGAACACTCGATAAAGAAAGTCACGACGTTGGCTACCGTTGAAAAAGCAACTCAGACAATTAACGGTGCCCAGATTCTGATCGAAATGCTCGTTCGGCTGGGGACAGATACGATTTATGCTTATCCGGGCGGCTGCAGCATGCCCTTACATCAGGCTCTGCGAGAACGACGCGATAACATTCGCACGATTCTGCCGCGGCACGAACAAGGCGGTTGCTTTGCGGCACAGGGAATTGCGAGGTCCACGGGAAAAACTGGCGTGGTCATGGCGACCAGCGGGCCGGGAGCGACCAATCTGGTCACCGGGATTGCCGACGCCAAGCTGGACAGCATTCCGTTAATCGCGATCACCGGTCAGGTTCCTCAGGCCGTTATCGGCACCGATGCGTTTCAGGAAACGCCGATGGTGGAAGTCTGCCGGGCGATAACCAAACATCACTACATGATTACGAGCATCCGCGACGTAGCGCGGATAGTGAAGGAATCATTCCACATCGCGTCAACCGGACGACCAGGTCCCGTGCTGATCGACTTTCCCAAAGATGTCCAGCTAGAGACGATGCCGTTGAGTGAAGTAAATTTTGATCCGCCGATGAATTTGCCCGGCTATCATCCTGAAGTCCCTGCGGTTGCTCCTGAACAGATTCGCCAAGTCCTCGCTGCGATTCGTCGTTCCCGCCGACCGGTGCTGTACGTGGGTGGTGGTTGTATTCAGAGCGAAGCAGCAGAAGAGCTGACAAAATTTGCGTTGCGAACGGGGATTCCGGTCACGATGACGGTAATGGGTCTGGGGGTCTTCCCGGGGACTCATCCCCAGTCGCTGCACATGCTGGGAATGCATGGCACGGTCTATGCGAATTATGCGGTGGACCAGTCGGACTTGCTCTTGGCGTTCGGTGTGCGATTTGATGATCGCGTAACCGGGAAGCTGGAAGAATTTGCAAAGCACGGAAAAATTGTGCATGTGGATATTGATCCGTCTGAGATCAATAAAAATAAGGAAGCGCATATCCCGATCCATGCCGATGTCCGCGAAACATTGATCGCTCTCAATGCCGCATTGGACGCTGCCGACATTCCGGATCTGACCGAGTGGCGTGATCTGATCGATGGTTGGAAGGCAAAATTCCCACTTGCCTATGCGACTGCTGGAGATGCTATTTTGCAACAATACGCGATCGACGAACTATGGCGTCAGACGCAGGAAATGGACTGCTACGTGTCCGTAGGCGTAGGCCAGCACCAGATGTGGGCGGCACAGTTCTACAAGTTCAATAAGCCACGTCGCTGGTTGAGTAGCTCTGGTCTGGGAACCATGGGTTTCGGTCTGCCTGCCGCGATGGGCGTACAGTCCGCACACCCCGATTCGCTGGTCGTTGACATCGACGGTGACGGTTCGTTCCAGATGAATATCCAGGAACTTGCCACGCTGCACTGCGAAAAGCTCCCGGTGAAAATCCTCTTGCTGAACAATCAGCATCTTGGGATGGTTGTGCAGTGGGAAGACAGGTTCAATTCAGGTCGGCGCGCACACACGTATCTTGGCCCGTCCGATCATCCAGAAGCACTCGGTGAAGGCGACGGTTCGATGCCAACAGACACTTTCCCGAACTTTGTCGGGATTGCCGAAAGCTACGGTGTCAAGGCGCGACAGGTCCGCAGCAAGGCTGAATACCCCAAGGCGATTGCAGAAATGATCAGCCACAAAGGCCCATACCTGCTGGACGTGATCTGCCCCTATCAAGAGCACGTGCTGCCGATGATCCCCAGTGGGAAAACGGTCCGCGAGATCATTGTGGAATAGGGAGATTCAAACGGGCGGTAATTGACCTTGAGGGTTATTTTGTGGTTCGTAATTTGGCAGGGACATGGTCGCGGGACGCAGCATCACGGTTGCCGAGACCGTCACTGTGCCCCGAGCGGGAGCGGCATGGTGGCTTCTCCCTGCTAGCAGATCGTGACCAAACAGCGAAAACTCAGAGGCCTGCGTTCGATCGTCGGATACAAGAATGAATGCAGTGGAAAAATCAGCAGCCGTATCTGACGTGGTGGTGCCAATACTTGTTGTGGAATCACAAACGGCCGGCGGCCGGAGTTGGTTACATTTTGTCGCCAATGTGGGTGGAGCAATCCTCATTCTGGGACTCGGGGTGTTCGGGTTTCTGTTCTTCGGGCGCGCGCCGGCAGTGCCGACTGACGGCCGGCCGCAAGACGCTGCCCCTGTCTTGCCCTTGGTAGAAGTGGCCGATGTGAAGGTATGGGATCAATCTTTTCACCTTGATCTTGACGGCGAAGCGACGACATATCGAATCCTCACCGTTGGTGCCGAAGTCACGGGGCGTGTGCTGACGAAGCCTGACACGACGCGGAGTGGTACGTTCGTCAACAAAGGCGATTTGCTTTTTGAAATTGATGCTGTCAACTATCAGCTTGACGAACAGCGATTGCAGGCGCGTGTCGCGCAGGCCCGTGAAGAATTGAAGGCAGTGGAGATAGATATTGAGAATACTTCAACGCTGATCACCTTGGCAGAAGAAGAGAACCAGCTTCAGAACAATCATCTAGAGCGTGTGCGTACGCTATTTGAGCGAAAGTCAACATCTGACAGTGAGATGGACATCGCGGTACGCCAGGAACTGACATCGCGCAACGCGCTGCAAACGCAGCAGAACCAGCGGAACGCCATGTTTCAATTGAAGAAGACGAAAGCTGCCGGTCTGAAATTGGCTGAGGCCGAACTGGAACGTACGACAATAGATCTGCAACGTTGTCGCATCGTGTCGCCGATCACCGGTCGCATCGTCGATGATATGAAAGAAGAGGGCGACTACGTCAAACCTGGCGACCAGCTTGTGCATGTCAGCGATTCCAGTCGGATGGAGATTAAGTGCAGTCTCAAGGGGCAGGAACTGGCGTGGGTCTGGCAACATGGACAACAGCTCAATTCCAACCCGATCGCCACTTCTGAAACAGCCACATTCGCGGGTGATTCAGCTGACGGCAAACAGCTTGATCCATTCAAAATGCCCGCGATTCCGTGCGAGATTGCCTTTGAGTTTGAGGGCGTGGAAACGATCTGGGATGGTTATCTGTCGCGCTACGAAGGGAGCGGCATGGATCGCGCGACGCGCATGTTTCCTTGTCGTGTGATTGTTGATGCGCCAGAAAAGACGCGTGTGCGAGCAACGAGCAGAACAACGAGCATTTCGCCGCCAATACTGTTGAGTGGCATGTATGTGACCGTGCGGATTCCAATCGATTCGCCGGTTCCGTTGTTGCGGGTGCCAGCCGAATCAATTCGGCCTGGCGGGCAACTGTGGATCGTCCGAGAGGGAAAGCTCAAGATTGTCGCGATCTCCCTCGTTCGAGTGGATGGAGATTCAGCGCTTGTGCGTCAGGAGGGTTCGGCATTGCAAGCGGACGATCAGGTCATCATCTCGCCGCTCGCTTCGATTACTGACGGCATGGCCGTGACGACAGATCTTGGAGTCACGGCCACCGTGGGAACAGCGGCGACAGTGCCTCAGGCAGCGTCTTCACAAGAGATGCAGCGATGAGTGGTTCGATGGTGCGTTGGGCGATTCGCAACACACCTGCGATGAACACTATCGTTGTTGCCGTTCTCGTGGTCGGAACACTGGCGGCATTTATGCTCCGCCGCGAAGTATTTCCGCAGTTTGAACTGGAGCTCATTCTCGTTTCCGTACCCTATCCAGGCGCAAGTCCGGATGAAGTGGAAAGCGGGATCTGCCAGAAGGTCGAAGAAGCCGTGCGTTCCGTAGACGGCATTAAGAAAGTGACGTCCGTTGCGGCCGAAGGTGTGGGTAATGTGGTCATTGAAGTTCGAAGCGACGTGCCGAGTGTGCAGAAGGTTCTGAATGAAGTGCAGTCGCAGATTGATCGGATTCCTAGTTTTCCTGACCTTGCCGAGGAACCGAATGTTCAGCAAGTTACGTTTCGCAATAAAGCGATCACGGTCGGCGTCATTCAGGAGCAGTCGGATGCCCCTGATGCTGAACTGCAGTTACGTGAGATTACCGAACAGGTGCGTGATGACCTGCTGCTGATCCCGCAGATTTCTCAGGCTGAAATTAATGGTGAGCGAAAATTTCAAATCGATGTAGAAATCTCCGAGAAAACACTCCGAGAATACGGGCTGACGCTGACGAACGTTTCACGCCGCATTCAGTTGCGCAATTTAGAACTTCCCGGCGGTACAATTCGCGATCAAGGCGAAACGTATCTGCTGCGCGGCAAAGATAAACGGGTGCTCGGTGAAGAAATTGCCGCCATTCCATTGATCACCCGAGCGGATGGGGTGGTGCTCACCGTGGGTGAACTTGGCACAGTGAAGGATGAATTTGTTGACACGACGTCGATCAGCCGGATCAATGGAAAACCTGGCTTGGCGATCGACGTGAATGCCGCTTCGCGCGAAGATCTCCTTGCGATGGCGGATGCCGTCAATAAGTACGTGAAAGAAAAACAACTGCCGGTGGGATATGCGTTCTCGACATGGGGTGATACCTCGATTGAGGTCCGTGAAAGGATGGATCTCCTTTTGAGAAACGGCATGCAGGGGCTCATCTTGGTCTTTGTAATCTTGGCTCTGTTCTTGGATTTAAAGTTGGCGTTCTGGGTCGCGATGGGAATTCCCATTTCGCTGCTAGGAGCTTGTATTGTGCTGTGGCAGTTCGATCAGACGCTGAATATGCTCTCGCTGTTTTCGTTTCTAATCGCCCTCGGGATCGTGGTTGATGATGCGATTGTGATTGGCGAAAATGTGTACGCCCACCGAAATATGGGGAAGTCACCGATGCAGGCTGCCATTGACGGGACAATCGAAGTTGTGCCGTCGGTGTTTAGTTCCGTTGCCACCACGGTGTTTGCTTTCATTCCCATGTTCTTTGTCACGGGGGTGATGGGCAAGTTCTTTGCCGTCATGCCGCTCGCGGTCATTGCGATCCTGACAATTTCATTGGTCGAGGCGACCTTTGCCTTACCGTGTCACTTGGCTCACGGATCGAGAAAGCCGTCGCCGTTGACGTCCGGCCTGAATCGATTCACAAACTGGGCTTTGGACACATTTATCTTGCGTTTTTATCAGCCTATCGTTGTGTTCTGTGTCAACAATCCGGCCATTGTTCTGAGTTCGGCCAGCACATTCCTGCTGTTGACGGCAAGTCTTGTAACAAGCGGCAAAGTGCCTAGCATCTTCTTCCCGAAGTTAGATGCACCGGAAGTGATCACGAAAGTGATCTTCCCGGATGGCACACCAAGTCGAGTCACCGAGCTGGCGACGGAACGCGTGGAGAAAGCGATTCAGGAGATCAACCGCAAATACTCAACTCGGGAACGACCACTGCTGCTGGCAACGCATCGCATGGTGGGAGTCGTGAAGGATGATGCCCCGGGCGGCGGGCAAACGACAGAGGGCAGTCATGCGGGTTCGGTCTATGCGCAGTTGGTCGATAGCGGGCTTCGCGACGTCACCAGTGAACAGGTTGTGCAGGAATGGCGAGATGCGGTAGGGCCCATCGCCGGTGTCGAGACCCTCACGTTTGGCTCACAGTCACGTGGACCTGGCGGAAAACCGATTGAGTTCAAACTGCTGGCTCCGGCGACGGAGATGAAGAACCTTGAAAGTGCGGTTGAAGAAGTCAAGCAGAAGCTGGCGACCTACCGAGGAGTGTTTGACATATCGGATGACTCGCGGCCCGGAAAGTGGGAGTTGCAGCTGCGAGAAAAAGAGAATGCTGTGGCTTTGGGAGTGCCTCTGGAAAGCATCGCCCGGACGGTGCGTGCGTCTTACTACGGGGAAGAAGTCATGCGTCTCCAGCGGGGTCGGCATGAGGTCAAGCTGATGGTGCGTTATCCCGAAGAAGATCGCAAATCACTGGCTCGTTTTGACGACATTCGAGTCGATGGCGGCGACGGCGTGCAGCGTCCGATCACCGAGCTCGCGGATGTCTCGATCAGTCGTGGCTTTTCAGAAATCAACCGGATCGATCAGAAACGATCGATCACAGTATCGTCCGATATCAGCGAGAAAGAAGGGAACGCAAAAGAAATTGTCGCCAACTTACAAGCGACATTTATGCCAGAGCTGTTAAAGAAATATCCGTCATTGCGGGTCCGCTGGGAAGGACAGCAGGAACAAGATAGCGAGTCAGTGCGCAGTTTGGGGATCGGCCTCGGAATTGCTCTGATCGCGATGTACGTACTTTTGACAATGGAGTTCAAGTCCTACGGACAGCCGATGGTTGTCATGGCCATTATCCCGTTCGGCATTGTTGGCGCGGTGCTTGGCCATTGGTTCATGGGTATCCCGCTAACGCTGTTTAGTTCTCTGGGGCTTGTGGCTTTGACGGGAATTGTGGTGAACGATTCGATTGTGCTTGTCGACTTCATTAACAGTTCTGTGCGTTCAGGCATGCCGCTGAAGCAGGCGGTGCTCGCAGCTGGTGCAAGGCGCTTCCGCCCCGTGATGCTCACGTCTCTGACGACGATCGCCGGCTTGTCCCCGATCCTGTCCGAGACATCTTTTCAGGCACAACTCGTGATCCCGATGGCGGCCAGTCTATGTTTCGGCCTGATGACATCCACTGTGCTGGTGCTCGTGCTGGTGCCGACGTTCTATAATCTCTATGCCAAGGTATTTGGTGTGACTGTCGATGCTGCAGCCATGCTGCCAGAGCCAGCACCCGGCCTTGCTCCAACACCCTGAGTTTCTTGGAAGTCGATGGGCGCAAAAAAACCCGTGGCAGTGTTGAGTTGCCGCGGGCTTCTGATGTGACTTGCCGACCACGTCCGTTAGTTGACAGGCGATCGAAACAACTGTGCAAAGGCACTACGCAGAAAAACTACTGCCGCATCCGCAGGATTTAACCGCATTTGGATTTTTGAATGTGAATCCTCTTTTTTCCAGACCCGTGTAGAAGTCGATCTCTGTGCCGTCCAAAAACAGGTCGCTCTTCTTATCGACCACAACACCGACGCCATGATGTTCAAGCATGACGTCTGCTGATTCATCGAATGAATTTGTGAAGTCGAACGAATACTGAAAACCGCTGCACCCTCCGCCAGCCACGCCAACGCGAACAAATTTCAATTCCGGGCGGTTTTGTTCTGACATGACTCGTTTGATTTCGCTTGCTGCTGCTTCCGTCAGTGTTACCGACATGTGATCAATTCTCCCAAAAACATCATTTAACAGGATAGTCAGTAGAAACATGAGTGCTGTGGCTGGTGATCGCCGTCGTCGTGCCACCAGCCGCATCATTTAACGGAATTTAGACTTGCAGCACGCATTCTTACAGGCGAAAAGTTCTAAAATTGCAAGATTCCCTCACACTAAGACGCCTTTGATGGGAGAAACTGCAAAAATAACGCATTTCCGCACGCAGCGGGAAACGAAATGTCACAACAATGTTCTCAGGCAATCCAGACAAGGAATTCTAAAATGAAGTTGTCAGTGTATTTTCGGCTATTGGCTGGTCTGGTGGTTATTTCGTGCGGACTGCTCGGCTGCAATAATCTCCCAACCACAGGAACATCGATCGCTGGGGCTCCTGATGGCGTCGCGGAGATCATGGTGGTCACGTCAAGCGGTAAGACTATCCTCGAAAAGATCGGCTTTCTTAAAGCTGTCGATCGCAAGGACCAGAAGTTGGTGCTCATCGACTTTTGGGCACCGTGGTGCGGTCCTTGCCGACAGTTATCGCCATCCTTAGAGGCGGCTAAAAAGAAATGGGGTGACAAGTTGGACGTCGTCAAAGTGAACGTCGATGACAATCAGGCCATCGCCCAACACCTCGGAGTCACCGCAATTCCCGATGTTCGCATCTTCAGTAACGGGACTCAGGTCGGGGACTTCGTCGGCGTCAGGCCTCAGGATGAGATTGACGGACTGCTGCGATCACTCCAATAACGACCCGCATTGATGGAGAATCACAAGGCCGCTGGAATCGGGTCAACGGGATGTGATGTCAGAGGAATCGGTAGCTTTAATCGATGCGCAAGATTTACACACATGACCTCGTCAGGATGGCATCTCGGGCGATGTGCAGATTCCCTTCGTATCTCGCGGAAACGCTCCCAAGTAGGGATCTGTGAGACGGGCATGTGGTGACAGAAAGATACACTTTTCCCGCACAAAAATTCGTCATTTTTCGTTGCACGATGTTATCACCTACGGTAAAAAATTTACATGATTGTCAAGCTTGGCCCCTGTCGACTGGAATTCGTCCAAGGTGATATCACGCAACAGCATGTCGCAGCCATCGTCAATGCGGCGAACCCGGCACTGGCTGGTGGGGGGGGGGTCGACGGGGCGATCCACACGGCGGGGGGACCGTCGATCATGCATGAAACTCAAACACAATATCCAGAGGGTTGTGCCCTTGGAAATGCAGTGGCGACTGGTGCCGGTGACTTGCCCGCGAAGTTTGTATTTCATGCCGTCGGGCCGATCTGGAAAGGGGGCCGACAAGGCGAACCCGAACAACTGGCAATGGCATGCCGTGCCTGTTTGCAATTGGCAGTCAAGCATCACTGTGCCAGTCTCGCTTTTCCCGCGCTGAGTGCCGGCGCGTATGGCTATCCGATCGATCTTGCTGCAGCAAATCTAATCAAGACCACGATGGACTTTGTGCGTTGGCATCAGAAACCTGCGGTTGTCAGATTTGTGCTGTACGATCAGGGAGCATTTGGTGCGTTCACACGTGCCGTGGAGGAAGTGGTGCCGCGATGAGCGAGGCGTCGATTCGGAGTTTCAGGGCATCGGATGGTTACAAGATTCACTTTCGGCACTGGAAGTCTCAAACGCCACGTGGCATCGTCATCGCGCTGCATGGAATTCAAAGTCATTCCGGGTGGTACGATGCGTCGTCTCGTGCGATGGCCGAAGCAGGCTTTGAGATCTACTTTGCCGATCGACGTGGTTCCGGTCTGAACGGCTATCAGCGCGGCCATGCCGCGCATGGCATGCGATTGATCAATGACGCGCGGGCCTTGGCAGTTGTGGCGCGGGATGAAACACGACAGTCAGGAGGCGCTGGTGATCCGCTGCCCCTGATCATCATGGGGATTAGTTGGGGCGGAAAAATCGCCACCGCCACCGCCGCGGCGTTTCCGCACGAGATCGATGCACTGGCGTTGTTATCACCCGGCCTATATCCTCGGATTGGCCCCAACAGATGGCAACGATTTCAATTGAAATTTGCCCGCCGCTTTGAAATCACAAAACAAGATATCCCGATTCCGTTGCGCGCCCCGGAATTATTCACGGACGCAGTTGACGGACAACAGTTCATCGCAAATGATCCGCTGGCCTTGCATACAGTAACCAGTGGATTGCTGAATGCAGGACAAGATTTGGATCAACTTATTGGCGAACGCGCGGCTGCCGTTTGCTGTCCCGTTTTGTTGATGCTCGCCGAGCGAGACAGGATTATCGATAACGCAAAAACGCGTGTTTTGGTGACCCGTTTCGGAAGCAGTCACCTGACGTACAACTGTTATCAAAACGCCTGCCACACGCTAGAATTCGAATCAAATCGAGTCACTTTTTTTTCAGATTTGACGGAATGGCTGACACAACGCGGCACTGGCGGGTGGAGTCGCTGACGATAGCGTTTTTTGGGGGGAGGAGTTTGGGTCATCTTGGTTGCACTTGGTTTTGATCGCACCAAGCTAACACAATCAATTTTGAACGGTTGACTGTGAAGGGGCGACTCATGTCTGCGCGAGCGGTCCTAAATTTTAACCACAGCACCAAGCGTATGATGCTGAGCAACATTGCCCTGAATTCGGCGACAGCCTCGCACATACGCACCATTGGCAATTGCGGTTCGATTTGACATTTCTTGCTCCTTGGATTGTTGTGAGTGATTCCAAAGAGCAAGCGGGTGTCATTTACCAGAATCAGCAACAGTCTTATCGGTCGGTTCGCATTCTGCGAACTTTGGTCTTGTTTGTTCGCATTTTACGAACTAACATGGCATTGGGGGTCGATCTGAGAGGTAGAACACATGCGGATCATCTCAAAAGCGAGGCTTCGACAGTTCTGGGAGACTCCCGGCTGCGAGGATTCTGAAGGTCCTTTGCGAGCGTGGTATAGCCACGTTAGCCACCGAAGCGTGGCGTGGCACTCATGGGCGGAAGTGAAAGCAGAGATTGGATCAGCGAGTCTTGTCGGCAATTGTGTGGTTTTCAACATTGGCGGCAACAAGTACAGGTTGATCACGCGCATACTGTATTCGAGCCCGAAAGTTTTCGTTCTGAAGTGCATGACCCACGCTGAATATGATGAAGATAAATGGAAGACAGACTGCGGTTGCTACGAATCTCCGCCTGCGAAGACTGGCAGCAAGCTCAAGGCGATTCCTGTGAAGCGAACGAAGAAAGGAACCTGACAATGGCGACCAAGACACAATTCCGTCTGAAAGGGAAGAGTCGAGACTCCTACATGGAGCTTGTGCTCAATTTTCCCTTGGCGTCGATCAAGTCAGACGAGCACCTTGCCGAAGCACAGCGGGTTATGGACGGCCTGCTCGCCCGTGGCACACTGGACGAAGGCGAAGAGACTTATCTCGACGCATTGAGCGACCTTGCAGGTTCTTACGAAGATGAGCATCATGCCATTGAACTGGCATCCGACGCAGACATGCTTCGTCATCTGATGGAAGCCAAGGGGGTGTCTCAGATGCAATTGAGTCATGAAACAGGGTTGGCGAAGTCCACGATTTCTGAAGTGCTCGCCGGAAAGAAGACGTTCAGTCGGCAGATGATCCGCAAACTGGCCGATTACTTCCATGTTGATGTCGGCGTGCTGGCGGCGAACATCTAACACTGTCGCGCAATTGTCTCAGTAGCTCATGCGATCAGCCGCTGCCCCAAGCTGATCCTGTGTCCGCTTCGTGTATCTGGCCGTTGTATTGAGATTTTCGTGACCAAGTATCTGGGCCAAGCTCACGAGGTCATTCTGGTTGTCAGCAAGGAATTGGTGGGCCATAGTGTGACGCAGCAAATGCGGATGAAGCTTGATTCCACAGATTGCACTGTACTTGTCGCATAGATTTCGGACACCTCTGGCAGTCAGCGGCCCACGTTCGCCAATGAAGACATTCGTCGATTTGACCGTTGGCCGAATATCAAGCCAAGACTGAAGAGCACGACGAGCAGTTAATGGCAGGGGTGCTGTCCTTTGTTTATTTCCTTTGCCGAAATTGAAGACCACGGAACCACTTCGTTCACTCAGCATCAAGTGATTCTGCTTGAGTTCAACCAGATCACTGACACGACAACCCGTGTACAAGAAGAAGTTGAAGATAGCTGATGAGCGGGTGTCCTGTCGAAGCTCAACTGCCCGCAACAACTTTCGTACATCGGCTCGATCAAGTCCCTTGAGTACCAATGCCTGTCGTTTCAATTCTTTGACAGGCTTTGCGGGATTGGCCGATGATCTCGAAATAATCAGCGGCAAGCTCAGCAGCCAGAATTTAACAGATGGCAGTCTTACCAAGTCCCGGAGGTCCAACCATGAGAGAGTGATCGAATCTTCTGGCGTCCATCTGACATGCGTCGATGGCAACATGAAGTGCTTCGACCACACTTTTCTGTCCGACGATATTTCGCAGCGACGATGGCTGAACATCGTTGATTTCGTTCTTCTGTTTTTCAGTCATGGGTTTCTCCTGTGGTGTGAATGGGTGTCTTGTTTGGACGAAATGTTAAGTCTGTTACTGATTATCAAGCGGGTGTCATATTCGTGGAGCAACTCAGTCACCTTCTCTGCCACATCCGCATCAAAGGCGTCACCGGCGAATCCGGCAAACGGAAAGCTGTCTGTGCCGTGGTAGCGGTGGCGGCGATGAACAAGCGGGTGTCAACACGATAGCGGCGGTGAATCGTCCACCGCCGCCGTTACAAATTTTGCACTGAACTATGCTGCACACTCATATCCAAGATTTTCGAACGCAGCTTGCAGATCTGATTCAGAAGGGCAGCCCCCTTCATCGCTTGTGTTTTCAAGGGCGTGTTCTCGATGTTCTGAAAGCCAGTTGTAAACGTCATCCTGCCAGTCATCCGGCAAAGAGAACTCATTCTTCAAACGCCATGCAGCTTCGCCGACGTTTTCATAGGCAGCGTCTGACTCACGCTCGCTGTAATCGTGTTCATCCAGAATCGGATATTCTTCCATCCGCACAGCTTGTTCATGATAAGTGCGGAACGCTTTTGTGATGCGACCACGTTTGAAGACACGAACAGAAAAGCCGTGAATCTCGCCGCAGTTTACATTGCTGCTGAACGGGATCGGCACACATGCGGGTCGTTTTTACAGTGAGTGGAAACTTAAGCCTCGCGGTGTTAATCTTCTGGCTGATTTGGCAGTGTTTTACGTCTGAAAGTCCTTCCTATGATTCCATTTTCTGCTCATGTCGCACGGCGGACATTCTTACAAAATTCTGGTGTCAGCCTCGGTTCAATGGCCCTGACTTCACTGTTGGCCGAACAAAATCATGCGGCGCAGGATGCGCAGAATTCGCATTGGAACGGTGTTGTCAGTCCACCGCATTTTGAACCGCGAGCCAAGCGGATTATTTGGCTCTACATGGCCGGCGGAATGACGCACATAGACACGTTTGATAATAAACCGAAGTTGGCGGAACTGAACGGCATGGAAATGCCAGAATCTGTCACAAAGGGTCAGCAGATCGCCCAACTTCAAGGGCAAAAACTGAACTGCTTTGCGCCTCAACATGCTTTTAAACAATGGGGTCAATCGGGACAGTCAATGGCAGAAATCTGGCCGATGCTGGGAGAAAAATGTGCCGATGAGATCTGCATTGTTCGATCGCTGCACACGGATGCAATCAATCACGATCCAGCTCACACATTCATGAACACCGGCACTATGACAGCCGGACGTCCGGCGATGGGGTCGTGGTTGCTGTATGGTCTTGGCGCAGAATCCGAAAGTCTGCCGGGATTCGTCGTCATGGTGTCCACTGGACGATTCGGCCAGAAACAGCCGATTGCGGCGCGACAATGGCATTCTGGTTTTCTGCCAGGCCAGTTTCAAGGCGTGGAATTTCGCGGCACGGGAGATCCGGTGCTGTATGTAGGCAATCCCAAGGGTGTGACCCAGCAACGGCAACGCGACGTCGTGGATGCTGTCCAGAAGCTGAATGGTATCGCCAACAATCGCTACCACGACCCAGAAATCGCGACCCGTATCAGTCAGTACGAATTGGCGTTTCGAATGCAATCGAGCGTACCGGATCTCATGGATGTGAGCCACGAGCCGGATCACATCTTTGACTTATACGGCACAAAGGGTGGCGACGGTTCTTTCGCGTCGAATTGTCTGCTTGCTCGACGCTTGGCCGAACGTGGAACACGATTTATTCAGTTGTACCATCGCGACTGGGATCATCATGGTTCTGTCAAGGAGCATTCTGCTGGCACGGCGAAAGAAGTCGATCAGGGGATTGCGGCACTGATCACGGATTTGAAGCAACGTGACATGTTAAAGGACACGCTCATCGTGTTTGGTTCGGAATTTGGCCGCACGCCGATGGCGCAGGGAAATGGGCGAGACCATCATCTGGCAGGCTTTACGATGTGGTTTGCCGGCGGCGGCTTTAAGCCCGGCTTCAGCTACGGTGCCACCGACGAATTGGGTTATCACGCTGTGGAAAATCGGGTCTCTGTGCATGACATTCACGCGACGCTGCTGCATCAAATGGGGATTGATCACGCGCGGTTCAGCCATAAGTTTCAAGGGTTAGATTCCAAACTCACAGGCGTTGAGGAAGCAAATGTGATTCAGGAACTGTTGGTCTGAATGTTTTGGACATGCTCTGACTGTTTCGCATAAATACCCATCTTTCGGGAAATAAGATGCAATTGAGTTGTGAAAATGCTTGGTGATCGTTGCAATTCTGGTTCCCGATGAGTTTGTATTTCGTACTAATTGAGCCTCTGCTATGTCGTGGTATTATTGCCGCCCTGTGTCTGTCAACTCAGGGCTCACAGAGCTTCGCCTCGGGCTGACGCTCGCATGCCTGCAGGTCGTGCTCGTGCTTTCGATGCAAAGCGCGTACGGCGATGAACCAGCTGCTGGGACGCGACCGGAACTGACTCTCGGCATGAACCCCGGTGGAATTGGGCGACATGTTTCGGGTCGGTGGGGGATGACGAAGGCGGTCGTCAGGAATGAAGCCATGGAAACTAAAACCGCGTTGGTCGTGGTTACTCCACC
>QWQG01000082.1 GCA_003670925.1 Planctomycetota bacterium | reverse complement strand
TCGTCGGGATCTGAATGATCTCACGCACCACAGTGACCTTTTCGATTGTTGGGGAATCTGCCCGCAGAATGCCGAGTTCCACTGGCCGACCGGACGGCCCTGTCAGTCGCTCCGTAAGTGCGGCCTGAGTCAATCCTTTTGTGGACTTTCCATCGGCTTCAACAATTTCATCACCGGCTTTTAATCCGCCGCGAAAGGCCGGGGAACCGGGCAGCACACTGATGATTTGCAGTTTGCCTACAGAAGCGTCGACATGAATTCCGATGCCACCGAATTCTTGCTCGATATATCGATCGAACTGACGCACCTTTTCGGGAGCGATGTAGCTGGAATATGGATCCAAATGTGCCGCCATTCCTTGGATCGCGGCTTCCACCAGATCGCGTCGATCGACATCGTTGACGTAACTTAAGTCGATTTGTTCGTAAGCTTCAGCGAAGAGTCGCATGAGTTCGAAGTCCTCCCGCGTTCTGTCGATCGCCGTTTGATCTTCAACCGCGCTGAGTGTTGGCTGAGCCGCATAAAAACCTGCAGTCGCTGCGAGCAGACACATGAAAATTGAGGACGTGAGTTTCATCGAGATTAGTCCACTGTAGGATCTGGTTTGGCTGGCATTTGCCTGAGCGATTTGCGTCGGACGGGGTTTCAAGCTGAAATACGCTCCCGGAGGATAGCCCAACCGGGTTCCTTGCGAGAAGACACGAACGATGATTTCCCGCCAGGTTCTGCAATCGCTAGAAAATTTATTCCCTCACTTTTTCTCCACAACATCTTGCTAAGCCATACCCGCATGACCGCTCCGATCGCATGGATGAATGGAGAATTAATGCCATACGCACAGGCCGCTGTCCCTGTCTGGGACCTAGGGGTTGTCGCCGGAGCGTCCGTTTCAGAAATGGCACGCACGTATGCTCACAAGCCCTTTCGGCTTCCGCAGCACCTCGATCGCCTGCTGAATGCGATTCATCAGATGGGTTTCCCTGAAGCCTACGGTAGACAGCAACTTTTGGAGGCGATCCATGGCGTCCTCGCTCACAACCTGTCGCTGATTGCTGGGGAACGAGACCTTGGAATCGTCATATTTTCCACCGCTGGTCCGAATGCGACATATCTTGGCAGCGAACTTGCCCGGAGGACTCCAGCGACAACCGCCGTGCATACGTTTGAGTTGCCTTTCGAAACATGGCTCCCACAACTGCGTAACGGTGTGCATTTGCGAACTCCTCACACACGGCAGATCCCACGCGACTGCTTTGACGTCAGCTTGAAAGTTCGCAATCGCTTGCATTGGTGGTTGGCGGACCGGGAGGCTACGCAGCTCGAATTGGGCAGCAAAGCGTTGCTCGTGGACTCTGCTGGGGGGATTACCGAAACAAGCACTTCTGCCGTGCATCTCATCTGCCACGGACGCATCGTCACACCCGACTCAAGCGTGCTGCACAGTCTCAGTAGCCAGCTTGTGGAAGAAATTGCCAAGACGCGGGGAATTCCATTTGAACGACGTCCAATTCCGCTCGCCGAATTCCGAGATGCCAGTGAAGCTTTTCTGTCGTCCAGCGCAGCCACGCTGTTACCGGTGAGTCATGTCAACGGTGAACCAATTGGTAAAGAAATTCCAGGCCCGTTATTCAAACAAATGGCTGCCAGTTGGAGTCAACTTGTGGGAATGGATATTGTTCAGCAGGTTCTGGGCGCACACACATGAATGATGCCGCGGCAAAAGTCAGGCAGATCGTCTGGTTTGCGACTGCTTACGAAATGCCGATCTACAACCACGGATGCATCTTCAAACAAGGCTCCGGCATTGAGAAGATCGTCCTTAATGCCGGGCGATCCGGTGACCTTAACGCCTGTGTAAACCTTGGCTGAAATCGGGATCCAGCCGCCATGACAAATGGCGGCCACCAGTTTGCCGGCGGCAGCGAATTCTTGCGTGATCCGCAGCACTTCCGAATCGCGTCGGATTTTGTCCGGCATCCAGCCTCCAGCGCAGATGAGCCCGTGAAAGTTCGACGTGTCAATTCCCTGAATCGCCATCTCTGACACGCATGGATAGCCGTTCTTACCCACATACTTGTGGCCGGATTGCTGACCAGCCACCACAAACTTCGCCCCAGCTTCAATTAATCGATGTTTGGGATACCAGAGTTCGAGATCTTCGTAATCATCACCGACAAAACACAAAAACGACTGCCCCGCTAGGACGCGTGGCGAAGTGTGTTCAGCAAAAGTTATCATCAATCGTGCCTTTGAATATTGAGCCAACAAAGATTTTGGAATAGCTTAATTCCCGTGGTCAGATACGTTTTTTGGATGGCTTAACTGAAGCCGCTCAGCTGTGCGGGCGACTCAGATTCAGCGAAAATCATGTTGGCCGTCCATCCATCAGCACTGTCCTTCGATTCTGAATCGTCAAGCGTCCTGCTGCCAGTTGTCGGACGGCTTCCGGGTAAGCCGTTTTCTCCTGTTCAAACACGAGGGCCGACAAGCTGTCGGCAGTGCAACCGTCCGGTACATGCACCGTCTGCTGGAGAATGATAGCGCCATGATCGTATTCGTTATCAGCAAAATGCACCGTGCAACCGCTGATCTTCACGCCTCGTTGGATCGCCGCTTCATGCACATGATCACCATAAAATCCATGCCCGCAAAATGCTGGAATCAGCGATGGATGAATGTTAATGACCCGCCACAGGAAATCATCCGGAACGTGGAGTAAACTTAAGAAGCCGGCGAGTGTCACTAAATCAATTCGCGCGTTGCGTAATTCATGGAACACGGCCTGACTGAAATCTTGCACGTTCGCATAATCGCGAGGTCGAAGCACAATACATTCCAGACCGGCGTCGCGCGCGCGAGCGATGCCATTGCAGTTTTTCTGGCTGGCGATCACCAGCGGTACTTCAGCCGCCAGATGGCCGCGACGGATTTGATCAAGGAAATTGAGCAGCGTTGTGCCGCCGCCGCTGATCAACACACCCAACCGAATTGGGCGATTAGTGATTGGCGAAAAAGGCAAGAGATTGCAAGTGGAATCGACAGCCGAAGGAGTCATCCGCGAGTAGGCTCGAATCTGGATTCAGCGAAAGGTCCGGAATACACGTCCTGCGAAGTCTGACGAAAATCGGGCCGTTCGTCTACCAGACGCATCAGACGCTGGTGTTCGCGTCGATCCCGCTGCACGCGGCCCCAAACTGTCATCGTAGCCAACAGTGTGACGAAGCCAAACAAGAGCAGCATCGTATCACTCACAGCACGGCCAGAATTCGCCTTGGCAGATGCAAGTAACGGTGATCCCGGCACAAAATGTCCCCCGTCACCTAAGGCCAGAATCTGAGCATTGGTCGGATTCCAGTCAATGCGCCCCGCCAAGAGCAACGGAGCAATCCTGTTCTCATTCTGCGATTTGTAAACGTACATTTTGAACAGACATCCGGTCACAGTGACTGAATCCACGACATCTGCATTGCAGGGAAACTCATGGGGGAGCGACGGTGTCACAATCACCGTCGGATTGTGCTGTGAATCGTCCGTGAATAGCCACAGTTCATGTAACGGCTGGCCGTTGAACAGTGCAGAATCGCCTTCATGAGAGCTAACTCGTCGGACGTAACCACGCAGCGTCACTAAATGGCCCTGCCACCGCTCAGGATGCTGGAAAATGTCCACGAACATTGGGAATTGTGCGGGCTGCTGCTGAAATTGACGATATCGATTCAATCGTTGATCAAGCTGCCTTTCCAACCGTGACAGTCGCGTCTGAAATGTCCTGTTATTTTGCGGATCAGGATCGCCCAGCGTACCACTTCGCAGATCATTTTGGAGGAGTGCAATGTCGGCGGCGTCTTTTTCATGAACTTCACGCATCAGCATTTCGACCCGCAGTTGTTGATCGGCGAGCGCAAGACCGGCTTGAATTTTGCCACTGGTAATCTGAAGCTGACGCAGAGTTTCGTAGTACAGCCAACTCTCGTCTTCGGAAATTCGGCGTCGGCTTTGAACGTTGTCACGAATGTAAGCGTCGTACGGACGCGGGGTCAGCACCCGCACGACATCGCAGTACACCAAAGGTTGCTCGCCCATTCGCTTCACAAACCAACCCTTGATCAGCACTGGATAGCTGATCCGCTGCTCTCCTGGCCATGCTTCAATTGGTTTGTTTTGCGAATCGTAATCAACGTAACTCTCGGCATCGACGATCGCGATATTTTCCGTATTCGAGAGGTTCCTCAGGAAACCGCGTTGCAGTTTGTAAACACTTTTTTCGTCTCCCAGCGTCTGCGTCGCTCGCAGTTGGTTCATGACCGACGGGGTGAATAGCCCATACAATACGACGGGGCGTCCAACGAAATCCGACGGATGTGATTGCATATCGGCGGTCAGTGAATACGACTTCAGGTTCGCAGCTTCAAAAATATGATCGGTCGTCGACACCACCGCTGCGTCAAACGGATTAGACAACTGGCTTTGAGCCTGCTGAATTAACAGGGTTCCGTTCAGCCACGCTTGACGCCGAGCTTCCGCAAATCTGTAAAACGCAGCTTCCCATGCACTCGTAGCGTTTATGTCATCAGGCAAGTTAAGTCCGATCGATGCCTTGCGGTCATCGACCGCACGGATCAAGCGAATGTAATCTTGCATTTCCGTTTCGGACAGATTCGGCTTTGTGTGCTCAAATGCCCACGAATGGCCGACCTCCAGATCCGCCATTGACACTGGTTGAAGACGCCAGTCGAATCCGTCGGCGGACGTAGCGTCTTTGCCAGGCCATGTTGAATCTGTGCGGTGATCTTTGCGACGCGGCTCTGCGGGAGTAAATGGATCACGCAGCGGTAGGCTCCGTTCATCGGGCAATGCAGTTCGATCGTTCCAACCCGGAGGACGATATCCCGGCCGCTCTGTGTCCTCCGGCTGGCGATCGCGTCGCTCAATGCCTCGTTGGTCAATCCCCAAGGAGTTGCCGCTTCGCCCCGGGATTACATCGCTGTCACCTTCGTCAATCGGTGGCAGTGGGGTTGCGGCTGAATTTTTACTCGGAAGCAGCGGTTCCAGTTTGAATTCCGGGAAGTCTTCCAACTCGTCCAAAGAAGACTCTGAACGTGGATTGCTTTCGTCCGCCGCAATCGCCGGCTTCACAAATACCAACGCCTCTAGCACCAGCATCAGCACCAGCCACGACCCAAGAATCACGCTTCGTTGGCGCGCGTTCGGTATCCGACCGAGGGGTGGTGTTAGGTAATTATGTAAATTCATGGCTGAGGTCTTCCGTTCCACAAAATGCCAGTTATGCGGAGTTTAGGAGCTTTGCACTGACAATTGCCAGTGTGGAATCCGGGTTGCCATTGAAATTTGCGAAGACACAGAGGAAGAAATTGGACACTTCTCGTGCAGTTTCTTGCCGTATTGCAAGAATTTCCCATATTTTGAGCCTAGGTTCCCTCCTAAAACGTCGATGGTGAGGCGATTTTTATTGATTTGGAAGATAGGCCAATATTTGGCGAAAAGAAATTGAGGACGGATGCTTTGATTTATCGTACACTCCGGTGTCATTACCCTTGCTCACCAGAGTCCTCGAAACCGTGACTTCTCAAAGCCGCCCGCCAAAAGTTGCTCCCGACTCCGCTGCAGTCCAAGCCTTGCATGAGTTCTACACGACTCTCCTGTTGCGGCGCGGTCTCGATTGGACCTCGCAGCGTACGTTTATTAAACGTCTAGGGACTGGTGGTCAGGGTTGCGTGATGCTTGCCGAACGGCGAGGGGCGGCGGCGTTTAGCATTCCTGTGGCGCTCAAGTTCTTTTCGCCGTTGGCGTTTGATTCGCCGCTGAAGTACGAGCAGGAAATGCACCGTTTGGCTGAAGTCTCGGCTATTGTCGCGCGGATTCAGGTGGATCACCTCGTGTCCGTCCATGCGTTTCAGATCGACAGCGGAATCTACGTGTTGGAAATGGAATGGATCGACGGGTTCGATCTACTCCACATTCTGCGTCGCGAAACTCTGGCGATTGTGCACGAAGCCGTCAGTGAAACCCGGTTTGCCAATATCAACGAACGCGTGATCACCTCGGGCGAAGTCGACTGCCGACTCAAACCCGGAATGGCGGTGGCCATTCTGCGTGAGTGTTTGGTGGGTATTGCGGCATTGCATCGAGGCGGCATTATTCACTGCGATCTGAAGCCGTCGAATATCATGGTGAAACGCACGGGACAAGTGAAAATTATTGATATCGGATCGGCGTATTGGGTCGGACGTCCGCCCGCAGCACAGCCGTGTACGCTTGAGTATGCAGCCCCAGAAATTCTTGCAGGTCAACGCGCGACGCCTCAGTCAGACCTTGCCAGTCTGGGGTATATGCTCCTTGAAATGTTGTCCGGATCACGTCCGTTCGCTGGCATGCATTTGAACCAGATTTTGCAAGCTAAACTCAAGATCCTTGACCGTCTGCCGGCGTTGTTGCCACTGGAAGAATTTCAGTTCAGCGAATCGCTGATTCATTTGCTGCGTGGCCTGTTGCACCCTGATCCGCGACAACGTTTTACCACTGCCGAAGATGCAGAATTGTCGGAAAAAGGTGCTTCGGGGTTTCTCCGTGAATTGGTGAAAAGCGACATGGCCGATGAATACGGCCTCGAACTTCGCCGCTGGATCGCTGAATTGGAGTCCAAGCCACGAAAAGATGAGGATCACAGATTGGATGTCATGCCCGATGGCACAACGCGGATTGCCGTTCAAGTCGACGACAATGGTCAGGCGATCTCAGAAGACGCTTAATGTGAACCGCCCGGAATCATGACGACGCGGTCTCTGCAGGACGTGGTACGCTCACCTGAATCTGATCGCCTTCGATCTGAACTTCATAGCAGGCAGACTTGATTTTGCTTTTCGAATTATCCAGCCATGTGCCATCCGTCAGACTGAATCTCCATGCGTGCCACGGGCACATCACCGCATTGTCGGCGACATGCCCCTCAGCTAATGACGCACCCATGTGAGGACAAAAGTCGTTGATCGCAAAATACTTCCCCCGCGATAGAAAAACGCCAACCATCGTGCCGTGCAGGGCAAATGAGCGTCCCTGCCCTTCAGGAATATCGCCGACTCTCGCTACCGTCTGAAACTCCGTCATGTTGCACTCTTCATGATTTCGAAATGTTTGCGATCAATGCTGGGGAGCGCGGCCCCCAAACATGTTCCCGGTTCTGGCACTGAATCTTCCCAATTAGCTCTGCTCAGTCCCGACCTTTTTACGGCCAGAATCCCATCCTACATTTGATCCATCCGGGATCAACTGTCGGCGAAGGCTCTCTCGGCACAATTTGATCGAGAATATGCGTTGAAACACGATGTGGATATTTTGCACATCCAATTGCTATTGTTGGTGTTATTTATTGCAAACGCCCTAGGTGTCTCGTGTTACCCTTCTTGACTAGGCGGAAGTCGTGTGGCTTTCGAGCTGAAAAACGCTGAATTGTCAAGAAAAAGCTTTGAAGTGCCGTGGTCAGCGTCGGTACCCTCTTAAGGGCTCGGGAAGATGCCGAGAATTCCTTGGTAAGAGGTCTGTGCAGGGATGTTCAGGCTTCTGAATGATGGTGGAGATTCATAAATGCGGATGCGTTCTGTTTTACTGACTTTAGCTTCGTTTGTCTGTGTGCCGGTTTCAGCATTTGCGGGACTCTGCGGAGTTCCATCATACAATTGCTGTCCGACTGTTGCCTGCGCCCCAGCTTCGTGTTACACGGCCTGCCGAGTTTCGACAGAGACCTGCTATCGCACAGTTTGTGAAACGGTTTATGAGCCCCAAGAATATACGTCGTGCCGGACAGTATATGAAAATAGTTACGAAGATGTGCCGCAAACCTGCTATCGCACAGTGAACGAAACCGCATACCGCGAAGAATGTTATTCCGTTTGTCGCCCTGTGACCGAAACGGCCGTGCGTGAAGAAAAGTACTGTGTTCAGCGACCAGTGACGGAAACTCTTTATCGCCAATGCAACTACACCGTTCAGCGTCCGGTCTGGGAGGATAAAGTTCGGGAACAACGCTATACGATCCAACAGCCCGTCTGTGAGACGATCCAACAGGAATGCCGCTCAACGGTGATGAAATGCGTGACCGAAACAATCCAGCAAGAGCGTTGTTACACAGTTCAACGGCCCGAAACCCGAACACGCTGCGTGCAGCGAATGTCTGGTCAATGGACGACACGGACCGAGTCCATCCCTGGTGCCATGGTGCGGCGAGTCGTGTGTGGCCCGTGTGGGCCTCAAGTTTGCCTGACGCAATGCCCGCCGCGCGAGGTTTGCCGTCGGGTGTGGTGCCCGCAGGTCGTGCAGCAGCAGATTCCTTACACGGTGATGGTGCCACAGGTCGTACGCCAACAGTGCCCCGTGCAGGTGACGCGTTATGTGCCTGAAGTCGTCGTCAAGACTGTGCCGATTCAGGTGACACGTATGGTCTGCAAAGAGGTTGTGCAACAGATTCCATATCGCACCTGCCGGATGGAATGTGAAACAAAGCAGCAGCAGATTCCTTATCAGGTCTGCAAAATGGTCACCGAACAACGAACCCGCCAGATTCCACATACCGTTTGCAAGATGGTCACCGAACAAAAAACACGCATGATTCCGTATTGTGTTGCAAAACAGGTTGCCTACACAACAACGCAGCGTGTGTGTAAGCGTGTGCCACGTGAAGTTCAGCAGACCTGCTCACGCATGGTGGCTCGTCAGGTCATGAAGCAGGTCCCGTATACGCGCAGCGTGCTCATTCCGGAAACCGTGTGTTGCACTGCCACCTGTGCTCCATCTGCTCAGGGAATCATGACTGGTGGTTGTGCCAACGGAAACTGCGCTGGCGTTACTGTGGATGCCGCCCGTCCGATTTACCCAGTCGCAGACCCTAGCTTGAATCCATAATTCCTGCTTTGCAAAATGCAGGCACAACCATTTAAGCCCGGCAGTCGATGACCCCGGGCTTAAACTGTTTGTTGATGCACAACCTTCGCCTAACTGGGCGGTCAGGTTGGGAATGTGGCCGCATGTCCGCAATTCTGTGGTAAGCTTGCCTCGGCGCGAAATCAGCGTCTTTTTGCGAAAAAAATGCTTCCAAATGTAGACGCTGACGGATCAGGGACTTGCAAGACGCCAAAAACCTTGCATGTTTTTGCTGCCCTCAACAGAAATCAAAATACGGCCAAATAGGGATGCCGCACAGGGCGAATGGGGTATTTTGGCAATATGGCGTAGTACTAAGCCTCCCGTGATCGAAAGCTGGTTGCGGGTTGGATCAATCAATTCATGCAGGACGTTCCCGGTCGTTTCTCAAAGAGGGCATGTGATGAAAACACTTCGTTTTGCGTTTTTAGTAGTCTTCGTTGTCGCGGCAGCACTTGTCACTTCAGCTCATGCGGACGGTCCTCGTGGATGTCCGCCATGGCGACCCTGTGGCCCTGGTAACTCCTTCGGGGGCAATCGGCTAATCGGTCAAGGATTTTACGGTGCGGATTTTCGCCCAGCATGTGCGGCACATGATGCCTGTTTGGGCTCAGGTGGATCGCGATGGAATTGTGATCAGCAATTTCTCGATAACATGAACTGTGCATGTGAGAATTCCAATCATCCTGTTCTCTGCCGGATGAAGGCCTACAAGTATTTTCTCGCCACACGGGTGTTGGGCGGACTTTACTACTAGGACCTGAAGCAGACTCGACTCCGCATTTTTGCTGTCTCATCTGACACACTGAAACCGAACCCGTTGGCGGAACCACGGGTTTATCTCACACGCTTCTCGGCGTCGGGATTTTTTTGTGTTGAGCTACGAAGTATTCGTCCTGAGTGTCCACGGAGTCGTCAATGCCCAACTCACGCTTGCGGGGCTGAATCGGGGGGAAATTAAAATTTTCCGGATTATCCCCACTGTGACGTGTAGGCGGATTCGCCAGAATTCGGAGTTGGGAGCTGATTCACGGCCGAATTCTGCTAGCCAAAAAATCAAGAATACCCGCGCAGAGTATCGCCAGAGCTTCGGTTTTAATGGCAAATGCTAGCGGAATCATGGATACTTTTTACAGGACGGCGTTCCGCTCTCGAGTTGCGCAAATTTCAAAGGAACACGTGCATGATTTTTGCATGCTTCATCTGCTGTAGATCACGAATCATGGCGTTGACGCTCGGTGGATTGCTCGCATTCGGAGCGAATCATGCGGGACCTGCCTCGGAGCCGACGCGACGATTTATTGCGGCCGATTCATCGAAGAGCCGGATGGCAATTATCGACGAAACTGGGAAGACGGAATGGGAGCATAAGATCGGGGCACTGCATGATCTGCATGTGCTACCAAGCGGGAACGTGCTAATGCAGACATCGTGGACCGAAGTGGCGGAGATCAATCCGGCTGATGACGTCATCCTTTGGCGATACAACGCCCTGAAACGACCAGAAAACGCGGGAAAATCGCTAGAAATTCACGCATTCCAGCGACTCGCCAATGGCGGGACGATGGTGGCCGAATCTGGACCTGGCAACATCATTGAACTCGACCAAGATCAAAAAGTTGTGCATTCAATGGCGTTGAAGGTGCGCAACCCGGACGCTCATCGCGACACGCGACTGGTTCGCAAACTTGAATCCGGAAACTATTTGGTTTGCCATGAGGGCGATGGTTTGGTTCGCGAATATGCTCCTAGTGGCAAGGTGGTTTGGGAGTATGCCGTGCCTTTGTTCGATCGGAAACCTGCGGGCGGTCACGGTGTAGAAGCTTTTGGCAATCAATGCTTTTCTGCGATCCGACTGACCAGCGGCAACACACTCATCGGTACCGGCAATGGCCACAGCATTTTGGAAGTGACACCCGCAGGACAAATTATATGGAGTCTGCATCAAAACGATTTGCCGGGAATGCAACTGGCATGGGTGACTTCGTTGCAGGTTCTCCCGAGCGGTAATATCCTGATCAACAACTGCCATGCGGGTCCTGATAATCCTCAACTGATTGAAGTCAATCGCGAAAAGAAAGTTGTTTGGTCTTTCAAGGACTTCGATCGATTTGGTGACTCACTGACGAATTCCCAGATTCTCACGGTCGATGGCGTGGCAGTGCCGCTGGCTGTTCCCGAATTTCTGCGTTAATGCGGCGTCAGCTCGACTTTGTCTGTCGTGCTGGCAGGTGTCTGGCAATTGCCAAAAGGACTCAGGACTCGGAACTCAGTGCAGCTGAGAGGCCGAATTGTTGGTCAGGATGATAGGCTGGCTGCTGCGTGATACTGGCAATCACAGTCGTTTGTTTGACGGCGTGCCACACACGTCGAAGGGCTCACCGGTGAAACAGGTAAAACATCTGCTTGGTATGTTTCTGCAGTTGGCAACGTTAAGCGTCCTGCCACTGATCGTCGTGTTCCAGCTGTTTTACGGTTTTCGCTTGATAGTGATGCCGATCTCGCTTTTGATAGGGATCACCCTTTTCAGCATCGGCACCGCGCTGCGTGAATCAAATTGAAATTAGAAAACATGGTCGCAAAACGCTTGAGCCGCGTCGCCGATGTCGCTCCGCGATTACCATTCACGTCAACGCTGCTGGCCCGCCAAAGTTTTGTCATTGAATGTGGCGCTGCCGTTATGGAGCGATATAGTGTGTGGAAATCCAGCGGCGAGGACATCGCTGTGTGTGACGCACAACAATGCTGTGTCGTTTTCCGCCGCAACTTCGAGGAGCAGATTTCCGATTTCTGCGGCGGTGACCGGATCGAGATTTCCCGTCGGTTCATCAGCCAGCAACAGCGACGGCTGATGAATCAAAGCGCGACACACGGCAACCCGCTGCCGCTCCCCGCCTGACAAGCGGCCGGGGCGATGATGCAGTCGATCCTTTAAGCCGACTCGTTCCAAGAGTGAATTTGCCCGCTGCCGTACATCTCCCTCAGCGCCAAAGCCAGCTAGTGACGGCAATAATACATTTTCGAGCACGCTGCACTGCGGCAAGAGCTGATGATCCTGAAAAATAAAACCGATATGTTGATTTCGAAAAGAGGCCAACCGTCCGGAACCCAAACGCCAAGGATTTTCGCCTAGGATCTCAATCAAGCCGGACGTAGGCTGATCCAATGTGCCGGCTAAGTACAGCAGCGTGCTCTTGCCGCAACCGGATGGCCCGCGAATCGCGATTGCCGTGCCTGACATGACCCGGAGGCTGACGTCTTGCAAAATCATCAACGTGCCCTGCGGCGTTTCAAAGGAGCGACTCACATTATCCATGTGGAGTACAAGTGGCATCTTGGTAACTGTTCTCTAATTGTAAATCGTGCGACCCGTTGCCAAAGGCAAGCCATCAAGATGCTGCCATTTGGATTCGGAAAAAATGTGCGGCAGAAACATCAACGACTGTGTCTGTATCTATTTTCCGTCTTCAATCGTTAATCAGGCTCCTGATATTCTTCCATCTTTGATCGATACGCATCCGGAATCTCCAATGACTCTAGCGGTTGTCCGGGGCGCAGAATGCAGCAAACGGTCTTCATGGTTCCTCGAGCCACACTGCGGCCATTGTTTGTAAATGCAATATCGAACGACAGGGATTTCACCCCAATTCGTTGTACTGTGAGCAGCATCTCAAGAACATCTTCATAGTGCGCCGGCGATTCAAAACGGCACTGAGACGAAACTCGCGGCCAACCGACGGTTGAACCATCCGCCTGATGTTCCACGATCGACAGCCCCAACGAACGAAAGAACTCGTGTTCGCACTGCTCCATCCACTTGTAGAAATTTGAAAAATGCACGATCCCTGCCATGTCCGTCTCACAGAATTCGACGCGGCGGGTAGCTTTGAAAAACGAGGCCATGATTTAACCGAAAGAAAAGTAAATAAAGTTCAACGATGACCGCAACTCGCGGACAATCTGCCCGCCAGTGCCTCTGTTGAATAGCGTTTCAGCAAACGCAGGTATGGTAGTCGCCATGAGGCAATCAACACAACTCGCCCGCATTCACGGGTCTTGAAATCAGGGCGTGCGATCTCGTTCAGCAGTACGATTGGTCCCTGACCATACTCAAGAGAGGTTGCTGTCTGTCTTACGGTTGTGGCTTCTCAGCGATTACGCAGCGAAAACCGATGGCGTCGCTCGAGACATGATCGGGAATGGGAAGGCGGGCGCCAGACGTGAGGTGTGAGGCATGGTCGCGCCATGAACCGCTGCGGATGATGCGTGTGCTTGCGCCTGCCGTTGCTTTACGCGGGGTGCTCGCCGGGGAGGCATCGTACGTGTCCGAGACATATTCCCACAAGTATCCATGCATGTCGAACAGGCCCCACGGATTCGGTTTCAGGACTCCGACGGCCGGATCGTTTCCAGCAGCGTTACCGGTGTGCCACGCGTATTCATTGAGGATCGAAGAAGCCGTAGCTGCGTCCGCTTGCGTGCGCGTCGTGTCTCCAAAACTGTAGAGCGTATCTGTGCCCGCGCGGCAGCAGTATTCCCACTCTGCTTCCGTCGGTAGGCGAACAACGTCGTTCGGAGCAATCAGTTTGGCAGCGTGCAACTGTGCTGTAAATTTCTGGCAGAACATTTCGGCATCTAAGAATGACATGCATTCGACCGAGTTGCGTGGACCTTTCCAGCGACTCGGGTTTGCGCCGTTAATCGCAGCGTACAGTTCCTGAGTCATCTCAAATTTGCTGATCCGAAACGACTGCGTCATGGCGACCGTGCGTTCGGGAAGCGCGAACGGACTTTCAAAATGCCGTCCCAGTTGAAACTGCTGAGGAAACTTCTCC
The DNA here is from genome assembly GCA_003670925.1 of Planctomycetota bacterium. GTDB lineage: Bacteria > Planctomycetota > Planctomycetia > Planctomycetales > Planctomycetaceae > SXXK01. The sequence continues at coordinate 33,938 of QWQG01000082.1, read as the reverse complement.
GTCCCCGGTTCAATCAGAACGCAGTTGTCGACAAAGTCTTTGAGTAAGTCGTTTCGGGTTGGGCTTGCCCCAGCATCTTGTGCCGTCGCGTCCGCCGGGCCATGCAACGAATGAGCCATCGCAAGTGCCATGACGATCCATAAATAGAATCTCGAATTTTTCGTGCGTAGTGTCTGCATTTGGAAAATCTCAGCCTAGGAAAGGAACGAGCAATAATGAGCCATGGATGTGGGGTGTGGGTGACGAGTTTGGGTATTCATGAATGTTGATAGCTGTAACCCCTGAACTCCCGAAAGCGCAACTTGCAAGAATGCGAATTTCCGCGAAGGTGGCGATTCGTTATTCTGCCTAAATTAATGATGCCGTGAACTGACGCGGCCAACATGTCTTTCAAAATCACAGTCGCTCGTCGACTGACCCATGCTTTATGCCACGCAGCTATCTAAACGACGACTCATTTGACCTGCGTTGGTTGCGAAGTGCAATCGATTTGGCAATTGGTTTTGTGATTGTTGTGATCCTGTTGCGAACCTTCATTCTGGAAGGATATCTCATTTCGACGGGTTCAATGGCACCGGGATTGCTAGGATTTCACAGGCGAATCGCGTGTCCGTCGTGTCATTATGACTTTGCATTCGGCGTCGCTTTTGATGATTCCGTGGATGCCAGTTCCCCGGTTGTGACGGAACCAGAAGGTTCGCGTCGCTATGCGACATGTCCGAACTGCGGTCAGATCAATATCGATGTTTCGGGTGTGCCGAACAGTCATGGTGATCAATTACTCGTGCAGAAACATGTGTACGATTTTCGGCAACCTCGACGTTGGGAAGTCATTGTTTTTCGAAATCCAGCATCACCCGGCGAAGCTTATGTCAAGCGGGTTACCGGGCTGCCTGGTGAACGAATTCAGCTTGTCAACGGCGATGTTTTCATAAACGGAGAGCTTGCACGGAAAGATTTTCATCAACAGTTGGCGATGCGGATTCCCGTTTGTAACGTCCACTATTTGGCGGATGACGAAGACTGGTTGCTTCCGTGGGAACTTGGTGAAGGATGGTCAGCTGACGGCGGCCTCTTGGTGACCGCAGCGGCTCTTAAAGACCCGACGCAGGCGCAAAACGCGCAAACACAATGGCTCCGCTTTCGCAATTGGCGTTGGTTCGGCGGTCATCATTTGGCCGAAACGCCGCTGACGGACGAAGAGTCCCTGACTGACTGGGCCGCGTTGAAGGAACGCTATGATGTGATGCCCATCACTTGGAGCAGTCGCTTGGATTTCGATGTTGAACGCCAAGTGCTGCGCTGCGAAGGTGTCATGCCCGATGATCTGCAGCGAGACTTACTGCGGCAGGCGACAAGTGCGTCCTTTAAGTCGTCAATTAATCGACTGGCAGCGTTGTCGCATTTGTCGCCGGTCACCGATCGCTATGGCTACAACGCGATGGTTGAATCTCCGGAATATCTTGTCAGCGATCTGATGCTGCGCAGCACAATTGCATGGACGTCGCAGCCGGACACCATTCAAGCCCAAGTCCCTGTGGGCAATCAAATCTTTGGCGTTGTGATCAATCCACAGACGACGCAGGTGGAACTGATTGATATTGATGAACGCACCGTGGTTCGCTCGGGACGCTTTGTGCTGAACGCGGCATTGCAGTCGCAGCGTGATGCCGATCGTGGTGAATTGCTCCTGGAAGTATCGAATTTTGATCAGCAGATCATTGTCGCGATTAACGGACAACCCTGTTTTGATGCTTTTGAAATACACGATATTGATTCTGCCACGGATGCGTTGGAAGCCCCCGTGGCTGCCCGGCCGGGAAATAAGCTGGATGCCGAGAAAGCTGTTCAGATTGCCATTAAAGTGGAACAGCAGCGTCGCTGGGCACTGGGCGTGCAGGGCGGCAGCGTGCGAATTAACGACCTCGAAATGTTTCGCGACGTGTTCTACACTCCGGGCCGTCGTCGGCATGCGGTGGAATCCGAATTTACAGTGCCGGAAGGATGTTACTTTGTGCAGGGAGACAATAGTCCAGTTTCCTCTGACAGCCGAAATTGGTCCGATCCGTGTGTGCCACATCGATTACTGGTGGGACGCCCCTTCCTCGTGCATTTGCCGTCGCGACCCGCGGTTCTTGAGTTTGGCGGGGCTCGGCGAATGATTCGAGTACCCGAGTGGTCGCGAATACGTTACATTCGTTAGCGGGGAACCGCGGTGTTGGGGTTGCCGCATGATCAAACCGAACAGTGAGGAGCAGGCCTGCTGCTTTGGCGGGGGCTCGAGTCACAAAGTTTTCGGACGTGAACTGTCACTTACTCAAAATCCCGCCGGAAGGCTGGGGTCTTTTACGCAAAAATAATGACTTATGAATATCAGTCGAGCCGCCAAAATTTCTGAACTCGTCGTTGTGGGCAAAGCCAAGCCCAAGCGTCAGGAAGGCATGCGTGAAACGATCGAAGCGGTGGCGATTGCCTTCATTCTAGCATTCGTGTTTAAGACTTTCGAAGCTGAAGCGTTTGTGATCCCCACGGGATCGATGGCGCCGACGCTTTACGGTCGGCACAAAGAGGTCACCTGTACGGGATGCAACATGCTGTACACGATCGGGGCAAGTCAGGAAGTTTCTCAGGATTCAGGAGTCATTAATCCTGCAGGTCGCATCTTGGGTTCGACGTGCCCCAACTGCCGCTTTCCAAACAAAGTTGAAAATGATCCGGTGTTCAATGGGGATCGGATCGTCGTCAACAAGCAGGTGCGTGAATTCAAACGCTTTGATGTCGTCGTGTTCAAGAATCCTGAAGAACCGTACGTCAACTATATCAAGCGGTTGGTGGGATTGCCGTCTGAGACAATTCAGTTTCGCCAAGGAGACGTTTACGTCAAACCGGAAAGTGAATCGGAAGCAACCATTCGCCGCAAAGCCGACCTTGCGACCCAACAGGACACTCAACTTCTCGTATATGACGATGCTCACCCACCGCAGCAACTGCTGGCAAATGGCACGGAAGAACGTTGGGTACCTTCGGTTTATTCGTCGTCTGACAAGACAACGGGGTGCTGGCCAATGCGCGAGGGCGGCTGGAAATCCAATCCGACCGATAGAACTCATCGTGTGACAAATTCGGGCAATGAACTGCAGTGGTTGCGTTATCGTCATTTGGTGCCAGGTCCCGCGCAATGGGATCATGTCACAAAGGATGCACCATTATCGCCACGTGCCTTGGAACCAATGCTCGTTACCGATTTTTGTGGCTTCAATTCTGTCGATTTTCGTGGCATGCGGAATGATCCGCTAGATGATGGCGATCTGTACTGGGTCAACGACTTGACGCTGGATGCCACGCTTGACATTCAAAATTCAACTCTCGAGGCGGTCATCGTGCTCGAACTGGTTGAAGGTGTGCGTGCGGTGCAGGCCCGCTTTCACCCGGCGTCCGGCAAAGTGGAAATTGTGCGTCGCGATCGCGAGCCTAACGGTACGTATTCTGAAGGCGACATTGTTGCGACGGCAGAATCCAGTACATCGGGTGATGGAAAGTATGTTTTCTCGTTTGCCAATGTGGATGATCGAGCGCTTCTGTGGATCAATGGTGCGGTCGTGACTTTTGATAAAGAAGCCACCTTCGTTACGGAGGGTTTCAATTTGCCAGGCGATCAGGATCTTGCTCCCGCTGGCATTGCTGCTCAAGGCACCGATGTCACGGCATCCACGTTGCGAATTCGGCGAGATATCTATTATCGTGCCGACGTACTCGAGTACTGGGAGGACATGGGGCGGAGCGCAGATCCGTCAATGAGTACAGCCCGTGCCTGTGAAGTGGATAGCCAAGAATTTACCAAACTCGCCGCTACCCTGAAAAACCCGGTGAGCTATGGACTACTCTACGCCGACCTCGTAAAGGCGCAGCGATCTCGCTACAAAGGCTTGTTCGACTTGCAACTCGCCGCCGGTGAATACCTGATGTGCGGCGATAACTCACCGGCGAGCAAGGATAGTCGCCTGTTCGATTACTGGAGTCGCCCCATGCGAGGGATCCGCAGTCATCGCTATGCCGTTCGTGAGATTGATCTCATTGGAAAGGCTATGTTCATTTTCTGGCCGCATGGCGTGCCATTTCTGAATGACGGGAAAGGATTTTCCGTAAAAGGGCATTCCGTTTCTGAATCGAATTACCGACGTCACTCTGGTCAAAAGAATAGCGATCTGCAGTCCGATGCAGACTACTCACTTTACCAAGCACCCTTTTATCCCAATATATTCAGGATGAAGAAAATTCGGTAGCATGCGGGGCGAAGCGGTATTCGTTTGCAGACGTGCGAGAAGGATTCTCCGATGGCATTGCTGTCATGTGATGGACTTGTAAAAGATTATCCCGGCAAGCGGGCGGTTGATGGCGTGAGCTTTTACGTCAACGAAGGCGAAATTGTGGGATTGCTGGGACCTAACGGTGCTGGCAAGAGTACAAGTTTCCGGATGGCCTGTGGCCTGATAGCCCCTACGGAAGGGCGGGTGATGCTTCGCGGCGAGGATGTCACGCGGTGGCCGATGTATCGCAGGGCTCAGAATGGCCTAGGCTATCTGCCGCAGGACACGAGCATTTTTGCCAAGCTTTCTGTTGCCGAAAACATCTTGGCCATTTTGGAATATCGGCAACTCAACCGCAAACAGTGCAATGCTAGGATTGAGCAGCTTTTGACAGAATTTGGTCTGTGGGAAAAGCGGGCGCAGCGTTCGGGATCATTGTCCGGAGGCGAACGCCGCCGCTTAGAAATTGCTCGTGCTCTCGCCAGCGACCCTCAGATCATTTTGCTGGACGAACCGTTTACCGGTATCGATCCGGTGACGATTCACAGCATCCAAGACATCATTAAAGGCCTCAAGGATCGCGGTATTTCGATTCTGCTCACCGACCATCGTGAACGTGAAACCTTGACAATTACAGATCGCAGTTACATCATCTGTGATGGACAGGTGCTCGTCTCTGGAAGTGCCGAAAAGGTGCTCAGCGATCCACTTGCCATTTCAAGATATTTTGGCAAACGATTTGATGCCAGTTCGATCATTGACGGCCGCGCATCGTTTCGCAAAAGTGCCTGATACACTTTCGGGACAAGGAAAATTTGTGCTACGTTCCAACGGAGTTTTCCCACAATGAGTTCAGGATTTGGAGATGATTCCCTGATCCACCCCGTGACCGCTCGGGGTCGCGATTGGCCATGTCTGCGGCAGTTTATCGTATTCCTTGAAAATCGAGTGGGTTCGCTGCATGAGCTGCTCCGGGTCATCGAACGCGACGACCTCCAGATTATGGCACTTAGTATTCTGGATTCTGCCGACTGCGCCGTTGCGCGTGTCATTGTCAATCACTACGAACGTGCGCATGAACTTTTGACGTTTGCTAATTTTACGATGTTCGAAACCGATGTCATCGGAGTCTTGTTGCCCGATGCCGACCAGCCGCATACTGCAGTCCTAGGATGCCTGATGTCGGCCGAACTCAACGTCCAGTACGTTTACCCGCTCATGTACCGCAAGAAGGGCCGCGGTGCTGTTGCCATTTTTGTCAGTGAGACTCACGAAGCACTGCGTGTCTTAAAAGAACGGCAGTACGAATTGATCAGCGAAGAGGATCTCATGCACTACGACGAAATGTTTTAAAGTTCTTCCGCCGCAAGTCGTTTCGAGTTGGGTCTGTCGGATTACTGAACCAGACCCTTGGTCAGTTGCAAAAACGCGGTCTCAAGGTTGACTTCTTCTTCACGAAACAACGTGATCGAAAATTGAGCGTTGACAAGTTCTGTTGGGATCACACTGTAGTCCTCCACCGTGGGCTTCAGCGTCAGTTCAAGCATGTTGTCCTTCTTGATCGTCACCAGCTCTGTGCAGTCCAGCTGTTCCAGCAACTTTGCGGCAGCTTCGTGGCCTTCTTTGACTCGGATATTCAGCAGAATCCTTTGTCGAGCCTTGCGCATGACTTCCGCCACGTTGCCATCGACGATCATGTGCCCCTTTTCGATCATGCCTACCCGCGTACATACATCCGCAAGTTCGGGTAAAATATGACTGCTGACGATGATTGTCTTTTTCATTTCGCCAAGGCGTTTGAGCAAATTTCGGATCTCAATCCGTGCCCGTGGATCAAGCCCGCTCGCAGGTTCGTCTAAGAGCAGCACCTGTGGATCATGGAGCAGCGTGCGGGCGAGGCCGATGCGTTGTGTCTGACCACGTGAAAGCTCGTTCACCATTGCGTCACGTTTAAACGACATGTCCACCAGTTCGAGTTTCTCTTCACATACCTTGCGGCGGGCCGGCCCTTTAATGCGATAGGCGGCGGCAAAGAATTCGAGATATTCAACCACGGTCATGTCGTCGTAAACACCGAAAAAGTCGGGCATGAACCCGACAAGACGACGAATTTCTTCTTGATCCGTATAGATCGATTTTCCACACACGTATGCTTCACCGTGGTCGGGATTCAGAAGCGTTGCAATCATCCGCATGGTCGTGGTTTTTCCGGAACCGTTCGGCCCGATAAAACCGAACACATCACCCTCTTCCAGTTTGAGCGTAATGTCGTTAGCTGCGATCAGATTACCGTAGTTTTTAGTGAGGTTTCGAGTTTCAATCATAGATGGTTTTCAATTCAATTGGACGGATGCCAGCGGTTCGGCCATAGGAGTTTCCACAACACTACCGACGCGCATAACGGGCAGCAGCAGGCGGACAACCGTCTGCGATGCCTTTGGTTTTAAAGTCGTTCCGTTAACAATCATTGCAGACAGTTGTACATCGAGTGTTCCGAGCACAAGGACTGTATTCAGGTGAATCACGTCGCTCACGTCATCGTGTCGCAATCCGTTGTTCTGCAGTTTTACAAAAGTTTCGCCGCCGGGAACCTCGAACAACGAAACCATGGTCAGAATATCCAATGGATTCGTCCCTTGAGTGTCGTAAAAAGACTTAAACTGAATATGATTCACCCCCGCGACGGATTTCGTTGCCGCGGAAGGTCCCGGCATGCGGACTCCCTTCAGAAATTCACGCAGGTCAGAAACATCTACTGCGTTGTTTTCGCGCGACCACGGTTTGCCTGGAGCAATGATTTGCCCCGTCGCATTTGCCTTTAAGGAAGCGCGATACACTCGGTTTCCAAATACCACTGCCCAGTCGCGAATCGGTGACGAAAGATGATGCGTAAACTCGCCCTCTAGCAGACCACTTGGCGACACGCGCAGATGTGATTCCACGACCATTGATTCCGAAACATCCACAAATGTTTCGGCAAGGAACGCTGCCGACCCATCGGTCAGCATCGGGACTGATGAAAATTCGGAACTTTGACCATTGAGTTGGTCGCTGCGGTGACTCAACTGGCGTCGCACCGTGACGCCGCCTTCACGATACAATCCGCCGTAAACGTCTTCCGGTCGTCCATGCCAAGACAGTGTCATCCGCGAATCGGCAATTGCCTCTGCCCCCGCCGATGTCGCGATCGGTAACGGTTTTGCGGTTACGGAAATATAGCCCGAATCAGCTGCGGAGAGACTGTCCCATGAACGCACACGGATCGTTTGCCGGAAATTTGGCTGAGCGACATCGAGTAGTTGAACTTGCCGCACGATTACCGCCGCATCGCGTGTGCCGACCCATGAGACTGCCAACGTGCAGGTGGCGACGATCAGAAGCGGAAAAGTAAGCCACGTCAACTGCGGTTTCTTGAACAGACGCACGACTAGCAGGTAGTCCACGGGGCCGATCAGGATCAGGAAAAGCAGGATCAGGAGCATGACACTCCAAGATGACCAGCGATCCGCAGCCGGAACGGCATCCGACACTGCGGCCAATTGCGTTGCTAAATCGGAAACTCCTGAACTGGAGATTCGCCCGCCGCTGAAGACTCGGTTTTCAGCGTCGTTGAGCAGCCGATCAGAGATGAGCATTTCATACAATTGCGGAAGTGACAGCCATTGGTTCAGAGGCTTGTCATCCAAGTCGACCGCCACGACTGTGATCATTCCTGCGCCATAACTTACACGCTGGATCAGCGGCCCATTAATTGAATCGACAAGCGACCATGCCTGAGTCGATCCCAGCTTCATCATCGCCACCGGCTTACGATACGTCTGAAGTTGACTGGAACCTGACACAAAATTCTGCAACGCCGACAGATCTTGAATGAACAGAGGGGTAGCTTCAATTTGAAAAATTGGCTGCAGCCAGTTTCCCAAAGAGGATTGCAGCAACTGTGGCAGTTTGACGCCACAACTGACAACCAAGTGGCCCCCAGATGTCACCCATTGCTCAATTGACAGTTGCTGCAATTTCGAGACATCGTAGGTCCCAACCAGCAACAGATAATCGACGCTGTCAAGGCCGCGACGTGAAGTGGGCAAATCGTCAAGAGAGTCCAGTGACATGACTGCCAGCGTGTCTTTCGTGGCGGCGCTAGCGCCAAGCTCATTTGCCATTAAATTTAGGGCATCCGGCACGCCAATCGTGGCCAGCGTGAGCGGGCGATATGTCATCAACGTCAGCCCTGATGGGATGGCGCCAAGCTCGGGGGACTTTTCGAGGATTGGGGACGCGCCGATGCTGCGACATGGGATGCTGGATTCCCACAAGACATTCGCGCCGCTATCCAGCAAACGCACGATGATGGTGCCGTCGAGGCGTCCTGTCATAAAGGCGGCGTTGATCGCGATCTTTCCCGAACTATCGGCAGTGGTCGTCACCACATTATCCGCACACTGATCACCGCGTGCATCACTTGCAACCACCACGACCTTAATGTCCGATCCGGCTGTCAATCCCCCAGCTTCAAGCCGGATTGGAATCCAGCAACCCACACGTCCCTGCCCGCCAAGTCCGAGGCGAAGCAGCGAAACATTCACGGCACTGCCGATCGGCTTCGCTTCCGTGGAAAGAGTCTGCCCCTTCGTCTCGTCACAGATGCCAATCCACGCAAAACAGGCAATTGCGCAGGCCACCGCCATCCTCGTCATAGATCTCGTCGAACCTTTCGTCAGCATTGAATGGCACAGCATCGAATTTGGGTCCGTGCAGTCAGAGCCACCACACCACGGGCTCCAAAGTCGTTTCACCCCGCGCGTCTTCAAGTGGTGTAGCCGGATTCCCAAAAAATTTAAGGTACAAATTCTTCACCGCCGAATTCTATCGAATCCCGCTAAAACAAAACATCTCGAGCAATCCTGCGTGCAGGATAACCCGCCACCCCGATAATTCTTGGACTGTCGCGCTTCGCGGAATGACCTCCCAGTTTTCTGCACGACTCGCAGATTGAGTTGCGTACGTGAATTTCTCTCAAAATGCGGGGACAGTTTTAAAAACGTTCATTTTTCAGGGAATTTTCTCGTTCACAGGCTTCGGAAAATGATTCATAGTAAGAATTTTCATCTGTTCCCAAACGCTGCTCATGCATAACACTGCAGCTGTCATCGATCGCCGCGTCTGCACAGTGAAGCAAGGTTACCAAGTTGTCCGGGGTCTCAGAGGTATCACCGGGAAGTCAATCCCGCCCACAGGCACGCCGCAAGCTGTCCTCAAAAAAACTCCTGCGCCGGTTGCTAAGGCTGGCACTGGAGTATCGCGGTCCGTGCACAGTTGTCGTGCTCCTGCAGATCACGTTAGTCGTACTGAGTCTTTCGACGCTGGGAATCACGGGACTGGGAATCGATTACCTGTCGTCACAGGTACTTAAAAATGCGGAACCTCTTCGATGGCCCCTAGGACTGCATCCACCTGTCACATGGAGCCCCTTCCAGGTGATCACGGCGATGTCTGGACTCATCCTGATCGTGGCGATGCTCACTGCAGTGTTAAAATATCTAGCGGCTATCGCATCGAGCGCGCTCTCACAGGAAGTGCTCGTTCAAATTCGCACCGACGTGTATTCAAAACTTCAACAACTGAGCTTCAATTTTTACGACGCTGGCGAGAGCAGTTCCATTATTAATCGAGCGGCCGGCGACGCCAGCAACGTTCGCAGTTTTGTCGATGGCGTCATCATCAAAGTGCTGACCGTCTGCCTGACCCTGACTGTCTATTTGCTGTATATGCTAAAAATGCATGTCGGGCTAACGGTGGCTTGTCTGGCGAGTACGCCGTTGTTGTGGGTCGGAGCAATCGTGTTTTCAAAACTCGTCCAACCAGCCTACCGGCAGGCCAGTGAACTGAGCGACGTGATGATCCGCACCCTAGTCGAAAATTTACAGGGAATTCAAGTTGTCAAAGGGTTCGCCCGTGAATCCGAACAGGCTGCAAAATTCGAGGAAGCCAACCACAACATTCGAGATTTGAAGGAAACAATTTTCTTTCGCATTTCAACGTTTCAGCCTAGTATGGGACTACTGACACAGATCAATATGGTCGTGCTGATCGGTTACGGCGGAATGCTCGTGATTCGCGGTGACTTGGCACTGGGGACCGGCTTGTTTGTGTTCGCAAATCTGCTGCACGAATTTGCCAATCAGGTTTCCCAAATCACAAACATTGCGAACAGTATCCAGACCAGTCTGGCCAGCGCGCAAAGAGTCTTCGAGGTCCTAGACGAACCAATTCAGATTGCCACGGCGGCGAACGCCTTACGCGTCGAGCGCGTCTCTCACTCCATTGAACTGGACCAAGTCTCATTTGGATATCATCCCGATCGCATGGTACTGCATGATGTTTCGCTCAGAATTCAAGCGGGTGAGTGCCTTGGAATCACTGGACCCACAGGATCGGGCAAGACAACATTGTTGAGTCTGCTGAAGCGATTCTACGATGTGCGTTCCGGCAACATTCGCCTTGATGGTGTTGATTTGCGGAAACTGAATCTGGATGATGTCAGGCGTGCGATTGGCATTGTGTTTCAGGACAGTTTTTTGTTCAGCAACACCATTGCGGCGAACATTTCGTTTGGTGTCCCTGACGCCACGTTGGGGCAAATTACAGCTGCAGCCAAAATAGCAGCCGCAGAAGAGTTCATTCACGAGTTGCCGGATCAATATGAATCGATGGTCGGCGAACATGGGGCGAATCTGTCAGGTGGTCAGCGACAACGATTGGCGCTTGCGCGGGCGATTGTGACAAATCCCTCGATTCTGCTGCTCGACGATGCCACAGCGTCCGTCGATCCTGAAACCGAATACGAAATCCGCGAAGCAATTGTTGCAGCCATGCACGATCGAACCACGATTGTGGTCTCAAACCGCCTGAGCACACTCAGCCAAACCGATCGGATTGTGGTCCTGCAGGACGGAACAATCAGCGCCGTCGGAACGCACGAAGAGTTGCTGGAAGCCTGCGACTGGTATCGGGAACTCGCGGAACTCCAAGGTCTTTCAGCTAGACGAGTTTCCCGAGCGGTCGTTAATTTCGGTAAACACGAAACCATGAAGAAGCACTAGTTCAACTTATAAAAAGTTCAGTCAAACCATGTCCCGCGTTGCCACATTCCGACAATCCATTACACGCCATATTGAACGTGAAGACGAACCGCGGCAAAAACCACTCGACTTCAGACTCATCGCGCGGTTGATGGATGCGACGCGTGCCTCCGGCAGCAAACGTTCGTGGCTGCTGGTGTCAGTTGTGATTCGAGCGGTTCAGTTGCCAGCCCTGACATGGTTCATTGCTGCTTTAATTCGAGGGCCCATTGCCCACCAGGATTCTGCCGGCGTCATGCAGGGGGCAATCGGTTTCGCGTGCTTAGCGTGCTCGACACAGTTCGTGATGCACTACCGACAGCGACTGGCGTTAGAACTGGGTGAGTCTGTTGTCACTGATCTGCGGAATCAATTGTTTCGACATATGCAACGCATGCCCATGCGGTGGTTTCATACGAATCGCATTGGGCGCGTCATCAGTCGGATGACTTCCGATGTGGAGGACATCCGCATCGGTGTGCAGGAAGTCTTTTATGTCACACTGGTGCAGTTCATTCAAATGGGCATCGCCGCTGCCGCGATGATCTGGTACGACTGGTCGCTGTTTTTAATCGTAATAGGCTTGGCACCTGTGATCTGGGTGATCAACAGACATTTTCACCGCCGCTTAAGCAACGCGCTGCGGGATATGCGTGAGTCATTCAGTCGCGTCACCGCCACGCTTGTCGAATCTGTCATGGGCATTCGCGTCACGCAGGGTTTCGTTCGGCAGCAGGAAAACGGCCGCATTTTTGCCGAACTTTCGCTGGATCATTCACGCTATAACAGCAAGGTGCTGAAGACGCACGGCAAGTTTCTGCCGCTGCTGGAACTCAACAGTCAAATCTTTATGGCCGTGCTGCTACTGGTGGGCGGCTATCGTGTTCTGACCCCCGGAAATACGACAGAAATTGGTGATCTGGTCGGTTTCTTTTTCATGGCCAACCTCTTCTTTTCTCCGATCTCAATTCTGGGTAACCAATACAACCAAGCCATGACTGCGATGGCGGGAGCTGAACGACTGTACCGCTTGCTGGATACGGAGCCTGATTGGACTGATCCGCCGGATGCCTTGCAGTTGAACACCATTCAAGGGCATGTGGAATTCCGCAATGTCACGTTTGGGTACGATGCCGCTCGTCCAGTGCTGCAGCAGATTTCGTTCAAGGCAAAACCCGGTGAAATGATCGCATTGGTGGGACATACTGGGAGCGGTAAATCGTCGATCATCAACCTCGTGTGTCGATTCTATCGCGCCGATGCTGGGCACGTGCTGATCGATGGCCATGAGATTACCAACATCGCCGGTCATGCTCTGCATCGCCGCATGGGGATTGTGCAGCAGCAGAATTTTTTGTTCAGTGGCACGGTTGCTGAAAATATCCGTTTCGCACGACCAGAGGCTTCCGACGTCGAACTCATTGACGTGCTGCGAAAACTAGATTGCGAAGATCTGCTGACGGCGTTGCCAGAAGGTCTCCAGACGCGCGTCGGTGAAGGCGGAGCTGCCGTCAGTTCCGGGCAAAGACAACTCATCTGTTTTGCACGTGCCATGCTAGCGGACCCCGCAATTCTAGTTCTGGACGAAGCGACGAGTAGCATCGACAGTGCCACCGAATCGCGACTGCAGAACGCGCTGAAAGTACTGCTCCATGGCCGCACGGCGTTCGTCGTTGCTCATCGCCTCAGTACCATCCGCAACGCCGATCAGGTCATCGTGCTCGACCATGGGAGAATCGTCGAACACGGAACTCACCACGAATTGATCTCTCACGACGGAATCTACGCCGGGCTGTACGAACGCTTCTCGCAGCATTAAGCAAGGTGAAAAATTGAACTCCGATTTTTGCATCAAAATTCGTCCGAATTCGGACTCGACCTGATGGCGACGGATGTCTCACACCACTGCAGTTAGGTCAGCTAGATTCTGAATTGCCTGAAGCTGCACTGCTTGCCTAAAACACGCCCGTGATCGTCTGGCCATGTTCAAGGATGGGCAACGGTCGGCCAAACTGGTCGGGAAGACGTAGGTCATGCGGGATTCCCAACGCTTCATAGACCGTCGCAGCAATGTCGGCAGGTCCCCATGGTTGACTTGTTGGCCATGCCCCTTGTTCGTCCGACCCACCGATGACGTGACCCGCCTTGGTGCCTCCGCCCGCGAAGAAAATGGATCCGCACATGCCCCAATGATCGCGGCCACCCGTAGCATTGATTTTCGGAGTTCGACCGAATTCTGTCAGGAATACAACCAGAGTTCGTTCAAGTAAACGGCGGTCCTTCAAGTCTCGAATCAGAGCAGCACAGGCTCGGTCAGTACCTGCGAGGTGATAGCCGCGACGACACATGTCTGAGATATGGGGAAAGTTCTGACCAGCAGCGTTATGATTGTCCCAGAGGTTTCCGTAATCCGCATCATAGCCGTAATCCACCATCACAAACCGAGCGCCCGATTCTACCAGTCGTCGAGCCAGAAGACATCGCTGACCGATTTTTGTCTGACCATAGTCGGCAATCAATTTGGGAGATTCTTGCGACAAGTCAAAGGCAGCGCGCACTGCTGGCGATGTCAACAAGTGTGCGGCACCTTCGTATTGTCGCTGTTGGGCAATCGACTGCATTGTCTGGTCAAGTTGTCGTCGGGCATCATCCAGCTGCTGCCGCAACGAAATCCTAGAGTTTAAACGCGTGGCCGACAGTCCTTCCAGCGGCATGAGATCTTTAGGTGATAAATCTTCGTGAGCCTCCGGGCTAGGGTTCAGCAATTTTGTGCTGACCGAGAAGTCTGGCTGTTCTGGAACTCCACCGACACAAAACGGTGCGTATCCATTTCCCAGCCAACCGCTCACAAACAAATTGTATGGCGGTGGACCTGGACGAGTGATTCCCGGAACTGCGATATAACTAGGCAAGCCGTTCCGCGGACCATTGAGGCGCGACACCACGGAACCAAGATTTGGCTCCGCATACAATTGAGCCAGAGTGACTTTCTTGCCGGAAAGCGTGTACGCTTGGCTCAATAAATGATCATTGCTGTCATGTGAAAAGCTGCGGACCAGACACAATTCATCAGCAATTCTTGCCAGTTGTGACATTGGCTCACCAAAATGAACCCCCGGCAATGAGGTCGAAATGGTGGCCAGTGTTCCGCGAATCTCTTCCGGCGCATGCGGCTTGGGGTCAAACGAGTCAATGTGCGTCACGCCACCGCCCATCCACAAAAATATTACGGAGTCCGCTTTCGCATGCGGGGCGGCTTTCGCATTTCCGGATGTCTCCATGGCCCGCGCCCATGCGGATGGCAGCAGAGACGCCCCGAGGCTGAGGGGGCCGACGCGGAGCACATCACGTCGCGAAAGCAGCGCGGCACAGGGCAGGAGGTCGGGATTCATTGGAAAGCGACTCATCCTAACCTCTTCCCCTAGTCCCGATGGCATTGGTGTTGTCCTAGTCGCAGTTAACTGTCGAGCTTTTGGGAAAGATGATATCGCGAACGATGGTCGCTTCATGCTAACTTTTAGGGGAGTAGCCTGTGGAGGTTGCGGGCTGATCGCTGTGTGTTGACGATCGCCAGTGCTTCAGGCACGTTGGCAATAAAGCGGACGAGTTGTGACAAGGAGCAACAAAGGTCGTTGGACGCTAGCTTAACGTCGAACTCGTGAACGTCGATGGCATCCAATGCTTCTGCGATCATCACGGGAAAATCAACGTGGTGTTCGCTGCAGGCTATCTTTTGGTTTCGGCAACGAGATTGCCACAACGCGGAAGGAGCAGCTCCCGCCGGTCCCGCGCCGCGAACTCGAACTGCCAGCAGCAGTCTCAACCGTGCAATGGCCACTTGCCTGTTTTGTTCTTGGCTCCGGCGTTCGGCTGCGAACGAAATGATCCCTGTTGGCTGATGCGTGATTTCAATTGCCGTTTCGACTTTGTTGCGATGCTGTCCCCCCGGGCCGCTGTGCCGTGTCCGACGGATATTGCATTGCATGAGCAACGCGTTCGGGGATAACGTGACGGGGTGCTTTCCAGAAATGCGGACTGGATTCTGAAGGTGATTCGGCATTCGCGCATTGTGGCATGTCACGACACGCTCTGGAATCCCATCGCGGTAAACCTCGCCATTTCGATGGACTCTAGAATCTTGATCGCATGAATTGCATCGAAGCAAATTAAAACCCGCCGAGCTCCCAATGCATCCGGAGTTTTTCGCTCCAGCAGCAAGAGATCACCTGACAGCATAAAACTGCTGAATGGAATTGATTCCCCGAAAATAGTTACCACGAGGCCGGCTTTCGGAATACTCACCGGCCACTCGGCAAAGATTCTTCGCATGTCTTTCATGGAATTGCTGGACATCAACTTGCCTCTTCGGAAACTCAGAATCATGATTCTCTGGATGTGATCTTCGACTTGCAGCGGACGAAGACTGAAGGGGCAGACGGCTGAAGCGAGGACTTCCACCAGCTGGTCAACAGTTGAACCATGTCACCGCCCATAGAATTCGTGCAACCCGGACATGTGTTAGATTTGGATTGATCACAGGGGATCACCCCGGACACCCCTGTTTGCGTGCTAAGACGAGCAAGTCCAGAAGCGATGGTGCGATAAGCTGCAAGTTCGGGCGTGGGTGTCGATTTCACTTGCGTGCCGGTGACACGTTTTGTACCCCTGAAAATGAAACGCGAAGGCCAGTGTCAACTGCGGTCCCTGCACAATTTGATTGGAAGGCACTGAGTGTCATTTCGATTGCGTCGGTTAAAGCGGATCTGCTTCCGGCGTCTATCGAATTGCCGGCGCTGCCGCACGCAGTCACGGAATTTGTGCAGAAGGCTGCCGATCCCGGTTTCGATATTGATGTGCTTTCTGCAATCGTGGAAAAAGATGCCGCGTTGACGGTTGAACTGCTTAAGCATGTGAACTCCGCCTTATACGCAATGCGGAATCCAATTCGCTCCGTTCGCGATGCCATTGTGCATATCGGCATCAACGCGGCACGACTGCATCTGCTGGCTGTTGGCATGAAGGCTGCCAGCCGCGCTATGCAGACGAAGTTGCTCAACCAACGTAATTTTTGGAATGAGTCACTCCAAAAAGCATTGTTTGCCCGGGAAATCGCCAAACGGATGAAACTGGATCCCGGCTTGGCATTTCTAGGCGGTCTACTTCAGGATTACCTGTTGCCGGTGCTGACCAATACATACGACAAGCATTACATGCAGTTTCTTGAAGTGCCGTTGGGCCAAGGTAAAGAACTGACTGTCTGGGAACGCGAGACATTTGGATTTGATCACGCATCGGCAGGAACGCTGTTTGCTGCTCAATGGCATTTTCCGCCGGACTTGTTGTGTGCAATCAGCTTTCATCATTCTCTAGAAGCGACACTTCAGGGGACGCATCCTGAATTTTTTAAAATGTTTCCGATAGCCTTGGCTGCATTGCTGCCTGATCAGTTGCATCAGTCTCCCACGGGATTTCAGGCACTGATCAAAGTTGCGAAGCACTGCCGCGCATTCGATCTGAAGGATGTTTGCAAGACGGTGGATGCCGAACAGATGAAAATGGCAGAAGGCTACGAAATCCCAAATCACCTGACTCAACTTTTGATACATACGCAGCGGACGATGCAACTTAGCGAGATTTAATGTCGCCCCCACAGACTTGTCCTCGAGCGACAATCTGAGGGTCATATGGCCAGAATAATACGTCGGATAATCTTCCCGCGTGCCCGCCGCGTTCTGCTTCAGTGGCATGCCGACACAGGTTCCCCCTGATGCCCAGCTCGACGCGGACCACAGCTAGGGCAATTCACAGCAGGCACACGCTTGCCGCTGGCCTCGTCGCCCCTCAACCAACCAGTTCGATGCCTTCCCGTGGTTCCCATTTGAGCGGTGTTTCATCCCGATCCTAGGAAACAATGTTGCCCGGGTCTCGCAACTTTGACTGAAATTTGCAACGCTTCTAAACTCATCCCCACCCCGCGGCGGAGACTCATCCAAAAGGCGGAGGAGAACGACCTAAAAAAAGGGGCGTTGGCTGAATGTTGAATGGAAAGTCCAGATCAAACAAAGGTCGCAGGTCACAGGCTTCGGAAATTGCTCAGGGGTATCGGACGGCACACGAAATTTTGTCTCCGGCGATTGCACTCGGGTTACTTGCGGCCGCGGGATACTGGTTAGACCTTAAGTTGGGCTGGACGCCGGCATTGACCGTTTGTGGTGCATGTCTTGGTTTTGTTGTCGCCGGAGTCTCGTTGCGGGTTCTCCTGCGACGCCTAGATCAAGAGTCAAAAGAAAAAAAACGAAAGTCCGGTTTTGAGGAGTCTCAATTCGAGTGAATTCGACTCCTCAAACTGGTCCATTGAAGTTGGTCGTTAGGTTGACGTTTGTGATGGCAGTCGGCTGGGCCATATGTTTTTGGCCGGCTAGATTGCTACATGGGCAAACTGGTGTCTCGTGGATGACACTTGCTGCGTCTTGTTGCTTAGTGCCGGGTTGGGTCTGTGTTTTTCTTTGTCGGCTCGCTATCTTCCGCAACGACTTGCTGGCAATGGTGCTTCAGACGTTGTTGCGGCTTGGTTTTGTGGGGTCGGTCGCACTGTTTGTCGTGTTGCAGCGTCCCGAAATTGGTGTGTCCAAGTTTTACGGCTGGCTGATAGGTTTCTATTTACTGGCGTTGATGACCGAGACGGTTCTTAATGGCCCACCTCGTGGGGTTCCTCGGTAAAGTCGTGGTGTTCATTTCACGGTTTCGTAAAAGACTTACTAGGCATATTTGGAAATCATGCTTTCAGTCAACGAGCACGAGGAAGATGTTTTTCATCATGTGCGGGACGCGATCGGATTCGATCTGCCCCGTGGTCACGTGGATTCTCACGGGCATGGTGTGCTGGACTTTTCGCTCCCCAATGTCTTCGGCTTCCAGCTGACAAAGTTCATGGTGTTGCAGCTTGTGGCGGCTGTGTTTGTGCTGATTGTGTTTCGCGGGTTGGCTCGGCGAATTCAGTCGGGTCAGCCGGTGGCTGGTCGTTTCTGGAATTTTTGGGAAGCGATTGCCCTATTTATCCGTGATGAGGTCGTGCGTCCAACAATCGGAGATCATGAGCCTGAACACTTTGGGGATAATCACGGCGGTACTAATTCCCATGGGCATCCAAGCGTGGTGACTTCACATCCAGCGGATCAGTATCTCCCGTTTATTTGGAGTTGTTTTTTTTATATCTTGATTTGTAATTTGCTTGGTGCTGTTCCGTGGTTGGGCTCAGCTACTGGTAATCTCAATGTCACGGCCGTTCTCGCTGGCTCAGCTTTTGTGGCGACTGTATTTTTTGGGTTTCGGGCAATGGGGCCTAGTGGCTTCTTCCATAATATGATGCCAGACACGGGGTTGCCGGGAGCGTTTGGTTCAGTTCTGACACTCGGCATTTTCGCGATCGAGATTTTTGGTTTTTTTATTAAGCATTCCGTGCTTGCCGTGCGTTTGTTTGCCAACATTATGGGCGGGCATACCGTGATCGCGGTGATCTTGGGTTTTATTGCTCAGGCTTCGCACGAAGGCATCGTCATTTGGGGTCTTGTGACGTTTGGCAGTGTAGTCGGCCAGATCTTTATTGGATGTCTCGAATTGTTTGTCGCGTTTCTGCAAGCTTATGTGTTCGCTTTCTTAGCGACTATTTTTATTGCAGGGGCGGTGCACAAGCACTGATTGAATTTGGTTTTTTCGGTTTGTCTTTTGGATGCACGACTCAGAAAACCTGTCTAATTGGCACTTTTTCTGGTCTGCAAAGCTACTGTCCTGAGAGGAGTTTAACGTGAGTCGATTTGTTCGCTTGGCATTTTTGGTGATGGCTGCATTTGTGGCAATGTCCGTTCCGGCGATGGCACAGGATGGGGGCACATCGATTAGCTTTTCTGGCTCATTCGGTGCTGGATTAGTGTTGTTGGGGGCCGGTTTTGGAATTGCAAAAATAGGTGCTGCCGCTGTGGAGAGCATGGCTCGTCAGCCGGAAGTTGCGGGTGACATCCGCGGTGCGATGATTGTCGCTGCCGCCCTGATCGAAGGCGCCACGTTCTTTGCCTTGATCGTGTGTTTGGTCGCTCAGTCCAAGTAAGTTAATTTTGGATGCGTGACAGCTGTGGTTTGGCGTTAAGCGTTCTTACTATTGTGCGGTGCTCCGATGCGTAAATCAATTTTTTCATGGCTTTTCATGCTGGGGTTTATGCTCACAGCTGGGCTTTACGTGTCTGTTGCGCGTGCGGATGAGAAGGCCGCGCATGTTGAAGCGGAAGCTGTTGATCCTGCGATGGCAGGCGTACAACACCATGAAGCGAATTCTGCGGGTGAGCAGCACGCTGAGAACGGACCGCCAATGTCGTTCACTGGCGATCTAGCTCTTTGGTCGCTTGTCGTGTTCGTTTTGTTTCTCTGCGTTCTGAAGAAGCTTGCATGGCTTCCTATGATCGAGGGCTTGGATAAACGCGAGGCGGGCATTCGTAAAGCCATCAGTGATGCGGAGGAAGCTCGTAGGAAATCCCAAGCACTATTGGCGGAGTACGAGCAGAAACTGAAACTTGCCGAACAAACGGTGCAGGCCATGGTGGCTGAAGCTGAGCGCGACGCTGAGCGGACTAAACAGGATATGATTGCAGGAGCTAAACGGGAAGTTGAGGCCGTGCGGGATCGTGCGAAAGACGATATTCGGCAGGCCAAGGACACGGCATTGGCTGAAGTTTTTACCCAGATGAATGTTCAAGTCGTGCGGGCGACAGAACATGTTTTGGGCCGGGTCTTGCAAGATCTTGATCAAGATCGCTTAGTTGGGGAAGCGCTAGCGGAAGTGTCACGCTGAGCTTCAAGAGATGCTTGGTTCTCTGCAGCGTGGTCGGTGACAGGATGTTGATCAGGGCTTGATCTAAATTCTTGGCGTTCCGAAGGTTGACAGATTTGATGGAGTTGGCCTCGCGGCTATTGAGCTCCTTTTGTTCAAGGGTGGTTATGTCGGACAAGAGTACAAAAAATCGTCTTGACAATGTACTGGAGGATCCCGGTGCTTTGGCAATTGCCACGATGTACGCTCGTTCTTACATGACGGCCGCGGCTCTGAATGGTGTGGGTGCTCCCGAAGAAGAGCTGAATTCATTTTTGGATGATGTCCTCGGCAGTTTTTCTGAGTTCGAAGAGTTGTTGTTGTCCGACGCGGTCGGTCGCGATGACAAGCTGGCTATTTTGGATCGAACGATCGCTCCGAAGGCGTCAGAGTTTTTTGTGAATTTTCTACGGGTTTTGATTAGGCATGGTCGGATTGCGATGCTGCCGATGATTCGGCGTGTGCTTGGTCGGTTGCAAGAAGAGGCCGCTGGAAAGCGGCGTGTTCGTGTGCGGAGTGCCAAGCCACTCTCGGAGAGTTCGCGGAGTCAGATTCGTGAGCAATTAATGATTAAATTGGGCTTTGAGGCCCTCCTGCAAGAAACCGTTGATGCGTCGTTGATTGGCGGCATGATTCTGCAGATTGGTGATACGGTTTATGATTCATCCCTCCGATCCCGGCTGAAAGAGCTGAAGGGTCGTCTGGTGGAGAAAGCACTCAATGAAATTCAAAGCGGACGAGATCGCTTCAGTCATCCAGAAGGAGATTGAAGACTTCCGCGGTCAGGTTCTGACTGCAGAGGTTGGTCGCGTGATTGAAGTCGGTGATGGGATTGCCCGTTGTACCGGTCTTTCGACAGCGATGTCGGGCGAGATGTTGGAATTCTCAAACGGGACGCGCGGGCTCGCGTTCAACCTTGAAGAGAACAGCGTTGGCGTGGTGATTCTCGGGGACTACCTGAAGATCAAAGAAGGCGACGAGATTCGCTCCACGGGTAAGCTGCTTTCTGTGCCAGTTGGTGAGGCTCTGTTGGGGCGCGTTGTCGATCCGCTCGGCAATCCACTGGATGGTAAGGGACCCGTGTTGACGCCTCACACCCGTCCCGTGGAATGGCAGGCGGCCGGCGTGGCAGAGCGACAACCGGTGAAGGAACCGCTGCAGACGGGCATCAAGGCGATTGACGCGATGACGCCGATCGGTCGCGGTCAACGCGAACTGATTATTGGCGACCGCAAGACTGGCAAGACGGCCATTGCGATCGACACCATTCTGAATCAGAAAGACACCGGAGTTATTTGTGTCTACGTGGCTTGTGGACAACGTGGATCATCGGTCGCAGGCGTTGTAGAAATTCTGAGGCAGCGTGGGGCCCTAGA
Organism: Planctomycetota bacterium; assembly: GCA_003670925.1. Lineage (GTDB taxonomy): Bacteria > Planctomycetota > Planctomycetia > Planctomycetales > Planctomycetaceae > SXXK01. Next base: position 12,274 of record QWQG01000082.1, on the reverse strand, counting down.
CTACACGATCGTTGTGGCTGCGAGCAGTGCCGATCCTGCGCCAATTCAGTACATCGCTCCGTATGCTGGGGCGGCAATGGCTGAATATTTCATGTATCAGGGGAAGCACACTCTGGTCGTGTATGATGACCTATCAAAGCAGGCGGTCGCGTATCGCCAACTGTCGCTTTTGATGCGTCGTCCACCAGGTCGCGAAGCATTTCCCGGTGACGTATTTTATTGCCATAGTCGATTACTGGAACGGGCGGTCAAACTTAACAAGGAGTTGGGCGGCGGTTCGATGACGGCGTTGCCAATTATAGAAACTTTGGAAGGGGAAGTTTCGGCCTACATTCCCACGAACGTGATCTCGATTACGGACGGACAGATCTATCTGGAATCAGACTTATTCTGGAAGGGCATTCGGCCGGCGATCAACGTGGGTGTTTCGGTCAGTCGAGTGGGTGGAAACGCTCAAAACAAGGCGATGAAAAAAATCGCTGGTAGCCTGCGGCTTGACTTGGCTGCGTTCCGTGAGCTTGAAGCATTTGCGCAACTCGGCACTGAACTCGACAAAGCCACCCAGTCACAACTTGACCGGGGTTACCGCATGGTGGAGCTGCTGAAGCAACCACAGTACGGTCCGTTGCACGTCGCCGACCAAGTGATCACCATTTATGCTGGTGCGAAGGGTTACTTCGACAAAGTTCCCGTAAATAAAGTTCAGGAAACCGAACGCCAGTTGCACGAATTCATTCGAACCGAACATGCAGACATGCGAGATAAACTTGTCGCAGAAGCTGCACTCACGGAAGAGGTTGAAGGGTTGCTGAAAAAGGCGCTCGCGGCGTTTGTGGCGAGGTTGGCGTCAAAGAGCTAATGACTTTTGTAACTCGTGGCTGGATTCCTCTGTCCGCATGATCAACAGGTTGGGTCCGGAGACCCATTCTACGAATTCTTGGTGTGGTTAATTCATGGCTAACAGACGCTTACTCGTCAAACGGCTCAAAGCGGTGCGCAACATCCGCAAGATTACGCGCACGATGGAGCTGATCGCCACCAGTCGCTTTAAAAAGGCGATGGATCGCGCGACTGAAGCAGCCGAGTACACCCGCAAGATTTCGGAAATTGTGGCTGATCTAGGGCGGGCCAATCTAAAGTTCTCACATCCACTGCTTGAACGTCGCGCTGAAGAAAAGCGGAGCGTGCTGTTAGTGCTGACCGCGAATCGTGGTCTGTGCGGAGGCTACAACGCCAGCATTCTGCGGCAGTCATTAGCTCATATTCGTGGCCTCAACGAAAAGAGTATTGAGTTGCAGTTGGAGGTTTCTGGTAAACGTGGGATCAAATTTTTAAACTACCAAAAAGTCCCCATTCATGCGCAGTATACGACGTTTGACGATCAGCCTTCTTTCGCTGCGGTGGATGAATTGGGCACCCGCTACGCTGAAGATTTCATGGCGGGACGAATTGACCGATTAGACGTGGCTTACACGAAATTTGTAACGTCATCTAAGCAATTTGCTGTGATCGAAACGCTGTTGCCGATCGCGGGTTTAGGTGGGGGTATTGAGACAAAGTCAGAGGCTGGCGTGGATTACGAGTTTCTGCCATCTGCGCAAGAGATACTCGCTGAGATCGTGCCGGCTGCTTTCCGGGCAAAACTTTTTAAGTGCTTCTTAGATGCGTCAGTCAGCGAGCAGATTGCACGCATGGTGGCGATGAAGGGAGCAACAGAGAATGCAGACGAGATGGCAGGCAGCCTGAAACAACAGTACAACCGTGCTCGACAGGCGGGGATCACATCCGAGCTAGCAGAAATCATCGGTGGTGCGGCAGCACTTGGTTAATTATTTTAGTCTTTGAAACAGCAGTCACGGGGCAAATGACCCATGAGTGGAACAATGATAGCAGGCAAAGTCTCGCAGGTAATTGGATCAACGTTTGACGCCCAGTTTCCCGAAGAACATCTTCCCGACATCTACAACGCGGTCCTGATCGAAGCGGATGTTAAGGGAAATAAAGTCAAAGTGACTGGAGAAGTTCAGCAACATCTTGGCGGTGGCCGAGTACGCTGTGTGGCTCTGGGAAACACGGATGGTATGCGACGCGGTATGGACGTGATCGACACAGGGAAACCATTGTCTGTGCCGGTTGGGAAAGCCACGCTGGGACGCGTATTTAATGTTCTCGGCGATGTCATCGATGGTCGCGGACCTGTGGCCTATGACGAACGGTGGCCGATTCACCGTCGCCCTCCGTTAATGGAAGACCTTAGCCCGAAGGCCGAGGTTTTTGAAACGGGGATTAAGGTGATTGACCTGCTGACACCATTCGTTCGCGGTGGAAAAGCCGGCCTGTTCGGAGGAGCCGGATTGGGAAAGACCGTGATTCTGACCGAATTGATCGCTCGTATCGCCAGTGCCCACGGGGGCTACTCCGTATTTGCCGGAGTGGGTGAACGGACACGCGAAGGAAACGACCTTTGGCTGGAAATGCAGGAAACCAAGATCGGCACGTCAGACCGATCTGTGATTGAACAGACGTGCATGGTGTTCGGACAGATGAACGAACCGCCGGGCGCTCGTCTGCGAGTCGCCTTGTCCGCACTGACGATGGCCGAGTGGTTCCGTGATGCGACTGGAGCGGACACGCTGTTATTCGTCGATAACATTTTTCGCTTTTCTCAGGCTGGTTCTGAAACGTCAGCGTTGCTTGGACGTATGCCGTCCGCAGTAGGTTACCAGCCAACGCTTGGTACTGAGCTGGGTGAACTTCAGGAACGCATCACTTCGACGAAAAACGGGGCTATTACATCCGTACAGGCTGTTTACGTGCCGGCGGACGACGCAACCGACCCCGCACCGGCCACGGCGTTTGCTCACTTGGATGCGTTCATTTACCTGGAAAGACGAATTTCTGAAAAGGGTATTTACCCGGCGATCGATCCGTTGGCGTCCTCAAGTCGACTTCTGGACCCGCAGTACGTTGGTCAGCGCCACTACAATGCCGCTCGTCGCGTCCAGCAGACTCTGCAGCGCTACCGCGAGCTGCAGGACATCATTGCGATTCTGGGAGTGGACGAATTGAGCGAAGACGACAAAATGGTCGTGCATCGTGCTCGTCGAATTGAACGCTTCCTCTCTCAGCCGTTTCTCGTGGCAGAGGTGTTCACGGGGAAAGCAGGCAAGATCACCCCCTTGGCCGACACCATCCGCAGCTTTGAAGAAATCTGCGATGGCAAATGGGATCACCTGCCTGAATCTGCATTCATGTATGTGGGTGCAATCGAAGAAGCTGAAGAACAGTACAAAAAAATGCAGGCTGAAGCCTAGTCCGTTGTTGCCGTAGGATAGGCCACCACATCGATCCTAGCGTCTGGGAAAATCATCATGGCCGAACTCAGTCTGGTACTTGTTACTCCCGAACGAACGTTGTTCGATCGCCAAGTTGCTTCCATCCGCGTCCCATTGTTCGACGGTTCAGCGGGGTTTTACCCGGGTCGTGCACCGCTTGTGGGGCGATTGGGGATTGGTGAACTGCGGCTGACTGAAGTCTCAGGGACGGTGGAATCGTACTTCATTGACGGCGGATTCGTGCAAGTGAAGGGAACAGTTGTTTCGGTGCTCACAAACGCAGCGATGCTGAGTTCAGAAATCAGCCGCAAGTCAGCTGGCGCAAAGCTTCAAGAGGCCAAAGCTGAACTCGCAAAAACGGACATCGAATACGTAGCGTCTTCACGTCGGCTTGAGAAAGCTCGAAAGATGCTGGCGTTGGCGAGCAAGGATTAGGTACTCAAGGACTCGGCCATGAACAAGTTTGATGCTCGAATCGATGCCCTTGTGATGGAAACCAGAACACACTGGGATTCGTCCGTGGGAGATCTTTCCGACGAAGACCGGAACTGGGTTGCAAAGTCGATTCATGGTCAACCGCGATTAGCATCGCAAATCTCATATGAGCGGAGCCACAGCGGGTTTACGCGGTCTATTACGGTAACCTTGGAAGATATCCAGCGACTGTATCTATCTCGGTAGACCTGTCGCAAAGATTGACGGGTGCTGTGACTGTGTGGTTTTTTTACGCCAGTTGATTGCTTGCTCAGGCCGCGGCCGAGAGCCATAAAACCAGGTAAGCGTTTGTGCTGCGGACCCGACTGTGGTTTCTTTTCGGTTTGGATAGGATTCCGGGGTGTGTTGCGCTATCATCTGGGAACGCGCATGCCGCTGAAATGTTTCGGTGGCGCAAGGGGGCTGTTTCCCGCATGCGTAAGATTATGTTTTAACGTGGAAACAATTCAATGCGTAATTTACGGATTGCCTTTGTAGTGGCAGGAATGTCCAGTGTTATGGTCGGGTGCGGCGAAGGTAATACGCCGTCTCCTCCTGTGAATATTACCGAAAAGTCAGCTCCTGAGACAAATGTCACACCGGATATCCCCCCAGACATGGATCTCGTTGAGCCAACAGTCGTTGTTGAGCCAACAGTCGTTGTTGAGCCAGCACCTGTTGTTGAGCCAGCAGTTGTTGTTGAGCCAGCACCCTTTGAGCCAGCAGTTGTTGTTGAGCCAGCACCTGTCGATGAACCGAGTCCAGTGGCAGAACTAACAATTGGAGATGACGCTCCCCCGATTTCTATTGCGAAGTGGGTTAACGCAGACGCAGTCGAAGGATTCACGGGCGAAAAGGTTTACGTTGTTGAATTCTGGGCGACTTGGTGCGGCCCGTGTCTCGCAGGTATGCCGCACATTGCCGCCCTTCAGACGGAGTACGGGGACAAAGTCAGGTTCATCGGAGTGACTGCGGAAGAAGAAGAAGTCGTGTCCGAGTTCATGGGACAGAGTTCCCGCGATGGCAAATTGTGGTCAGAAGTTCTGACATACTCAATCGCTCTGGACCAGAATGGCCAAACGAATAAGGCGTACATGCAGGCTGCCGGTCAAAACGGAATCCCCTGCGCGTTCATTGTTGGAAAGAGCCGCAAGGTGGAGTGGATCGGCCATCCCGCCTCGATCGACAAACCACTCCAAGAAGTTGTCGATGGTACGTGGGATCTGGCCAAGGCGCGAGCCACATTTCTAGCGGCACATGAAGTCGAAGAATTAATGCAGGAGGTTGGCCCGAAGATTAATGCGGCACTCCAAAATGGTGACTTCAAAGCGGCCTTGGTGTTCCTTGATCAGTTAATCGAGAAATCTCCAGAGGATGCACAATTGAAACAGGCTCGTTTTCAATTTCTACTGAAAGGTGAAATGTTTGACGAAGCGAACAAAGCGGCTGAAATTATGGTGCAGGAATCAAATGACAACGCGCTTGAATTGAACCAGTTGGCTTGGGTGCTGGCCACCGCAGTTTCAGGTCCCGGTCCAGATCTTGACATCGCACTAGCCTCGGCAAAACGTGCTGAAGAGCTCACTGAATCGAAAGATGCTTCGATTTTAGATACTCTCAGCCGCGTTCATTTCAGGAAGGGCAATATTGAAGAGGCAATTGCAAATCAGAAAAAAGCTATTGAAATTGCAGATCCGCAAATGAAAGAACAACTAGAAGCAGCTCTGCAGGAATACGAAGCTGCCCTCAAGCCAGCTGAAGGTGAAGCCAAGCCAGCTGAAGGTGAAGCCAAGCCAGCTGAAGGCGAAGCCAAGCCAGCTGAAGGCGAAGCCAAGCCAGCTGAAGGCGAAGCCAAGCCAGCTGAAGGTGAAGCCAAGCCAGCTGAAGGTGAAGCCAAGCCAGCTGAAGGCGATGCCAATTGAGGGGGCTGTCAAAGTCGAAAGAGATGTTGCGACCCGGCACGCGGTTGGCGTTGGCACGTTTAACCGCGTGCCCACCGGGCCGCGATTGTTTTATTTGAAATTTCGTATTTCGTATTTCGTATTTCGTATTTGAGATTTGAGATTTGAGATTTGAGATTTGAAATACAACGCGAGGGGCGTTGCCCCAGCGGTTAGACGAATGTGCCATCCTCAACTTCGCGCGGTATATACCCCTCGCGGTCATGCGTACGCGAATTGGCGAGCGGCCTGCGTCAGCTGGCCGGTACAAAAACGAGATACCGGTTGCCCTAAGGCACAAACTCACTGGTGATCATGATCGCATCGCGGTGAATGCCGCTGTGTTCGAGGTCGGCTTGAAGTTGTTTTTCGGCAGATGCCCGAGCGCTCTCGCGGATGAGGACGCGGACTTTGATCCCGTTTGAGTCACCTTTGGCCAGCGACGCTAATTTGACGATACGCGAAAGTTCAGCAGGGCGAAGGATAGTGACGGGAGTGCCTGGCAATTCGATCAGGTACTGGTAATCATCAATCAGCACGGTGAGAATGTTGCCGGAGAGCGCTTTGCGTTCATCTTCTGTAAGGCCGCCGATGATTGGGTCAGGAGCGGCCAAGCTCGAGTCATTGGTCTCGCTTGTTTCGTCCCCGGACACTGATGCCTTGGCAGTGCTGGGTGACTTCGAGTCCTCTCCGGTACCGGAACCGCTTGAACCCGTACCACCTGGACCGAAGCCGCGAAACAACAAGAACAGTGCGAGGCCGATCAGCAGCGCACCGCCTCCGATTCCAGCGCGTGATGTTCCACGCACAAGTCGTACTGGCAGTGGCATGTTTTGATTTTGTTTAGACATCATTGACCCCGCAAAAGATTGTCTTATCAGGACAAGGGTTTAAGGCGTTGTTGGTTTCGCTGAGTTAAACAGTGAACCTTGAGCGCGATAACCAATGATTGAAAAATCATACCAACGTGTGCCGCTAGCGTCTCTGCGAAGTTGTTCCATTAGCAATGGCATCGCATCAGCAGCCCGGCGGCGAGCGACAGCTTGGGCGTCGCTCCACGTTAGCAGGACCACGATCAGTGTTTTCGGCTCAGTAAACGATTTACTGGATTCAAAGAGTCGCGTTGCGAGGTCCGCGTCACTGGAAAAATCGGTCACAAACGACTGTTGGCTGTCGGTGATCAATGCCTGACCGTTTTCCTGAACGTGGATTTCCCAGATGGTTACATGTTTCTGCATTTCATCAACTTGCAGCATGAAGCGAAAAACTTCTGCACCGCGGGCTTGCATAAGGTTTTGCAGTCGTTCCGCGGCATCTTGGAGTCGCCCAGCATCGTCGGACGAGCCTGTTGTCTGCAATTTAAGGACTTCGGCTATAACGTTGGCGGGAAGGTTGAGTGATTCCGCGAGAATTGAACCAATCTGATGATGTTGATTAATAATACTTTTGTATTTGTCATCGTAAGTCTTGTTCAGTTCCGCTAACAAAGCTTTCTGTTCGGCGACATTTTTTTCCAGTTCCAGCCTGCGTTGTTCGATCGCGGCCTCTGCTCCAGCGAGCCGCGTGTCCCACAGTTTTTCTTGGGTTACGAGCCTCTCTTGCGCGGCAACGGAACGATCACGATTCTCAATATACTGTGAGAACATCACGATGAGTAGTAAATCTAAAAGCGGTGTGAGTTGCAGGGCGAGACGACGATTTGGCAACATCAGGACGATCCCTCCGACCGCTGAGCTGCCAGACCAAGTTCGCGTTTAGCACGGGCGACCATCTCTCGCACATGCCTACGACTGTCGGTCAGTCGATTAAAACGGACTTCCAAAATACTGTTGATAAACATCAGGACGATCGCAGCAAATAAACCTGCGAATGTTGACCAGATAGAATCACCGAAGCGTTCCATCACCACATTCACCGTGGAAGCTGATTGTCCGGATGCGTCAGTCTGCAACGCCGACCCGATTGCCAGTACCGTTCCAAGCACGCCGCTCAGGGGATACGCTTCGATCATGGTTCGAGCGACGTGAGTGGCGGTTTCAAAGGACAGAGATTCTAAATAGCGGCGTTTTTCATCCAGAATCTGCATTCGCTGCAGGCATTCGGATCGATCTTCACTGCGACTACTGTCCGAGAGCACGTCGTTGACATCCTGTACAAAGGCATCGACCTGAGTGGTCAGGGCCACGCCGCGTTCTAGGACACTGCGGTGCTTGAGTCCACGCGTATAGTCATCCAGAGTCTCTGCGATTACCCGCAGGTCACGCGCACACCAGTTGCGGAGAAACCAAAAATAAAACAGGTGTAGGATTGCAACGATGGCAATCACGGGGGTCGACAAACTGGAGAAAAACTGAAGCCATTCGCCAACGTTGCCTGATTGTGGAATGTGGAAGGACATGCAGCACGCTCACAGGATCAAAAGATGTCAATCAGTGGTTCCCGGAGACGTTACCACGCAACACCGCCGATCCGCAATATTAGGGAAGAGACCGGGATGGTAATTCGACATTTCCCCAAATATCTAGATCCAACATACGTCAGCGATTGTCGGATGAGTTGGATTCTGCAGCTCCGTCCAGTTTGACTCAAAAACTTGTTTCTAGAGCGAATCGTAACGATTGGTCCATCAATGAGCCGGTTTGTAAGGCATATTTAGGGTCAGTTCAGTTCATGGCGCAATCCTAGAATCGCGAATTGCAGGTCCGATTGCGCCTAGATGTGAGGAATGCGCATCAGGTGGCAACGCTAGCGTTCGATTCGAAATCCCGGTCTGTGCAAGCACTGTTCAATCTTTTGAATTTCTGAGTCTGCGAAGTCGATTCATGCTCCTAAGGAGGATTTTATGCTTGTACTTTCACGGCAGAGCGACGAAACGATCATCATTGGTGACAATATTCGCATCACGATCGTTGAGGTAAGGGGTGATAAGGTTCGCATTGGAATTGATGCCCCACGAGATGTGGCGGTTCATCGTCAGGAGATCTACGATGCGATTCGCCGCGACGCAGAAAAAGCAGCCCAGCCAAACTGAAGTGGCGGAATAATTTACTGAAAACAACGCAGCATGGCCTGCGGAGGTGTAAACTTCCGCAGGCCATTTTGCGTTTTCGGACTTGGCTCTGCATCTTTCAAGTTCGATCCGCTCGATTCCCGATGCGCAAACGGTAGAATACCACGGCAATTGAAGGTTGAAGTGTCTTCCCCTCGCCCCTCAATCTGGAGTCTGAAATGCGACAGCAAAGGATCGCTGCGACGTTGAGAATCATGGCCATCGTGGCATCGACTTTGTTTGCCGCATCAGGAATGTCTCAAACCACGTCCGCCGTGTCGCAAGAATTGCCAAAGCCTGAAAGCGATTCGCAATCTGGTCTCAAGCCGCTCGCAGCGCTGCCGCTGGAACTCAACAGCGAAATTGCTGGCGCGACGCCCCTGAATGTCGATGGCACCGTGCTAATCGACTTAAAGGGCAAGCGTGTTGTGCTGCGGACGGAAGTCGCCTGTCGGAACTGTATTTTGGAAATGTTTCTGGTACCCGAAGGAAATCGCGAACATGAAACAATTCTGCGTATTCGCTCCAAGGCCTTCGTCATTCACTCCGCTCTGTTAGCGCTGGGGCTGGAGCCTGGGAAGCCGGCCGCGTTTTCGCCAGAGTTCGTTGCGCCTTCCGGGCCGGAAATTGCCCTCGAATTGGTGTGGCTGGACGAGAAGGGCATAATGCAACGTACGGATGCTTGCAACTGGATTCGACACAACGTGCATCGCTACTATGCTGCGCCGTTGTCAGGGCCACCGCCGGGATTACAACTGCCGTATAAGAATCTTCGTTGGGACAAGTTCAATAACGAGATTCTGTGGTACGGCCCGATGACTGAAGAAGAACATACCGATTTGCTTTCTAAATGGAAGAAGGACGAATACCAGAAAGCAATTGAGAAATTTTTCGAGGAAGGTAAGTCACGTCCCATGCAGGCGTCCTTTGTCTTTGCTGGCAGCAGTCTGTACAAAGACGATACGACTGGCGAAGAATTTTACCAAGCCGAAGGTGGGCATTTGATCTGTACGTCCAACTTCCCGGATGCGTTATTGGATGTTCGTGAAGAGAGCTCTGCCAGTGATGGCGGCCAGACGTATGAGGCTTGGACGGAAAAGATTCCGCAGGTCGGCACAACGGTGCTGCTCGTGCTGACTCCGCGTAAGGATGCGGGAAATCAGACCGCAAATCCAAAACACAAAGAAGGTTCCAAAACACCAACAGAAAAGCCTCCGAAAGTTCCTTGAGATGATTGATACTCACTGCCATCTGGATGCAGAAGCATTTCACCAAGAAATTGACGTGGTATTGCAGCGCGCGACGGCTGCTGGTGTGCAATCCATCCTGACTGTCGGAACAACGCTAGAGTCGAGCGAAGCAGCCATTGTCCTTGCGAATCGCTATCAGTTTGTGCGGGCTATCGTGGGCATTCATCCCAACTATGTGCAGGCCGCGAATCCCGGGGACTGGGAAAAAATCGAAGAACTGGCGGCACATCCCTCTGTGGTCGCCGTTGGTGAAACTGGACTCGATAAATACTGGGACCACACACCGCTGAATCAACAGCAAGACTACTTTGTTCGGCACATTGAATTGTCGAAGCGGCTTAACAAACCGTTCGTCGTGCATTGTCGCGAAGCTGACGTTGAGGTTCTGGAAGTGCTGAAAACAGAAGCGCAACGTGGACCGTTCAGGGGAGTGATGCACGCTTTTTCCGGCGATGCACAGATGGCCGCGGAATGTCTGCAACTGGGTATGTACTTGTCCTTCGCCGGGATGCTCACCTTTCGTAAGAACGAAAGTCTGCGTTCGGTCGCCGCGACTGTGCCGCTTGATCGACTGCTTGTCGAAACCGACGCTCCGTATCTCGCACCACATCCGAATCGCGGCAAACGCAATGAACCCGCGTGGGTCCGACTCACCTGTGAATGTCTCGCCACCGTGCACACTCTGACACCTGAAGCCATGGACGAACAAACAACGTCCAATGCCCGAAAACTGTTCGGCCTTGGCCACACTCCCGGCGAGCGGCATCCATAAGTTTTTCGGTACATCGCAAGTTACGGGATCAACAGTCCAAAAAATAACGACTTCGCAGGAGAAATTTATGCATCGTTTACTTCTGACATGGCTGCTTGCTAGCTTGCTGCATGCGACCGCAGTCAGCGCTGAATTCAGCGGCGTCAGAGTCGCGCCGTATCTGGGTTATGAAAAGACCGTGCATTTAACGAACGGCAATGTTACCGCAGTACTGTGTCCTGAGGTAGGCGGTCGCGTGTTGGAATATGCCCTCAACGGCAACAACGCCCTTTATCTGTCTGATGGCGAGAAAAAGTGGAAACCCGGCGATCGCCCCGAATCTTCCGCTGGGCGTTTTGACATTGGCCCGGAACTCATTATTCCGCCACGTCCAGTGCTGTGGGACGAAGCTTGGACGACAGAGATCATCGCCGACCGCCACGCACGACTCACAAGTCCCGACGATCCATCGACCGGTGTCCGCTTAGTTCGGGATTTCGTGCTCGACAAAAATACGACGCAACTTAGCTGCACTCAGACAATTCACAACATTTCCGAAAAGCCTGTCGAATGGTGTCACTGGAGTCGCACGTTTGCGGTCGGACGCGGGATCTGTCTTATTCCACTAACGACCCCCAGCCGATTTCCGAAGAGTTACGTGATGTACGAAGAGGGATCGCTAATCAACATGAACCCGGAAGATCCGAACATCCGCGTGCGTGATGGTTTCCTTGAGATTCTCGGCACACCGCGAAAACCAAAACTCGGCATGGACAGTTACGCCGGTCTGATTGCCTATCTGTCACCCCAGAACCTGTTGTTTGTGAAACGCTTTAAAACCTACCCTGACCGCGTCTATAACGAGGCCGCAGGACTCACCATTTCTATCTGGTATCCCGACAACGCGATGATTGAATTGGAACCCATCGGCCCCCGTGAACGCCTTCAGCCTCACGGACAGGCCAGCTTTACTGAGGAATGGTTCCTCACCGAAATGCCATTCCCGCAGTCTCTGGAAGTCGATCTGGATGTCATCCGAAAGGCGTTTCCTTAGGTGTGCCGCAGGAGGTTAACCTTGAAGGCATGAGCGATGTTGTGGACTGTATTGGTTCAGCGTAAGTCGTGTAAACGGGTGAAGCGAATAGCAGAGAAGTGAAGAGGACAGACAACATTGGACGTTGGTTTGGCCGGTGCTTGGGGGCCAGCCCCCAACCCCCCGGGATTTGTCGCATAGGGCCATTAACGGAATTTGATTTGGAAGGAGCCTGCGCTGGTCAGATGCGACCAGCGCAGGCTTCCGTCAACGGCATGGTAGCGGCGCTCGGGAGGCATCCCGGCAGAGCCCTGTCTTCCGCGACGACAGAATTAAGATACGCTGTTGGTTCCTGATTGCTGAGGGAATCTTTGGACTTCCCGGAAGATTTAGCGGCACGAGTTTTGGCTCGGAGTTCCCGAGCTTGTTCGAGCTTGCGGTC
>QWQG01000238.1 GCA_003670925.1 Planctomycetota bacterium | reverse complement strand
TTCTGCTCCGTCCCCGGACTTGCACGCAACCAAAACGCCTTTAGGTGTGATCACATACACCATTTCACCATCGACCGTCGGGGTACTTCGGGAGTTATGCCAATCCGGTTGCATTTCTTTCCATGCCGGACCCGTCTTTGTGGCCCACAATTGTTTGCCAGTTGCCCGCTCGTATGCTGTCAGATATTCTTCTTCATCACCACTCTTTGTTGACAGACCATCGCCAAGCGTGTAGATCTTGTCGCCTGCAATTGCGACGCTGGCATAACCATGCCCTGCACCTGCGGTTTCCCAAACGAGCGTTGGTCCTGCTTCCGGCCAAGCCTTCAGGAGATTTTTGTCGCCAGCGACGGCAGTTCGCTGAGGACCGCGAAATGTCGGCCAGTCCTTGCCAGGCGCAGACGCCAAAAGTGCGACCCACACAGTGAGGACGAGCGACGAATGTCGAACAAAGCGCAAAAATGACATGAACAGAGACTCCTGCGGGAACGTTTCGTTTCAATGACGAGGCACAAACTCTCGCGGCAAGCCCCAAATTGTAGCCAATATCTGTCAGGAGTCTTGCAGGTGGGTGGCGTGTGAGAGAACAAGAGCGGCGACGATGAGTTGCCTCGGGTGATAAAGCCTACGTCCGGCAGTCGCATGGCGGAAAAATCCCATGTTTTTATGGGTACGACAGCCTCCTGCGTTGATTCCAACCTTCAGTAAAACGTCTGCCGATATCCGGTTGCCCGACATTCTGGTTGAATCGCGCATGCAGAAGATTGGCTCTTTCGGTTTCATGCGGGCCTGTTACACGTTACCCTGCTCCCTAATCGCTCTCATGAACCGCGAAGACGAGGAGCCACTTGTGACAGCCACATGCCTGCTTTTCGTGGTTGCAAAGGAACGAAGAATCACAAAAACCCAACGGTTTTTGACCCTCTGGCGTGGTGGGCCCATCGGCAAGCAACCAGATGACTTAAGCCCGTTTTTCAGCCTCGGAAGATGGCTCCTGCACGATGCATAAAGTTGTTGTTGAAGAGCCGTACAAGTTTATCCCGCCATATCGCGGACGTTTGTTTTCGTGGATGTTTCGCCTGTGGCTGAAACCGTATCTGCGGAAAACACATGGCATCGTCAGATGCACCTACGAAGGCCTCGAGCATGTTCGTGAATCCATCAAGGCGGGGCATGGGATTCTATTGTGCCCGAACCATTCACGCGATTCCGATCCAATGCTCATTGGGATGTTGTGTCGCGCCATTCCCAGTCATGTGTTTTCGATGGCCAGTTGGCATATTTTTAAGCAAAGTCGTCTGGAAGCCTTTGTCGTGCGGCGTCTAGGTGGATTCAGTGTGTATCGCGAAGGCATGGATCGGCAAGCTCTAGATACGTCCGTGCGCATTGTGACCAATGCTGAACGACCGCTTGTCGTGTTCCCGGAAGGCGTGATCTCGCGCACGAACGATCGCCTCAATGCATTGATGGACGGTGTTTCATTCATCGCGCGCGTTGCCGCGAAGAAGCGGGCTGAAGCGCAGCCCGACCAGAAAGTTGTCATTCATCCGATCGGAATAAGATATCGTCTGCAGGCCGATCTGGCGGAACTGACAGATCCGGTCTTAACGCGTCTGGAGCAACGCACGTTCTGGAAAACTCAAGAGCATCTGTCAACCATTGATCGCATCGGACGCCTTGCGATGGCGTTGCTGGCCGCGCGAGAAGTTGAAGTACTCGGCGCGACTCAACCCGGCACCGTCCGAGCGCGGATCGCAAACTTGATCAATGCATTGCTGCATCCGATTGAGAAGCAATGGCTGGGAGGTCCGCGCATGGGTGATGTCATCGTGCGGGTGAAAGATCTGCGCTCCGTGATTCTGGCTGACCTCCTCAAAGGTACGCTCACACCCCAAGAACGCACGTCGCGTTGGAGACAACTCACGGACTGTTACTATGGGCAGACGTTGTCCATGTATCCGGAGGGTTACCTCGATGACGGTGTAAAAGGCTCTCTGACACCCGAACGCATTGTCGAAACAGTCCAGCGGCTGGAAGAAGATCTCACCGACCACGTCACCGTGCATCCAGCTTGGCGAGTGGAGTTCAGGATTGGCGAAGCCATGGTGATTGACCCAACTCAAAGAAAATCACGCGGTGGCGATGTGATTATGCAAAATCTCCGTGAACGCATCCTAAATCTTTTGGAAATTGAAGATTGGTGGCCACCTCAACCGGTCACGCCGTTCGAAGAATAGCCCGCCATCCAGAGGGGTTTAACGGGCGTACCCAGCGGACCTCGATTGTTCTATTTGAGATTTGAGATTTGAAATACGGGGCGTTGCCGACGCGATTGAGCGATTGTGCCTTCCCCAACCACGCAGGATGATTCACCGTATTTCCTGGTACAATCTTTTTCGATCGCAGCCAGGACTCAGTGAGTTATTTTCGGGACACGAATGTGGCCAACTTTCGACGCAAACGCCGACACCTCAGCCTGCCCATCTGGAGCAGTGCGGTCCTGATGACCATCAACATTGCGCTGATGGTCGTGTTGATCGTATTGCTCAGTCAGGAAAAGCTGTGGCTGGCATTGACGCTAGGATCGGTGGCCTTGGGAATTAGTCTGTTTGGCATGTCGTTGTATTCATTTTTGACGATCAAAGAAATTCAGCTCAATCGACGTCAGTCTAACTTCGTGGACAGTGTCACCCATGAACTCAAGACGCCTATCGCCGCGTTGCGGTTGTATCTGGACACGCTGATTTTGCGCGAACCAGAACCAAAGGATCGCCACGAATTTTACCTCACCATGAATTCCGAGCTGGCACGTCTGGATGGACTCATCAATCAGTTGCTCGAAGTGGCGCGTCTGGACGCGATCGGACATCAGAACGAACCGGAAACCGTGCAGTTAGAAGATTTGCTGCGGTCCTGTGCCGAAGCCGCATGCCTGCACCACAAGCAGGAAATCGCCGAAGTCTTTCACTTTGAGATTTCGCCGTTGGCACTTACGTCGCGGCGGATGTTGCTTGAAATGATATTTGGTAACCTGCTGGACAATGCGGTCAAGTATGGCGGGACACCGCCCCGCGTTACGGTCCATGCCTTTGCGCGTGGACGTGATCGGGTTGTGGTCCGTGTGCGTGACAACGGACCGGGTGTCGCCCCCGAAAACCGCCGCCGAATTTTCAAGCTATTTTTCCGGGGAAGTGACGAACTCCAAAGAACAAAGACGGGGACCGGTCTGGGCCTCTATATTGTGCGGACGCTCGTGGGTTTTTTAAAAGGCCGCGTCGCAGTCTTGGATGTAGATTCGGGAACTGGCAGTGTCTTTGAAGTCACTTTGCCGGGTCGGGACCTGCAGATACCTGAGTCGGAAAATCGGGAAGGTCGCCAACGTGTCTCGGAGCTAGCATTATCAGGAAAGGAGCATGCACCGTGAGAATTCTTGTCGTCGAAGATGAAGACGCCATCGCCCGCGGTCTGCGTTTCAATTTCGAACGCGAAGGGCATCAGGTGGATATCGCTGGGAATGGGCCAACCGCGCTTGAGATCTATGAATCCGCGCAACCGCCGATCGATCTTGTCGTCTTGGATCTCATGCTGCCGCAGATGAGCGGTTACGAAATCTGCCGGTCGTTGCGCCGCCTAGACCTCGATATCCCCATCATGGCCCTGACGGCACGAACATTGTCCGAAGACAAAGTTCAGGCGTTTGATGTGGGCGTTGATCAGTATATGACGAAACCATTTTCGCTGCCGGAACTGCTCAGCCGTGTCAATAATTTGCTCAACAAACGGCGACGGACCCTTGAGCGGCGTGCTGTGCGACCGACCGAGGACATCGTGCGGTTCAGTGATGTGACGGTGGATTTTGGTCGGTTTGAACTGCGGCACAATAGCGAAGTTCACTCGCTGACAACGCGGGAACAAGAGCTGCTTCGATACTTCCTCGAACATGATGGCGTCGTGCTCTCGCGAGCTCGCCTGCAGTCGGACGTCTGGAAAGACTCCGCCGACATTTCCAGTCGTTCGATCGATAACTTTGTCATGCGTCTGCGGCGCATGATTGAACAAGATCCCACCACTCCCAAACATTTGCTTTCCATTCGCGGCACTGGGTATCGCTTCGTCCGCGAAACCACATCAGAAACAGGGGATGAATCGGCTGGCACGGGGTTTCGCGACTCCTAAAGATCTTGGAGTTCAACCTCATCATTTCTTAACATATGTGTGCTATTTCTCCCAATGTTTTAGAATTCGAGAAACTCACGCAACCACGCCCGCAGCGAAAAGCTGCAGGGGACGACGGGTTAAGGACGATTGTGATGCCGAAAAACGGCCTATTTGCCTCCTGCGATTTCTGGCCACTGGTGTGCCGTCCGAGACACAAAATTCTGATTTTTGCGCCCCTGATTTCACTGCTGATCGGTTGTGGAGGCGGTGAAGATTTCAGCAAACCGCCCACGCAGATTCAGAATCAACTGACAAAAGCAGGGGCTAGCCCCGCTGACCCAAGAGGCGACAACACCGAGACGGCAATTGCTGCAGACGCTGCGCCCCCGCAAAATAGCCCTGCGCCAGACGCGGTTGTTGCGCCAGCCGCAACGCCTGCTGCGGATGCCGTTGCCACCACGAATGGTGAGGTTCCAGCTGTGATCGCGACTCCTGCGGAAGCTGCAGCGCCTGAGACCACGCCCTCACCTGCCACTCCAGGACCCGCTGAATCAACCTCCGGTGATAGTCCAGAAGTCATGACGGCGAGCGGTAAGTCTGCCGAAGATATTGCTGCGAAGAAAGCCGCAAACAGTAACAATTCCGTCGGGGGAAATGCCGGTGGGCTCCTCGGTAGCCTGAAGTCCGACGCGGCAAAAAAACAAGCTGCCTCGGCCGCCAACCCTGCATCGGATTCCGAGACACCACAGGTGACGACTCGATTTGGTCGCATGGCGATGTCTCGATTGCAATGGCTGGAACTGGTTTCGCAACTCACACGACAATTCTTTGTCGCCTCAACACCGAATGGAAACAGCCTCGCAGGATCTACGGGCGAACGCAGCTTCGAACTCGTTGACACACGACTGGACCTTCTCAGCCAGACACGGACACCAGGAACTCGCCAAGCAGGGATTTCGCCAACACCGATTCACATTTCTGTCAGCGGCCTTCCGGGAATCATTAATTCGCTGGAACTCACGCATGACGGCCTGCAAGTTTTGCTCGGCACAACCGATGGAAGACTGCTAGTACGAAGCACAGCAAGCAAGGTGGACTGGGACCTGTTCGCCCGCGATCTCTCCCTGTTTCAGGACGAACATCGGCGCACAGCGCGGTTAAGTGACAAAGCTCTAGTCGTCATTCGCTGCCTGCCAAATGATCAGATTCTGACAATCGATGCGCACGGCGTGTGCGCGTTCTGGAAGGTCAATGACGTCGTCCTGCCAGTCACGCCAATTCAGGAAATGACGATCGAACAGGCGCAAGCGGCCGAAGGTGAGACGGTTATTGTGAAACCGATTTCCTCCTTTCCTGTCTCAGGATTCGAAATTCTGAGCATCACGATTGACGAAAAACTTGAATTGGGAGCGATCGTGACTTCGGCCGAAGAAGTCGCTGTGTTTCGCACGGCCACAGGCGAACTGCTCCAAACATTGAAAGCCGATCTGTTCGCTGAAACACAGCCTGTCTGCGTGGATTTCATCGCAGCTGGAACGGAAATTATTGTCGGACTCGCCGACGGCCGCATCCTCCGTCGCGCTCTGACAGGTGCGACTGCAGTGAGCGGCACTAATGATCAGGGTGAAACCGTGGACTACGATCTGGTTTTCATCCCTGACTTGCAGGATCCGTTAAGTTCCATCACAAGTATTCGGGCGCTCCCAAATAGCCCGACTATCTGCTTTGGTACGGCGGACGGCACGATTGTCCGTTTCGATATGGTTCAAAAGAAAATTCAACAGGTGAAGAAGCGACACGCCGCAGCGGTGACAAATTTCTTGATGACCCCGCACGGTGTACTTTCGGTCGCCAGTGATCGGCAGGCCCAACTGTTTCATCTTCCGCTGACACCACCCACAGGAAATCCGAGTTCTGAATTCACATTTCAATTGCCACTCGATAAGTCCCTGACAGCTGTGGTTGTCGATGATTCGTCGCAAAGTGATCCTGCGGCGTTGGTGCCAAAATTGACCCGACCCAGCAGTCCCCGTGTCGCTGATGAAGCCGTTGACGTGGATCCGAGTCTCGCTGGAATTCGCCCGACGGATTCCGCACTGGCGTTGTACGCTCATCAATTGCGATCTGCCGAAGAGCCAGCCCAACAACTTGCGCTGCGACAGCAGATTCTGCGACACCGCGGAGAGAACTCGCTAGCCGATAGTCTAGGAACCGAATCTGCGGAGGCGCCCGACGGTCCCCCCCTGCGGACCGGAGAGATGACCACTCAGTTGCAGTTTGGTGCCGACAATTGGTCACGCGTCCTGCTGTCCATAGCAGACGATGGGACCACCGTCGCAGCCCAGCATCGGGCTTCAAGTGATCAGCCTGACCAACAAACGCTGGCTAAAGCTTTAAGCCTCTTTGATCTGACAACCGGAACGGCACTTCGACATTGGACGCAGCCGGTGCCAACCCAGAGTCTGAATCTGAATTCACCGCATCATATTCTGCTGCCCACGCCTGCTGCCACGCGTTTCTGGCTGCCAACGGGATTCGCCGCGCGGGATCTACTCCAACCAATATCTGCGTCAGCGATTTCAGCAGATACCAACACCGCGATTATTGGCCGGATGGGTATGACGGGGATCGTTTCTCCGTTATTGACGCGCCTGAGCTTGATCGATCGAAGTGAAACCAGCGGCATGGAGCTGTTCGAGGCCATGATCACGGCGGCAGCCTTCACAAACGCTGGTGATCGTCTCATGATTGGCACCCGTGAACGCGATCAGGTCCGCCTCCTCGAGCTCGATCCCGTGACCTTATCGCTGCACCAAGAAGTATTGCGGGAACCAATGGACGGACGAATCCCGGACATCGACGAAGATCTTTCGCAGCCCGCAAAATCCGGGACCGTGCTGATTCAATTATCGCCCACTGATAAATTCATGCTAACGTGGGGACATTACACAGGTGGATCGCAATTACGACTTTGGAAACGCAACAAGTCAGGGTGGCCGCATGAAGATGTGATCGTCATCAAGGCAACGGATGCAAATCCGGACTTCGATGCAATTGATCAACCCGTCACATTTGTGAATGGGCAAGACAGTCGCCTCGCCATCGTTACAGCGGATGGTCTGATGATTGTGAGTACGAAAAAAGGCGAGGTTGAAAAGGTGATTCCGATCCCCAGTGTGACCGGTCATCGTCCGCCGTGTGTCTTTTCGCCAGATGGGAAATGGCTCCTCATGGGCGACGGCGATGGCACAGTCTGGGCCGCATCACTGGTGAGTCTTGATCGTAAGCCGTTGAAATTCGCAGCACACAATGGTCCCATCGCGGGACTGGCCATGTCGCGGAATGGTCGCTACCTCGCCACGATCGGTGAACACAACCACCTGCGTGGCTGGCGGATCGACGGATTTCTGAAACGTTAGTTGACCAGCCACAAGGGCGTGGAGCGGCGGTGTAACGCTGCGCCGCTCGCCGATTTAAGGGCATCAACCTTCTTCGCGATTTTGATATCGCTGACGCAATTCCCGCTCTTGTTGTTCAAGGTCTGGTTTTACCCACTGCAGGAAAAACAGAACTGCTGCCGTCGCCACGATGACGAGCAGACCGATGCCGAGACCTAGGATGGCCTTTGGACCGAGTTTCACTCCAAAGACTTTTTCACCGATGATCAGATCGTCTGCTGACCCTGTGGCTGAGGAATTTGAACTGCCGGCTGATCCGGGACTTGGCTCAGGAAGTACCGTGAGCGTCATCAGGTCTGCCCCGATTCGCAGCCGTGTCGCGCATTGAATGCAGCGGCCGCTGCGCCCGGCATGTTCAGCAACCAATCGCAGCTCATTCCTGCACTGCGGACAGTCGATGATGCCTACGGACTTGGCTTTCGAAACGCGTTTTGTGTTGATCAAAGTGCCTGATGAGCCAGGAATTCGCTCGGACGGCACAGGCCTCTTCCGCTTGACGCTCGTGGAGTCTGCTCGGGACTTCACGCTGGAATCTGCCGGTTCTTTGGGAGGCCGCACGGTTTCCTGCGTATTGGACAAGCCGGCAATCGCAGCTTCGGCAAATTCCACGCATGTGGCAAAACGTGCTTCCGGTTTCTTGCTGATTGCTTTTGCCAACGCCAGCGCTGTGGCAACCGGGACGGCCTTTCGGACTTCACTGACCAAGGGCAGCACCCGCCGCGTCTGATTGACCATCGTGGCGGACGGTGTTTTCCCCAGCATCGGAGGAGCGCCGACCAGCGTATTGTAAACCGTGATGCCTAATGAATATTGATCGGCTCGGCCATCGTAATCCGCTCCCAAGACAATTTCCGGCGCGATAAAATTGGCCGTTCCTACGACAAATCCTGCAGCAGTTTCATCGGCGGCGTTTTCGTCCGGTTCGCCATGCATGATTTTTGTCAGGCCAAAATCGCTGAGGAAGGCGTTCCCTGTTTCGTCGAACAGGATATTGGCGGGTTTGACATCGCGATGCACGACTTGTCGCTGATGCGCGAAATCCAAGGCCTTCGCAATTTCCAGAAGCCAACTGCGGATCGAATCGACTGGAAGAGCCGTGGGTTGTCCATTGCGTGTCTGCATTTTATCTAGCAAGCAACCACCAGATAGGTACTGCATCACAACAAACGGGACGTTGCGGTGCAGACCGACGTCAAGAATACTGACGATGTTGGGGTGCTGCAGTTGCACAAGCAGCCGGCATTCACGCCGAAAACGCTCGCGCAAGCCAAGCTCCTGCAACTTGTGTTTCTTAGGGACTTTGATGACAACTTCGGTTTCCAACCGATGGTCAAATGCCCGATACACGACCGCCATACTTCCAGCGCCGAGGCGAGCCACAACCTTGAACCGATCGGCGGCGAGGGAAGCACCGATCAGAAATTCTGGGTCGAGTAGCCCCGCGCTCATTTTGGATACTCTCTTGTAAAACTCAGGTGAACACAGCAAACCGTGACGTCTAATGACCGCGCAACGCCCGGCAGCTTCCATAGGATACGGAAGTTGACCCATTCGCGACACGGCATCATGTTAATTCTGTGTTAATCACCGAGAAGTTGGCTGTTTGCCGAACCCGTTGCGCGAGTTCGGGAAAAGCAGTCACGGAAACCACGTGGCAAAAGCGAGTTGACTTTGAAAACTCACAGGATGTTCACGCGAACTTAAGAACATTTCTTCAGACTGTCTAAGCCTTGCGGAGTCCAGAGACGGGATCTTTGGGAATTCTGCAAGGGAATCGAGACTTTCACTATGGTCAATCTGTCGGGTTCCTCAACCATTCATTCTCCGCCCGCGGGACATGCCCTGATCAAGACCGTCGTGGTCGTGGATGCTCCTCAAATCACTGGACCTGTCGCGCAATTTCTGCGGCAAACTGGCTGGGCGGTTTACGAAGCATCCAACTGCGGCCAGGCGCGCGGTCTGATCGCCCGCCTGAAGCCGGAATTTGTGATCACGGAATTGCTTCTGCCCTTGGAAACCGGCTTTGAGTTCTGCGCGTTTCTTAAGAAGTCCGATTGTCGGACAGGGGTGATGATCTTTACGGAAGTTCAGTTGGAAGAAGCCCGCAATATGGGGATGTGGGCGGGAGCCGATGCGTTCCTTGCAAAGCCCACCGATCCCAATCGACTCTACCATCAGATTCTGCATGCGGTCCAGCGTGTCAGTTCGCGCTTGAAGCAGATAGAAGCAGGCATGGGAGGCAGCATCCGCTTTCGTTGCAAGTGCGGCAAGTCGCTGCGTATCGAATCAAAGCACGCGGGCCGTGTCGTTATTTGTCCCAGCTGTCAACATCTCGCGAAATGTCCTGACTCACTGCTGGAATCGGGAACGCTGTACCGGGCGCTAATCGCGGAGCATCACGGTCTGCGTTCCACTCACACAGGGATTGCCTGCTCACACTGCCATCAGACGGTAGATCCACGAAAATGCCGTGTTCGAGATCACTACGAATGCCTGCACTGCAAGACACGGTTCAAGTTGTCGGCGGATTTCTGCGAACAATGGTTGTTGTTCTTCGGGGATCAGCCAACTGCGATGCCCGTGACCGATTTCAATCCGCTGCGATACGTCTACATGCATTGTGAGAAGTGTCGCAACTTGCTGCAGTATTTCCGCGGTGACGATTCGCCGCAGCCATGTCCATCGTGCGGACACCAGCAATCATTGGCGTCAATCCGCGGCGTCCCAATTTCTCGCGCAGCGTTGGCTAGTACCGGGCGATTTTTCGAATTTCGACTGTGCGATGGACGGAACATCCTATTCCTGTTGCCCTCGCGGAGAAAATGGACGGTCGGCAGTGCGCCAACCTGTTCGATCACGCTCCCGAATCAGCCGTTAGAACCCCGGCATTGTGTCTTAAAAAACACGTTTGAAGGACCGTACATTTTCCCGGTGGATCCCGCTGCCCAAATCAGCGTAAACGGCCAGATCATCGCAGTTCCGACTCTGCTCAAACCCGGTGACGAAATTCAACTGGGAGGCGTGCAACTGTCACTGCACGGAACACCAGAGCGGCAATTGAGAAAACACATGTCCGGGCTCCTCAACAGCATGGCGGAAAAACGACAACTGGCCGGCGAACTGGAATTCGCCGAACCAGCCGCAAAAATCCTCCAATACTACTGGGAACTGCAGCGATTGAGCTGGATTGAACACCAGCGCACACGCCAAACCACGCTCTCCAGCGAGTCCAGCCTAATTCAACACATGCAACCCAGCGAGCTGCCATAAAATGACTCACCTCACACACAAAACACATTCCCTTATGAAGTCTCAAACACTCCTTGTTGCTCTCGCCGCGTTTGCCGGTCGGACGGCATTGGCACAATCGCAAGATCCTCTTGAATTGAGCGAATCTGATTTGCATGTCGCGGATACCGTCGAGGCATTTACGGCAGTCGGTTTACGACAATCGCCAGAAAACAAAACCATTTTTGTCTGTCCGGCGTCATTCACTGATCGTGACCTAGAGCGGATCCCCAACGCGCCGTTTGAATTTGGGCTGCACATCAGCGGCAGTGGTGTGACGAATGACGGCGTCAGAAAGGTTTCCCAGCTCCCCAATCTTGTCGCGCTGAAGCTGATTTTCACAAGCGTCACATGTGAGTCGAATTGCGGCTTTGAACAGATGCACAATCTGAAAGAACTGAGCGTCTGCGGTTCGCCGGTTACGGATGCAGGATTGCGAAATATTTCTAAACTCAACAACCTGACCACACTGGATGTGCGGATGACCGCAGTGCATGGTCCTGGACTGGAAAACCTGAGTGTGTTGAAACACCTGACATCGCTCGAACTTGACCTCACCACGCAAAGTCTGCACCACCTTCGCATTGCCGGACAACTTCATGCTCTGCCATACGCGGAGGATGAAGCCGAAGCCAGTGTGACATCTGACGACGAAATCGTCGTGATGAATCTGAACGGATTCTACGGCATCCAGATATCAGACGCCGCAATTTCTGAACTGACATCGCTCCCTAAACTCACAACCCTGTCACTGATCGGCTCAGATATCACTGACAGCGGCCTGCCGCTTCTGTCCCAACTTAAACAACTGACGACATTGAACCTTGAACAGACAAAGATAACTGATCGCGGACTTGCCGCACTCGCCGCAATCGATAAGCTCACATCCCTGACGCTTGATCAGACCGCCATCACCGATGCGCGACTGCCCCACCTATGCGGCATCCGGCAACTTCGTGCTCTCAGTCTGAACCGCACGGCGATCACCAACGAGGGAATTAGGGTCCTGTGCGATCTCAAGTCACTGGAAGTGATGCACGCGGGCTCCCCTGCGATCACACTTGAAGGCGTCACTGAACTTGCCAAGCTGCAGCATCTCACCTCTCTTTCCCTGAACGGAAGCAAAGTCACTGACGAGGGCTTAAGCCAAGTCGCCCGCCTGAAGAACTTAGTGTCACTTGATCTCATTCTCTGCCCAATTACCGACACTGGTCTGCAGGAACTGAAGAAACTTGATCGCCTCGAAACTCTTTTTCTCAACCGCACCTTGATTACAGATACTGGCCTAAAGGAACTTGCCGGTTTCACTCGTCTGAAAATACTCAATCTGAACGCCACGGGAGTGTCTGATCTAGGATTGCCCGACTTGGCTGCGATCACAAGCCTTAAGTCGCTGTTTCTGTTCGGCACTTCAGTGACCGCGGCAGGTGTCAGCAAACTGCAGGCCGCATTGCCAGACTGTGAAATTCTGAATTGATCTGAGTTCCATCTGTAGGCGGAAAATGAGGCCTGTCGCAGTCAGCGAACTTCCCAGATACGAATGCTCCCACGGGGACCGTCCCAACATGGCTTGAGCATTGCGGAAGGATGGATCTGCAGCGGTTGTGCCGCCATCTCAATGATGTGAGTCGCCCCAGTCTCGCGCAGGATGGCTGCGAATTCATCCTCGCTCGCCGTTGCCTGAAGTCGCTGAATCACCCGGACCCGAAAGTCAACCTGTCCGCCTGGCAGCAGCGCTGGATCAAGAGCTTTGCCAGTCCGATTTGAGTTTTCGGGCGAGATTTGACGAACTCACGCAGAGAGACAGCGGCACCGGGCTGGACCCTAACCCGACTTCCCCCAGTTCGATGAAAAAAGACAATGTTTTCAGTGGTTTCGTGGTGTTTTTTCTCACTACATTTTCTTCTGGATTATTTTTGAGGGCAGTTTGAGGCGGAGTTTTTCCAGCAGGATTTGTTGGTGGTCAGTGGGCTTGGAAATGCAACGAGTTCGGATTTCCGGACCTGGGCGCGTCGGGAGTACGACGTCCATCGAGCGGATGTCCGAAAGTTCTGCCAGCACTCGCCGCGGTTCGCTGCCGAGCCCGGCTTTGTCGCACAGCTGACTCAGAGTTTTCCAGAGCACATACGCAAGGCAGCACACGAAGATCTGAGCCAGCACGCGCTCTTCCTTCGGATGCCAGATCGGGCGAATCGACAGGTCGCGCTTATGGATGCGAAACGCTGCCTCCGCTTCTGTTATCTGAATGTACGCTTTCCAGAGTTCTTCGTCTGACCAGTCTGCCACATTCGTCCGCAGCAGATAACACCCAGCGGCCAGCGTCGTCCAGTCACGAGTGGCTTCGACCTTTGACCACTCAATACGCGCTGCATTCTTATCTGTCTTGTTCACCTTCACATCAAACAGCTTTGCCTCGCGCGAGTTCTTGCCGAGCATCCTGCCGATTTCACGTTCCACTTTCATTGGATCACGCGCCTGTTTTTCACACCGCGTTGTCTTCACTGACCATACCGCGATCCATACCGAAAATTCAGCGATCGCTGAATACAACAAGCTGATCCGACTGTGCGACGGCATTGACTATGTGACGCAGGACCTGTGCATCACGTCGCTTGCAGACGAATAAGAACATCGCCGGGACTTCATCGGATACCTAGCCGAGTACGAAAACCGTGAGAGTGTCAATTGATGCGCCCCTGCAGGTTTTTCCGGATACTCTCTCTGGCAACGATGCTGATCATGGCTCAGGGCGTAAGATCCGCCAAGGCTTCATCTCCTCACACAGTCAGCACGACGGAGAGCATCGCGGTAACGCTACAATCAACCAGAATGTGTTTCAGTTGAGCCACCCCATTCTCGTCGCAATTTCTCGGCACGTTCGCGAATTTCAGCCATTTCCTGCGGCTTCGCTCGCATCTTCTTCACGTTGCTGATCGGGAATTTCATTCGCTGATTGTCTTTGAGCAGATCAAAATGCCGGTCCATGAATTCCCAGTAGAGGGTCGTGAATGGGCAGGCGTCGTCGCCAACTCGCTTCTTGTAGTCGAACCGACAGCCTGAACAGAAGTTGCTCATCTTGTTGATGTAATTGCCGCTGGAACAGTAAGGCTTCGTGCCGACGATGCCGCCGTCCCCGTACTGACTCATGCCGAGCGTATTCGGAAGAGACACCCAGTCGATGGCATCCAGATACATTGCCATGTGCCACTCGTGAAACAGTCTTGGATGGGCACCCCACAACTGTGCAAAATTCCCCAGCACCATCAGGCGTTGAATGTGATGCGAATAACCATGATTGATCACATGCTGCATCGACTGTCTGACGCAGTTCATCTCCGTTTCACCATCCCAGAAGAATGATGGCAGGTCCAGTTGATGATCGAAATAGTTCAGTTCGATGTATTCAGGCATCTTCAGCCAGTAAACGCCGCGAATGAATTCCCGCCAGCCCAGAATCTGCCGCACAAAGCCCTCAACGCTGTTGAGCGGGGCTCTGCCGGTTCGGCCGGCTTCGACGGCGGCGTCCACGCATTCACGAGGATTCAACAGTTTCAGATTGAGCGGAGCCGACAATCGCGAGTGGTACAGAAACGCTTCATCCGTCCACATCGCGTCTTCCCACAACCCAAAGTGTGGAAGGATGTTGTCGATAAAGTTCTTCAGAAAGGCTTTCGCCTGCTGCCGCGTCACAGGCAATTGGAAATGATCGAGACTTCCCGGATGATCAGGAAAACGAGCTTCCACCAGTTCGATCACTTCCTGTGTTGTCGCATCGGGCCGAAATGTTTTGGGTTGCGGCAGCTCACTCGGTCCAGATTTGCCGAAACTTTCACGGTTGTCATGATCAAAATTCCACTGACCGCCTTCGGGCTGATTGCCGTCCATCAGCACATCGTGCTTCTTTCGCATCTCGCGGTAGAAAAACTCGAGCAACAGGCTTTTGCGGCCGTCCGCATACTCTGCAAACTCCTCGATCGAACAGTAAAAGTGGCGATCGGGTCGGACGTCCAGCGCGATGCCGAGTTCATCCGCAACAGCCTGAAGCTGCTTTCGCACACGCCAGTCGCCGGGCTCAACCACGACCAGTCGTTCGGGTTTCAGGTGTTTGACATCCAGCCGCAGGATCTCACCAAACGACTTCCCGCGATCCTGAGACCGTTGGCTTTGAAGCTGGTGATACTCGACAGTGCGTTTTGACTTCGTCAGTTCGTCTCGAAAATGCCGCATCGCAGACAGAAACATCGCGATTCGCAACTTGTGGCACCAGACGTGAGTCGTCTCTTCTTCGACCTCTGCCATCCAGACGACATCGTTTTTCGAATCGAAACCGTCGAACGCAGCCGAAGCATGATCCAACTGATCGCCCAGAACGAGAATGAGGTTACGCATGGTTGTGGTTCAATCTGTGCCGAGATGACGGGTTGTGATAATCATTAAAATCACGCCTCGGGCTGTCCATGCAACTGTGCGGATCCAGTTTGTGTTCACCAGTTTCCGATATGCTCCAGCAGAAAATCCGGCCGTCATCGGGATCAATGAGTGTCTGCTGAGGGTTGGCTTCACCCGCATGTGCAAACCAGCTGTCGGCATATTTCTTTCGGCCTTCCTCTGT
>QWQG01000162.1 GCA_003670925.1 Planctomycetota bacterium | reverse complement strand
GAGCAACCGTCAAGCTCACTGGCAACGTTGCGCGACTGGCTGGAATGAATCAGGATGTCACGGTCTCGCTGGTTGGTCTGCCTGCCGGAATCGCCGTCCCCACAGCAATCGTCAAAGCCGATCAGACAGACTTCGAACTGGAAATCAAATTTCCTGCGAACATGACACCGGTTGACGTCAAGGGAGTGCAACTGTTTGCCACGGGTAAGTTTGAGCCGAATGCGGCGGTTGAAGTCCGCAGCGAAGACGTCGCAGTGGAAATTTACTTGCTCATGGCAGAAACCCCGGCAGGCAAATGACACGGGTCCATAGAAAAATGCAGGACAGAGGAATTGGGGACGAGCAACACGCCATTTTATGAATAATTTTTCTGTCGTCTGGGTTCTGATGAAAAGCACAATGCAGGTCAAAAACATGCCAAATTTTCGCTCTTCGCTCGATCGACTGTTCGCGTTCACCCTCCTGATCGCCACCATTCCGATCGTGTCGTCCGCCGACGAGACTGCGTTGAATCTCAGCGGTGATCTGCGAATCGAACCGGCGGCGATCACATTGCATCATTTGCGTCATCCGCATTCGCTGATCGTCACGGCGAAAACTGAAGACGGTGTGTCCGTTGATCTGACATCCCAAGCAACATATACAAGCGCCGACGAAAGCATTGCTCAAGTCGATCTGCTCGGCTGGGTGCGGGCGATGAAGACAGGCACATCGTCGATCACCGTTGAAGTGGCCGGGCGAAGGGCAACGGTTCCAGTGGACGTGAAGCTGCCGGCGACACCGCAGTCGTACAGTTTCCGAAACGATGTCATGCCGGTGCTGTCGAAGGGGGGTTGCAACACGGGGGCCTGCCACGGTTACTCGCTTGGCAAGAATGGATTCAAGCTCAGCCTGCGCGGTTCCGACGCTGCTCCGGACTACGCGGCACTGACCGATGAATTCTTCGAGCGGCGGATCAACCGCCATCATCCGATGGCCAGTCTCCTGCTGACAAAGCCTACCGGTGATGTGCCGCATCAGGGCGGTGTGCGGTTCAGCCGCGACAGTCTAATGCATGAGTTGCTGTTGGGCTGGATTCGAGAAGGTGCTCAAAGTGACCTAGACGATCCAGTGCAAATCGAATCCCTGCGGATTTTTCCGGAGAATGCTGTCCTGAGGCCAGGGAAGCAGCAGCAGTTTCAACTGGTGGCTCGATATTCAGATGGCAGCGAGCGCGACGTCACGCGGCTAAGCATTTTCAACGCAAACACCGACCGAATTGCATCGGTTGACGACGTCGGTCTGGTGACGGCCAACGAACTTGGGGAAACAGCCATCGTGGCCCGTTTTGAACGCATCTTCGCGACTTCTAGCCTGATCGTGCTCGAACCAAACCCAGATTTTCAGCCGATGCCGGTTCCGGAAAATGGTCCGGTTGACCGATTCGTGATGCAGAAACTAAATGAACTGAAGATCACGCCATCGGCGATTGTTGACGATCCCGGATTTTTGCGCCGCGTGCATCTCGACCTGATTGGCGTGCAACCCACACCAGACGAACTACGCGCGTTCCTTGCCGACACGAATGCCGAGAAACGAGCGCACGTGATCGACGGCCTGTTCCTCAGGCCGGAATTTGTGGACTGGTGGTCACTGAAATGGGGAGATCTGCTCCAGAACTCACGCAATCAGTTAAGCGATCCGGCGGTGTTTGCCTTTCGGGAATGGATTCGCACGGCAATTGAAGAAAACAGACCGATGGATCGGTTTGCGTTTGAGATTCTGACCAGTCGCGGCAGCTTCAGCGACAATCCAGCCTCCGCATACTTTGCGATCAGCAAAGACACCGATGAAACACTGCAGCGGGCCACTCAAGTTTTTTGTGGAGTCCGCATGTTATGTGCGCGATGCCATCCACATCCCTTCGAAAACTGGACTCAGGCGGATTACTATGGACTGCATAGTTTTTTCAATCAGGTGACCTCCAAGAACGATGCTCGGTTACAGGGAGTTGCCAACGCAAAATCTGTGATCCTGAACCTGCCGGCCGCCTATTCCCTCAATCCACGCAGCGGGCAGTTGCAACCGCCGCGGTTTCTGGGCGGCGCTGAACCGGAGATCAAATCCAACATTGATCGCCGGGAAGTTTATGCGTTATGGCTGACGTCGGCTGATAATCCCCACTTTGCACGCAGCATTACCAATCGCATCTGGAGCTATTTTTTCCATCGTGGCATTATCGATCCTGTCGACGACTTACGGACCACAAACCCGCCAATCAATCCTGAATTGCTCGCTGGGCTGACGCAAGATTTTAGCGCTCACGGGTTCAACGTGCGGCACCTCATGCGGCAGATTACACTTTCGAGCACCTACCAGCGGAGTAGCATACCAAACAGCACAAACGCACACGACGACCTGAATTTCTCGCATGCGATTCCAAGGCGTCTACCAGCTGAATCCCTCCTCGACTCGCTAGTGCAGGCGACTGGGATTCCTGAATCATTCGCGGGGACTCCTGCAGGATTCACTGCCGCACAGCTCCCCGATGGCAATGTGGACAGTGAATTTCTGAGCCTCTTCGGCAAACCGAAACGCATGGAAGCCTGCGAATGCGAACGCGACGACGGGGCCAACATGTTGCAGGCCCTGCACTTTATCAACGGCAAGTCGATTCTCAGCCGTGTCGCTGCGCCCAATGGTCGAGCCAGTCTGCTGATCGGGCAAAACCTCACCGACGAGCAACTCATCGAACAACTCTATCTGTGGTCCCTAGCCCGACACCCTTCGGCTGATGAAGCTGAACTTGGCAAAAAATTCATTGCCTCGTACGAAACAGACAAACGCAGTGAAGCGGCCCAAGATTTTATGTGGGCTTTGCTCAATAGCAGTGACTTCATGCTGGTGCACTGAGTAGATTGCCTTGGCGATCGCTTCGACCACTGTTGATTTTACGGCCAAGAATCTACTTCACAACGATAGTTTCGCGGGGGTTAGCAACGGGAACAGGAATGAGCGATTTCAGTAATTTGCCGCCAGCCACTTCATAGATCTGCACCTGTCCGTGCCTGCTGCCAATCGCCAGTCGAACACCATCCGCGCTGAGGGCCACTGCGTTGATCGGAGCGGGTACCATGCCGATCAGTGCGACTCGCTGCCGGTCATCCGTCTTGTAGATACGCACTTCAGCATAGGCTCCCGCGATGGCCAAGAGTTTGCGATCTAGACTAGTGCCCATGTCGAGCACATCGCCCGGCTGACTTTCCATGGCCTTCACGTATTGATCACGATTTGTCACCGGCTGGGCATCATTGCCCGCCCCGGTGACTCCTATCCCGCTCAATGCAATTTTGAGTTCGTAGCCGTTGAGAGTTCGCGCACGTCCTGAGGCAAAGGCAAAATCGGCAGTGCAGGCGACTGAGCCGATCAGTTCGGTCGACATGTCCGCTGACCGCAACAATCTGCCATCCTCAATACTGCAGATTTTTGTTGCCTTGTCGCGGCCACCGGTTACCAGCATTTTTCCGTCCGGAGTCCATGCAACGTCCAAGACCCAGTCGCTGTGCAATGGAAACAATCTGACAGCTGCGTTTACGTCCACCGGCACAATGTGAGCCGCGCCATCGGTCCCGCCGACAGCGATCGCGGTGGAATCGGGTGAGAAACTACCGCGAAACAGCGTGTCGTGCCCGATGCGTCGAGAAGAGATTATGGCACCATCAACAGGGTTAAAGAAGTAAATCTCACCGGAGCGACTCGGTGACCCGCCGACCGCTGCCAACAGTTTGCCGTCGGGACTGAATTCCACATGAGTCAAAAGGTCACACGCGGTCGGTAACCTGCGCGGAGGTGCATCGGTCTCAACTTCGATCAGGACAACTTCGCTCCGACAGGCAGCAGCCACCAGCTTGCCGTCCGGACTGAGTGAAATACTGGTGACGGACGGAGCGAATTGGTACGTTTGGGGAATCACCACGACTGGTTCCGTGTTGCTTTCCGTTGAATCATCGATGGCTCCCCCCGCAATCCAGCCTCGAATGAGCTGAACCTTGGCCACCGACAGAGCCGGCTGCTTCTTCGGCATCTCGGGCACCTCCCCGGAGATCATATCCATCACGAGGCTCTCGTCTGGTTTCCCCTGCGCAAACAAAGGGCCGCCGGCACCCCCCTTGAGCATGTCAGCGACCGTATCCAAGCTGAGTCCGCCCTTGGCATCGGACGCAGTGTGGCAGCCTCGACAATGACGATTGAGGATTGGCCACACATCTTCGCGAAAGCTAATTCTTGACGCTTGTTCAGCCGTCAGCAACGCCTCATCGGCCAACGTCACGTGTTGCGAATCCATGGTGCCTAGGGCCAAGGCACACTGTACTACTAGGAGCAATCGCAACACTGGGCAACCTTTAATCATCTAGAAAAGTTCACGTGAATCTGCTCTGGCTAACGCACACAACTTGCTTCCGTATGTTACAGCACATGGCACCGAATACTACACCGTTGACAAATCGTAGTTTGCACCACGGAGGGCGTGGAGATCACGCAGGAATTCATCACAACATCGTCGCTTCACTGGCGGTGTCAATTGTCGCCTGTAAAAAAAGTCTCGACACACCAAAGTCGCCAGCTCGCTCCATCGAGAAGACGTTCGTTGACCTCAGCGAACCCCGCCCATGTTTATTCATTCACGAGCGGTCTCTGTTTCGGACGATTTCAAGATTCGAGATTTTTGCGAGAGTTCTCGTTGACATGCCGCGCACAGACACTATTGTGTTGCGACTGAGTCTCAATGTCATGTGCTCGACTAACTTCTCCGCACAAAATTAAAGTAAAGGCAAATCATGAAAAAAGGGCCATTCAAATCTTTTGTGCGAGGATTTACGCTCATCGAACTGTTAGTTGTGATTGCGATCATCGCGATCCTGATCGCGCTGTTGCTGCCGGCCGTGCAGGCCGCCCGCGAAGCCGCCCGGCGGATACAGTGCAAGAATAATCTGAAACAACTGGGACTCGCGTTGCACAACTACCATGATGTCCATAGCGCTTTTCCGCCTGGTGGCACATATCTGGCCGGGACGGTCCAGCCGGCTGGTTGGTCGATTCAAGCGCGACTTCTGCCTTTTATTGAACTGGCAAATTTGACGAATCTGATAGACTTCGGGAAAAAATACTCGCTTCAGCCTGCAGTGACATCCGTTCGTATTGCCACATTGGTGTGCCCCAGCGAGGTTAACGACAAAGCATACGTTGATGGAGCAATCACGTACTGGCCTGTCAGCTATGCCGCCAATTACGGTGAGTGGTTTCTGTGGAATCCACTCAGTGGCGAGATCGGTACAGGTGCCTTTGCTCCGAATGCCAAAATAGGGTTTCGAGATTTTAGGGACGGCACGAGCAATACTCTGGCGATGGCCGAAGTGAAGGCGTTTCAGTCCTATCTGCGTGATGTTGGTCCGATTGCGAATTCCCCCACACCCAATGATCCTGCTACCATCAGTAGTCTGGGTGGGACGTTGAAGAATTCCGGACATGCCGAGTGGGTCGATAGCCGCAGCAACCAGACTGGATTCACCACGACGTTTACGCCGAACACGAAAGTGCCTTACAATGATAGCGGCTCAATTCGCGACATAGACTGGGTGAATATCCGCGAAGGCAACAATGCGACGGAACCCACTTACGCTGTTTTGACATCGCGCAGCTTTCATACGGGCATCGTTCAGGGGCTGCTCGTCGATGGTTCGGTGCGAGGATTTGCGGACAGTACTGATCGTGGACTTTGGCGCGGCCTAGGAACTCGGGGCGGCGGTGAAGTCCTTGGCGAGTTCTAAAGTCACTGGCAGCGTATAGAAATAGAGCGATTCTGCGGGCTGGGGCGAATGACAAAAATCTGCTCTGCAGATCGGTTTGGACCGTTCGAGAATCAGATATCGCATTTGTTGGGCGGCCGTCCTCGGTTCCTGAGGAGACACGACGGACACGAGTGGCCGCTGAATGACGCGGCCACTTCCCGAACGGTACTTACGCTCCACGAACCAGTCTTACGATTTCGCGAGCGTCGCGGCATGTCTGGGTAATCTCATCCCAGCGAGCGGATTCGATCGATTCTTTCTTTGCGAGCCATGACCCACCGACGGCCAGCACATCGGCGTCGGTCAACCAAGCCGACAAATTGCCTGTCGTCACGCCGCCAAGGGGAATGTATTGCAATCCGAGATGCGCATAGGGGGCTTTGATGCTGGCAAGCATGTTCAAACCACCGCTGTGTTCTGCGGGGAAAAACTTCAGCAATCGGCATCCCGCCTGCACGGCAATGTCGATGTCGGTCGGGGTGGCGACACCGGGAGCGAACGGAAGGTTGAGCTGATCGGCTCGGCGAATTACCACCGGATTTGTCCCCGGCGCCACACCAAATGCGGCACCGGCTTGGACAACTTGGTCGACCTGTTCCGGAAAAAGAATAGTACCGGCACCCGCGAGCATTTCTGGAACTTGTTTCACAATGGCTGCCAAGCAGGCCAACGCCTGCGGCGTGCGTAAAGTCAACTCCATGATGTCCACGCCGCCGTCGAGCAACGCTTTGGCGAGGCTCACCGCGCGATCGGGATCATCAACCACCATCACCGCTATCACACCCGTGCGGCGAAATTGTCCCAGTTGCGACTCGCTGAGTAACAGGCTCATCATTCTATCCCGGTTCGGAATTGTTGTGCGGAAAGAATCCGCCACTCAAAGCGCTGATATTAGTTCAGCTGCCTCTGAATGCCAGTGTTTAGCCCTGACACGCATGCATGTTTCCGAAGGAATCCTCATTTTGCCATCTGTTCAAAGTAATGCCGAGCAGCGCGACCGCTCAACGACTTCTTTGCGATGAGTTCGGCAGCAATCTGCTCGACTGCATTCCAGTTGCGCGTCTGCTGCAATAAATGTTCGGTCTTTGCCAGCAGTCGCCGCGTCAGTTTGTCAGCCTGCCCTTGACCGCTCCGCATGACGGCCAGACGCCGGACGGATTGCAGATCCATGGCAGCACCAGTCCAGTTGTACGTACCGGAGTGAATGGCTTCCGCCACGACGCCTGCGAGGAGAATCAAAATGTCAGCTTCCAGACGATCCTGCGACGCGCGAGACACACCTTTACGAAGTTCGCAGTGTCCGAGGCGGCGTTGATCGGGCAGGATGCTGACCTTCTGCACAGGTCGCTCAAAGACTAAGGCGATCACTGCATGTCCTGCCTCATGGTAGGCGGTGCAGATTTCCTGTGAGCGTTCAGGCGTGTTCATTCAGAGTCAGCCGGCAGAACAGATTGAGCCGGAACTTACGCATCCGTCGGGCTCGCGACGAACACCACCGCGGGAATGTATCTACGCTGCCGGTTCATTGGAATGCACAACGGGCTTTCGCTCTCTGTGAGACATGCCGGGCTAGTGAAACTTTGCTCATTGTGTTGTTTTTGGGGTTCGACGGCAAGGTATCGATGAGGGTTATCGATGCGGAAATAACTGGGCAATTTGGTGAAATAGCAGGCCATGGATTGTCATTGCTGGGGTCATCCTGTGGAATGATGTGGTGCAGATCAGGGTTTATGTCACTGTTGGGTTGGAGTGATTCCATGAAATCAAACGTGGTCGTAGGTTCATTTGTGTTGTTGTGCGGCATCACCTTGTCGTCTCCGTCAGTCGCCGACCCGTCAGCCGCAGATCAAATGGCGGCGGCGGTGGAATCTTGGCGTGC
This sequence comes from Planctomycetota bacterium, assembly GCA_003670925.1. Classification (GTDB taxonomy): domain Bacteria; phylum Planctomycetota; class Planctomycetia; order Planctomycetales; family Planctomycetaceae; genus SXXK01. Next base: position 40,506 of record QWQG01000162.1, on the reverse strand, counting down.
CGGTGATTTCAACGGAGCGCACGAACAGTTGACCCAGATGATGGAGGACGGAACACGTGACGCGCGGGTGTACTATTACCGCGCGTTAATTTCTGAGCACTTGGGATCTGATTCCGACGAAGACCTTCAGGCTGCCGCCAAACTCGAGGCCGAAACGACTGCGACGCGGCTCGTGAATCGAGCGCTCGAAAATGTTCAGGGTGCGCGACGGGCGAAAATTGAAAAGTATCGAGCGGCTGCTCGTGCAAAATTCAAGCCCGATCCACAAGCAGAGGCTAGTAAAGCGTTGTACCGCGAAGGCATGGATGCATACAACGCTGGCGATCTGGTCACCGCACTTACACAATTCGATGCTGTGATCAAGAACGGCAGTAGTGATGCTCGAGTATTTTATCTCCGCGGAGTGGTGCTGGCGGAACAGGGCCGGACAGACGAAGCAAAACTCGCGTTTTCAGATGGACTGGCACTTGAGAAAACCTCAAAAGATGTGCAGCTAGTCAATCTGGCACTGACTGATGTGCAAGGTCGCATTCGGCAGATGATTGAAGAGCAGACTACTGTCGAGATCAACGGCAGCCAAATTTCCCGTCAGGCAAGGCATCGGATGATTCGCCGCTCGGATTCTTTGTCACAAGAAGAACGCTTGGTAGAAGCTGGGGCTCACGCAATTTTTGAAGCCGAACGCGCACAAGAGGCAATTGCGGCTCGCCAGCAGAAAGCGGCTGAGGCAATTTTGGCGGAGAACAAGGTACAACAGGATGACGCAGAACGACTGAACGCTCCCCAAACTCCCGCGACAGATCTGTTGGTATCTGCGGATGTACCAAAGAAGGCCGGGATTCCAGCGGCAACGCCAAAGGCCGAAGTGCCTCTGCCGGCTGAAGCATCTGAGGCCACAGTTCCCAGTAATCCGTTTTTAGGTGGTAAGGCGACAGTACCTGGTTCTTCAGCGTCGCGCGTCACGGGGGCCCCGATTGACATGTCATATATCGCAGCTGAGGCGGATTTTGTCTTCTACGTCCGACCTGCAGATATCCTTGCCAGCGGTTTTCTGGCGCCAATCAAGAGCATGCCAGAATTTGAAATTGCCATGAGTGAAATGACGGCTCAGGCCGGATTGAACGCAAACGATATTGAATCCGTGACATTTGGTGTCAGCAATTTCATGGCGGGAATGATGCAAGTGGGCGTACTTGCGGCGAGTGGTCAGGATCCGACGGCAATGTTGCAAGGCGTATTAAGTGGCGGCAACGCCATCGGTGTTGTCCGAGCAAATAAGGATATTGAGCTGGAAAAGTTCATCGCCGCCAGCCAAGCCGTGGCGGCAACTTTCGCAGAAAAGCCTTACTATCTGATCGAAAGCAAGCAACCAGATCAGCCGCAGACTGCGCTCTACCAAGTCGATCCCAGAACCGTTATCTACGGGGTTGAAAAAGCCATCCAGACGGCAATCAAAAACGGTCCGGGCGAAGCCACGAATGAGCAGTTTAGCTTTGTGTCAAACGGCAGTTCATTTGTATTGGCGTTTTCGAGTCCACTCCTTGCTGGCATGAGCGGATCTATTCCGGACGCTCCGGCCGAACCGCCAATGTTAAATCAAATCATTAAGGCCGTGCGGGGAAAAATCAGCGGTGCGGCGATCACCCTGAATTTTACCAGCAATCTGGATCTGAATGTCGTCGTGAATCTGACTGAACCTGAGGCGGCGGTCGAAGTTCAGCAACCCCTAGATCAAGGGTTGGGGCTGGCCAAACAGATGTATCCATTGGCCGCAGGACAGGTTCCACCGCCATTGCAGGCCTCAGCCAATCAACTGGTCAGTAGCCTTGCGGCGTCACACAGTGGCTCGGTTGCCACAATTTCGCTCACGATTCCAAGCCAGCTCGTTAGCATTCTGAAAGACGACCCCTCGATTCTGCAAGGAGCAATTCCAAGCGGGGCAGGGTTTCCAAGTGGGCCCAGTGGGCCAGACTTTCCGGGTGGGCCAGCAGCACCAGGTGCCCCAAGCACATTGCAGCCGCCCCCGTCAAAGTAGAATGAACAGCCGTGTCTCTCGTGATCATCCGCGCAAGAAAAAGGGCACCGGCATGATACCGGTGCCGCGAGGGGACGCATCAACTTGAACAAGAAAGGAGGGAGCCGAGAGGAGGGGGGGAAAGGGTTCAATGAGTACAGCCGGGGAGACTGCACTCTATTTCAGATAGTCGACGCGATGGCGACTATCGTTCACGCACTGAATCGGCCATCGAGATTGACGGCTTCGTCAGGTCACTTTGAGAAACACTTCGTTCGCTGGACTTGCGGGTAGCGTGCCAGCGCGATGGCTGACTCCCGGCCGTTTCGGCCGCTGTTGTAATTGAAGACGAGCGATGATCAGCTGTCGGGACGACTGCTTTATTGGCAGCACGACGAGCTGAGGGTGGAAAAACAGTAGGCTCATTCTCCCGGTCAGGGGCTTCGTATGAGGCACCATTCGCTGGAGCTGGGGAATCGCTGCGGTCGTACGGTTTGTCTGCTTCAAAGTTGTCCTTGGTGGCACTCCGGGCTGCCCCACCACCAATAGCATCGGGAGTCGGTCGTTGAGCTGTCTGCGTAGTGCCGTCGATGATGGGGTATCCAAAGGCCATTTGAGGGCTACCGTAATATCCGCCATAAGCCATGGATGAGCCGATTGGAACAGTGCGATACGCCGTCTGGGGACGCAACACGGTCACTTCTTCTTTCCGCATCACCAGCTTCTGGACGGAGATTTTTTCCATCTTGCGTTCAGCCACCATCTTGGTTTCTTGAACGGTGACGCGGCGTGTCCCTTGGACAGCCACCTGACGCACCGAAGGCACGTTGCACGTCATCATGCTTGGCACATATTGGCGCGAAGTCGTGTAATTGGGCACGAAAGCGGTTCGCATGGAGTAGCCTGTGCGACTCATCCATCCCAACACGCCCGGTCGAGCATCAACTCTACCCGGAGCACATTTAGCGACCGGGTGGTAATTCGTAACCCAGCGGCCCATATCACGATTTACCGTACGATTCTCGACGACGTTTTGATACGAAACCGTCGGCACTTCGACTTCCCTGCTGGATGTCACTGGACGGTAAACCGTAACTTCACGTTCTTCCATCGCAGTTTCGTAACGCGGGACTTCAACGGTCTGTTTGACCTGAGCGTAGGTCGTCACAGGAACCGTCTGATAGCAAGTCGTCTGCACCGGTGGAATTGGTGTGCAACAACTTGCAGCAGTAATTGGTGCCGCCATAGATGTTCCGCAACCGGAACATCCAGCACCATAATATTGAGCCCTTGCAACATTGCATTGCAATGATATAGCCAGCGCTCCAAGCGCGGCACCAAGGGCGATTCTTCTGGACAGCATGAGCTTCTTCCCTGAAGAAAGGATCACGAACCTGCAGACAATTCGACAATGAATTGTCAGCGGGCGGATGAGACGGGTTCTGGTATCAGTGTGACAACACAGTTTCCTTCAGTGCGGCTGAAGCGAGATTGGGGTGCGTCTGAAACCACAGATTTGAGACAGGAGGCTCGTTTGTCTTTCTGCAGGAAAGCAGATCAGCAAAGAGAGCAGGATCAACAGCAGAAATTGGAAGGGAGTCGCAACAGTTTGGCTGAATCTGCCGGGAAACCCGTTGCGTGCGGGGGGAGATTTATCCCAACTCAAAATTTGGGTCAATACCTCTTAAAGTTTTGATTGCAATTATTTGACAGCTCTGCAAAGCAGCGCGTGAATCTCAGCAAAACGCCGGTATGAATCGGCAGTTCCCGCCGATCAGCACGATCAGCGGCATGTCTGGCGTGTCTCAACGCGGTTTCATACACCCCGCACTTCACACAGCGGCAGAGACGAACATCTATTTCTTACCAAGTGCGCGCTGCTGCCGAAAAAATTCTTGAAGAATTGCCCGACAGTCTTCCTGCATCACGCCACCCAGTACTGCCGCCTGATGGTTGAGTCGAATGTCAGAAGTCAGACTGAACAGCGTGTGACAGGCCCCCGCTTTGGGATCGACTGCCCCATAAACCACCCGCGGAATTCTGGCTTGCACGATCGCCCCAGCACACATCGGACATGGTTCAAGCGTGACGTACAGCGTGCAATCAAGCAATCTCCACGACTGCAGCACTTCCGCGGCCTGCGTGATGGCGATCATTTCTGCATGGGCCGTTGGATCATTCAGCATCTCACGCTGGTTGCTGGCTTCAGCGATGATTTTTTCCTGATGCACAATAATCGCACCAACCGGAACTTCACCCTGATCAAACGCGAGCACAGCCTGATCCAAAGCCTTCCTCATCCAAAAATCATGCGGCATAAAAGGGTGCGTTAGCAAAGCGTCCGACACAGGCAACGATCCTCACAAAAAACAGAACTCAAAAATTGCAATTTTGTAAACATTGCAAACCCAAGTCATTGTAAGAAATTCAAAACCATTCGACGAATCATGTTCACTCGAACACATCTAGACGTCATTCATAAATTCATAAAAATGCCTGAAACACTGTAAATACCTGCTATTTTATCATTTCCTACCCAACCCAGAATCAGCTTCCCGCAAACATTGAGACGCGAATGGCACGGACCTTGCTTATCTCTTCTCTCGAGAGAGATAACGGGCTCGGAGTGAGATCCTTGAGCCTGACCGCTGCCTTGAGAACGCAGCGTACTGCCCTGAGAACGCAGTAAGAAAGAGACGATGGCTCGCCTGAGAAACGAGCCGATGTATTTGAGCGAGTGCCTGAGAAACCTCGCTCCTTGAAAAAGGCCATCGGATTCATTTTAATCCGATCGGCCTTTTTTTATGCGCCACGGTGGGTGATTTTTCTAACGGCAGCGAATTCCATAGACTCAGCACCGGCAACAACCACGGTTCCCCGCAACCGACCTTCAAAACCGGTTCTGCGACTTCGCATGAAACACGTTGCATCTCTGCATGCTTGATTTATACTGAACGCGGTTTGAGACACTTCGTTGTTGCCGGAGTCGTCAGAATTCGGCAATAAATTTAGCACAACTCCGAATTCTGACGACTCCCGCCACTTGTCGCCGCGCGGGTTATATCCAAAAAATGAAAGTACAGGTTATGTCCGATCAGGAAAAACGCCACACCATTATTCGTGAGCTTTGTGTCGCGTACTGGATGGAGATGGAAACAGTCATGAATTACATCGCGTGCTCCATCAATCTGGATGGCGTTCGAGCGGAGGAAATAAAATCGTCACTGCAAGCAGACATCACAGCAGAAATGATGCATGCTCAGTTGTTGGCGAAGCGGATCAAGACGGTTGGAGGCATTGTTCCCGGCAGTGCGTCATTTGTGGCACGCCAAGACAGCTTGCAACCTCCGCAGAAAATGACGGACGTCGTCGCCATCATTAAGGGCGTAATTATTGCCGAGGATGCTGCGATTGCTCAGTATTCAAAAATCATTCAACTCTGCGATGGCTTCGACTATGTGACGCAGGATCTGTGCATCACAGCCCTAGGTGACGAAGAAGAGCACCGCCGCGAGTTTATGGGATATCTCTCTGAGTACGAAGGATGAGGCTCTTCGCAGTATGCCTGATTCTTTTCGTCGCGGTAATGTGTGTCAGGCCAGTCGGCAACGCCGCAGAGTCCGCACGGACAAAACCGCATGTGCTGGTAATTCTTGCGGATGATCTGGGCTATTCTGACCTCGGCTGCTACGGCAGTGAAATTGCCACGCCGCATCTGAATCAGTTGGCTCAAGATGGCCTGCAGTACACGCAGTTCTACAACACTGCGCGGTGCTGGCCTACCCGCGCTGCGTTGCTAACCGGCTACTATCCGCAGCAGGTTGGCCGGGATGCCTTACCAACAGTTGAGGGAGGTTCCGGACCTAAATCTGTCAGGCCAGTCTGGGCGCCGTTGCTCCCGTTGTTGCTCAAATCTGCGGGCTACCAATGCTATTATTCGGGCAAATGGCACATCGATGGAACACCTGCCGCCTCTGGTTTTACGCGGAGCTACGAACTGCAGGATCAAGGGCGATTCTTTCGCCCTAACCGGCATTTGGAAGATGGAATGCCTTTGCTGAAGGTCAAGAACGGCGATGGCTATTACTCCACCGTGGCAATTGCCGATCATGCGATTCGCTGCCTGAAGGCACATGCAGATGCTGGCATCGAACAGCCGTTCTTTCAATATGTGGCATTCACGGCGCCTCACTTTCCTCTGCAGGCACCGCCCGAAGATATCGCGCGTTACGCGGATCATTACAAGGACGGTTGGGACAAAATTCGGCAGGCGAGGTTTGACCGCATGGTCGCGCGTGGCCTGATTTCAGGAGACTTGAGTGACAGCGAGCGTACGCAGGGGCCGCCGTATGCCTATCCCGAACAGATTCAACAGTTTGGCCCCAATGAAGTCGCGTTGCCGTTATCATGGGACCAACTGAATGCCCGCCAGCAAGCGTTCCAAGCGACCAAGATGGCCATTCATGCGGCGATGATCGATCGGATGGATCGTGAGATTGGCAGAATTCTCGCACAGCTTCGTGCGATGCAGGCGTTTGACAATACACTCATCTTGTTTCTGTCCGATAACGGTGCTTCGGCCGAGATGATGGTACGAGACGACGGCCATGATCCGCACGCCGCGCCAGGTTCTGCAGAGACGCACTTGTGTCTGGGGCCAGGCTGGGCGACAGTCAGTAATACGCCTTTCCGACGTCACAAGACATGGGTCCACGAAGGTGGAATTTCCACACCACTGATCGCACATTGGCCTGCCGGAATCAAAACTCGAGGCGAACTGCGGCACACGGTCGGGCATGTGATTGATATCGTGCCGACAGTCCTGAATCTTGCTGGTGTAGAATCACCCGTCGCAATTGGAGGCATCCCCGTTCCAAAATCACCGGGTCGCAGTCTGGTACATTCTTTCGCCAAGGACGATCCGATGCTCCACGAATCGATCTGGTGGCTGCACGAAGGAAACCGCGCGATTCGCATGGGCCAGTGGAAAGCAGTCGCGGCTAAGGATCAGCCATGGGAGTTGTATGATGTGACAATCGATCGAAGCGAACAGTCCAACATAGCCCAGTCCCAGCCCGAGATTCTTTCACGACTCACGGCCCAATGGGATTCGACGACCCAGGAATTCACCAAGTTGGCGACCGACAAAGGTCTTTGAGCTAGTTCAGTCGGTACGGAAAGGCGTGCAGGACACGCGCGGTAAAGTGCAGTTCATCGTACGATCCGCTGAACCCCGAAAGCACACCAAGATTTTGCTGCAGCTGGCAACCAACACTTACAACGCTTACACGAACTGGGGTGGCCACAGCCTGTAGGCCTCTCACGATCGCGCCAGTGTGCAGGGACATCACGTATCATTCGATTACCCGCTGGAGTCGCAATCTACGAATTGGGAGTTGCCCTTTGTTCAATGGGCGGAGACGAATCGCTACGTGATTGACGATGCCGTCAACAGTACCATCCCGACATCCTGAAACAGTATCAACTGGTGTTGAGTGTTGGGCAAGTCGCAGCCGGAACTTCACACCTCCCAACCTTTACGATATTCTCGCCGCAGAAATTGATTTGCCGCGTCGTGATTGGTGAACGTCAGCTTTGCATGGTTCCATTCGAGTTTTGTTCTTGTCAGATCTTCCCGCAACTGTGAACGCAGGGCGACGTTCCCCAGCAGAATGGTTTCAGTCATCGGTCCTGACCACTCAAAATTTGATCCGGCTGCAGCGCCGCCTTTGCAGGCATCGATCCATTCTTGATGGTGTCCAGCCGATCGCAGAAGCTTGATAGGTGGTGATCCATATTGCTGAGCGCTGTCTTCCGGATACATCCGCCAAGTGTTCCAGTCCGACATCAGTACCGCTTCATCGTCACCGATCAGCAAGAGTCCGTTCGTACCCATCTCATCCCCGGCTTTGATGGCCGTTGGTCGCGGTGGTCTTAAACCACCGTCATACCAGACAAGTTTCACGGGGGCCATGTTGTCCCGCGCTGGAAAGTTAAACGTGATCATTGAACCGACGGGATAGGTTTCTGTGTTGACGCGGGTGGAAGACGCTTCAACACTGGTCGGCGCACCTAACTTCAGAGCTCGAAAAATTGGATCAAAGTAATGACACGCGATGTCGCCGAGTGCTCCCGTTCCAAAATCCCACCAGCCTCGCCACTTGACTGGCAAATAAGCCGAATGATACGGCCGTTGCGGGGCTGGACCGAGCCACAAGTCCCACGCTAGCGTATCGGGAATCACGGGCGCGTCAGTAGGACGCGAAACGCCCTGCGGCCAGTATTCGTCGAACAGTCCACGCGAGGGACGATCGGTCCAGATATGCGCTTCTCGAATTTGTCCGATCGCATTGTCCATCACGTATTCTTGGACAATCCGAGTTTGCTCATTCGCCTGCGCCTGATTACCCATCTGCGTCGCCACCCCAGCTTTGCGGGCTGCGAGCGTGAGTTCTCGGGCTTCCCACACGGAATGCGTCAATGGCTTTTCGCAGTACACATGTTTTCCGTGTCGAATGGCGGCCATCGACGCATGAAAGTGATGATGATCCGGTGTGCCTACGATGACCGCGTCAATCTCAGAATTCATTTCTTGCAGCATGACGCGATAGTCTTTGAACTGCTTGGCTTTCGGAAACTTATCGAACATCCCCGCAGCACGATCATGATCGACATCGCACAAGGCCACAATGTTTTGCGATGCCACGGCCTGAATATCACTGGCGGCCTGACCACCTGCTCCGATCGATGCGATATTCAGAGTCTCATTGGCTGCGTACGTGCGCGCCGATCCAGCTTTCAAAATTGTGAACGTCGCCGCTGTGGCTCCTGCAGATCTCAGAAAACTGCGTCGGTTAGTAGCGTTCTTCAGCATGGCATTACTTCCGCTAATGGCGAGAACAGACGTTTCCTCTTCAACTATCGTGACGAGTCGCCGCCCGCAGGTCAACTGCTCGGCAATGCCAAAACACCTCGGCTGGGTAGTTTTTCTTCGTGCCATTTCCGCTTCGAATTTCGGATACACCACCAACTCGCGTGAGTCATTCCTTTGAAAAGATTTAGGCGACTCTTTGCTGACGCTTGTGCATCCCGCGACTCTTTGCGTACATTCGCGGTCTGCAAGAGTCCAACCACTGCAACTCACCAGATTCATCCTATGCATCCTACAGTGATCGACGAAGTTGCCCGCCGAAGTTACTGGACGCAACAACTCGAACTTGGTTTCAACCTAGTCGAGCAACTTTTGGCATTTCCCGTCATTGAATGCCACGAGCCTTTAGCATCCATTCCTGACGCCGCAACGGCGGCCGGCGTGGAGATGCTGTTTTCCACCTCAAAAATCGCCGGAGATCTCGACCGCGTCTATTTCATCCGCGAATCACTCGTTCACGACGTAATTGCTATCGCTGCTGACATGAATCGTCGTGGCTGGGTGATGAAGGTTGAAGACGGTTTTCGTTCATTGCAGATGCAAAGCACCTTGGTGCGGAAGCCGGAAGTCTTCGACTCGATCCTGCAAAAGTGCATCTGGGAGTCGGGTGGTGAAATTCCGCCCGTCGAATTCGTGTTTCGCCGCGCGATGGTGATGGTCGCGAACATCCCGAAGACTGGCACACATATGTCTGCCTCGGCCATCGACATTTCTGTGTTTGAACGTGACGGCCAGGAAGTTTGGCGTGGTGGACCATATCTAGAAGTCAGTGAACGGACACCCATGCGCTCGCCGTTCATCAGTGAAAGCGATTTGCGAAACCGGCTCGAAATCACCGAACTTATGGAGTTGCACGGCTTCATGCATTTTCCGTATGAGTTCTGGCACTACAACAAAGGTGACGCCGGTGCTCATCTCCTCACCGATAATCCGGCACCTGCCCGCTACGGTCCAGTCCATTGGGATGCATCACAGAATACAGTCACGGCAGTCACGGATCCGCTGACCCCTTTGAATTCTCTGCCTGCCATTGAAATAGAGATCGCGGCAGCCATTAAGCGTCGCGGTTAACATGCGACCGCGTTCGCTGATTTTAAGTCAACCCTATTCCGCCGAGGTTTGCTTCAGACGTTTTGTTGCCGCGTTATTAGTCCGAGTTCGGCCAGGGATAAGGTAACACTGCAAATTCTTGCAAAGCCGGCTCTATGCCACTGGTGCCCGCCCGAAGGGGAATCACGCTCCATCCAAAGTAAGCATTAGGTAAATTTAACATCCTTCGCAAACCTACACTTGCTACGGCCGTAGAGCAGGGTGGCACACGTCCGCGGAGTTCACGCTGAGGAATTGAAAACTATGACACGCTGTATCACGTTGACTGTGCTCCTTCACGCAGTATGCTCTCTGGCTGTCGCGCAGCCGCCAGTTGCAGTTCACGAGATTGGTTCGCGGCGAGAATTGTTCGTCGATGCCACGCTCATTGAAAGTTTGGTCGAAAAAGCTGAATTGCGATTGCAGCACCCTGTACCGCAGGAAATCGTCTTGGAACACGATGAACCGTGGGAAGGAAGTGGCTGCGTCTATCACAGCATCTTCAAGGACGACGACCGGTATCGGATGTACTACGCAGGTGGGCATCTCGACGTAACTCCGCAAGGCGTGAATGGCAGTACCCATGGTCTGTTCTGTTGTTATGCCGAAAGCGCAGACGGAATCCACTGGCAGAAGCCGGCATTGGGACTACACGAATTCAATGGTAGCACGGCCAACAACATTGTGATGATCCGACAGCAAGTTGGCGATGCGACTTCAGAACCCGGTGAGCCTGCTGTCTTCAAAGACGAAAATCCGGATGCTCCGGCCGATGCACGGTACAAGGCACTGCTGCCAGCCAGCCGTTTGCCCAAAGATCAACGACGTGGACTCCTCGCGTTCAAGTCACCCGACGGCCTGCACTGGTCGCCCATGAGCGACAAACCGATCATCATCGATGGCGCGTTTGACTCGCAGAATCTGGCATTTTGGGATTCGACCCACGGCCATTACCGGGCCTATTGGCGATATTTTACCAAGGGTGGTTACGACGACGAGAAGTTGTGGAATCCGCAGGGGCACCGAGCCATCCGCACTGCTATCTCAAAAGATTTCCTAACGTGGACTGACCACGCGGATTTGCAATATGTCGATTCGCCGTCAGAGCAGCTCTATACCAACGTCGTGTCGCCGTACCACCGTGCACCGCATGTCTTGATAGGCTTTCCGATGCGCTATGTAGAACGCGGCCACAAAGACGATCGGCTGCATGAAGCACGGGCCGGCGGCAGTCCAGAGCGAATTCGCGCGTGGTCCGCATCGCTAAGGGCCCTGCCGGAACTTGAAAACCGCGAATGGCGAGCCAAAACCAGCGAACGCTATGGCCGCGCGTTGACAGAGGGCTTATTGATGGCAAGCCGCGATGGTGTCACTTTTAAACGCTGGAACGATGGCTTCCTCCGCCCGGGCATCGAACGCAACGGCACATGGAACTACGGCCATCAGGCAATTGCGTGGCGTCCCATCGAAACAAAAGGAACGCTCGCAGACGCTCCCTCCGAACTTTCTTTCTTCGCTGTTGAAAGTTACTGGACCGGGAACAGCGATCTGCTTAGACGTTACACCTTGAGACTTGATGGGTTTGTTTCTGTCAACGCTCCGATGAGTGGCGGCGCACTCATTACCCAGCCAATCACCTTTACCGGAAATCAACTGTGGCTCAACTTCTCCACCTCCGCGGCGGGCAGCGTGCAAGTGGAACTCCAAGATCAAGCAGGCAAGCCTCTGCCTGGATATTCGCTTGACGACTGCGACGAGCTCTTCGGAGATACGCTCGATCGAAACGTTGTCTGGAAATCCAAGCCAGATCTGTCAAAACTTGTTGGCCAGACTGTGCGGCTGCGATTTGTGCTGCATGATGCCGATGTGTTTTCGTTTCAGTTCCGGGATTGAGCCTGCAACCCAGAATTGCGATGAAAACTTTTCACGACGATCAGTGGCAACATAAAGGGCTCAATCGCCGAATGGACTCAATCTCCAGCCACCAACGTGCAGCAAGACAGGCTTTAATGAATCTAGCAGCGGCTCCCCTACCATCCCTAGCGACCATCGCGCGCTGTCAGGAATTACGGTATCCGAAGAATCGATTTTATAAGCTTCTAGGAGTCCCGGCACCGCTGTCGTGGCGTGCATCAACCCCAGAGCGACAGCGGACATCCGACGCACTTCGGCGTGTTCTGGCGGTATTCCCGGTGGGGGGACTCGATCTGCCAACCGCGCCAGTAATGATGCCGTAAGATCCGGAGCCGGATCGTGTTCATGCAACAGACCCAATGCCCACATTGCCGCCGCACGCTTGTGGACCCCACCGGGTTCAAACTTGCTGAAGTTGGGCTCCAGAAACTTCTGCATATCTTTCAATCGCATCAAACCAGCACACTGAATTAGGTACGATGACTGCTCACCGATGTCGGCGCCGGCACGGGGTAAGTCGGCATTCTTAAACATCTCCTCATTTCGCAGCAGGTGCTTCCTCACTGCTTCTTCCACTGCTTGATCAGGAAACAGATGCAGCAGCCATGCCGAAGTTACCAACACTTCGTTGCGGGGATGTTGCAGCAACGGAACGCAGCGATCCGAAAACTGGGCGGCACGAAGTTGTCCCAGCAAGAGTAGGCTCTGTTCAATCCCTTGCCAGTTTTCACTGTTCGCCGTAAGCGTATCACCGGTCAATGCCATGATGCCATCTCGCAGTGCAGGTTGTTCTTCCGCCACCAGCGACAACATTTCACGCGCGACATTCCGGACTTCCAGATGTTTATCGCTCAATTGTTCGTGGAGCCATCCCGCGCGTTCAGCATCCGGAAATAGACGCATCATGCGGGCAGCAGTCATCCGAATAAACGCATCGCGATGATTGCCCCCCGTTGCCACGGCCGGAAGCAGAGCATCCGGATTCAGTCGAAACAGTGTCGTCCATGCTGCCGCCGCCACTCCGTCTGAGACGTCGCCACACAGCGAAAACAACCGAGCGTGTGCGACGGGCTTCGAACTCGACAACAGTTCAATCTCAAGTATCCGCTCCGGTACACTGCCACCTGTAAATAAATCCGCTTGGGTAAGTGCCATGTCCGGAGCCAGAACACAAATAGCTTTCGCCGCCGCCATTCGTTTATCGTACGCCAGCAAATTATCGTTGAGCACAGAAGTCAGTAGCTCCAAAGCCTGCGCATCACCCAGTGCCGCAAGTCCGTCACAGGCCAGTGACACAGCGACCGTAGTCTCAGTGTCAAACTCCAGACGTTGTCTCCAAATGTCGGCTGCTGCCAGGACTTTCCAGCGTGCCAGCGCAGGGTCGATCCAGAGTCGCTGCGAGTCATCGGCGTACTCATCCATGTTGAGTAAAGCAGCACCGGACTGCTGCCAATCAGCATTCACAAGGGCTCTAGCACATGCAAAGCGCACACGCAAATTTGAATGCGACTCCAGATGTTGCAGGAGGATGTCGGATGACCCACTGATGTCTTGCAGTTTTTCGCGGGCGACTCGCGCCAGACTAAGAGCTGCCGTTTCCTGCAGTTCCGCATCGTTGATTCCACGGAGCGTCTGGTCAAACAATGACACAAAACTCAGCCCCAGTGTCCTGACGCTCCCAGGCGAAATCAAATGTGGTTCCAGAAACATCCGCCGTGGAAGATTATCGAAGCGTGCAATATGAGTAATTTCGAGCGGGCCACGAAACGAGCCGCGCGGGGAAAAACTTGGATCAGGAAGTTCACTCTGCCGGAGTTCTGTGTTTTGCTGTTTGTCTGCACCAGCGCGCTCCGGCTTGTCCTTCGCCAGAAGTCCGTGTGGCAGCATGAAAATTAGAATTGTAAAGGCACGTGCGGCCATGCTGTGACACTGGATAAGGCCATATCGAAACGTCATAGAAAACCCCAAACAGTCAATTCGAGTTAGAACACATCTACACGCTATCAAAGCGTTTTTTGCCCATTCCGTTAGTTTCGCTGCGCCGGTGCCAAAAATGTATTCACTACGATTTGTGCGGCAGCGCGGGGGCTTCCGGGCGGCAGCACGGACCGAATCAACGGCGTCTCATCCCTTGTCAGGCAAGGACAGCCTGCACGACCTTTCCATGCACATCCGTCAGGCGGAAGTCGCGGCCTTGAAAACGGTAGGTCAGCCGTTCGTGATCGATCCCGAGCAGATGCAGAAGTGTCGCTTGAAAATCGTGGACATGCACGCCGTCGCTCGCGATATTGATCCCCAAATCGTCGCTTTGCCCGTATTGAAATCCGGCTTTGACCCCGCCGCCTGCCATCCAGATTGAGAAAGCGTACGGATGGTGATCACGCCCCCATTTTGGCCGATCGTCGATGTTTCCTTGAAGAAAAGGCGTCCTTCCGAATTCGCCACCCCAGATCACAAGCGTATCATCCAGCAGACCGCGTTGCTTCAGATCCTGCACCAGCCCGGCCGATGGCTGATCGGTATCTTTGCATTGGGTGTAAAGTTCTGTCGTGACGCTCCCGTGCTGATCCCAGCCCGCATGCATCAGCTGAACAAAACGCACACCGCGCTCCGCCAGTCTCCGAGCCATCAGGCAGTTGTATGCGAACGTCCCTGGTTCTTTCACCTGCGGTCCGTACAACGCCAGCGTGGCCTCCGTCTCGTCGCTGAAGTCGGTCAGTTCAGGAACACTGGCCTGCATCTTGTAGGCCATTTCATATTGGGCGATACGCGTGGCAATTTCCGGATCGCCGTAATCGGCAAGCTTCAGTTCATTGAGTCGGGCGATATCGTCCAGCCAGTTGCGACGCATCCGGCGCGTCATCCCATCGGGGTTTTGCAGATATAGCACCGGATCACTGCTGGCCCGAAATTTAACACCCTGAAACCGAGACGGCAGAAAACCGCTGCCCCAGTAGAAATCATAGAAAATCTGCCCGCAGGATGTGCCTTTACTGACGCTGGTCATCACGCAAAACGCTGGTAGGCTGTCGTTGTCACTTCCCAATCCATAGCTGAGCCAAGCTCCAGCAGTCGGCCGCCCAGGCTGCTCCCCACCGCTCAGCAGAAACTGGATCGCCGGAGCATGATTGACCTGTTCTGTGTGCAAACTGTGAATGAAGCACACGTCGTCGGCGATGCTTGCGGTGTGTGGGAGAAAACCGCTGACCCATGCTCCGGATTGACCATGCTGCCTGAAAGGCTCAACCGGAGCAAGCATCAGCTTTCCTGACGCGTTGCCTGTCATGGTGCTGAAACGTTTCTCGCCGATGTACTCGGCCGGAACAGGCTGACCGTGCATCGCCTGCAATTTCGGCTTATAGTCAAATAAATCGACATGCGTCGGCCCGCCATTCTGGAAGAGGTAGATCACCCGCTGTGCTTTTGGCTTAAAGTGGGGAACGTCGCTGAGCCCGGCGATCCGGTTGGCCGCCTGACCATCTGTGGCAAGCATCGATGCCAAGGCCGCAGTGCCGAGTCCAGTAGCAGAACGGCCAAAGAATTCTCGACGGCTAACATGCCGCGCGTTTTCGTCCAAGGGATTCATGCCTATTCCTTTGTGAGAGCTTCGTCGAGATTCATCACGGCGAGCGCCAGACTTGTCCATGCGGCGTGCTCAACATTGTCCAGTTGTGCGTTACGTTTGGATTCACCGATTGTTAAGAGTTTCAGAGCGGCATCCGGGTCGGCTCTAAATTCGCCTCGAGATCGCTCAATGGCGACAACCAGAATATTTTTTTCGTTGTCCGTTGCATGACGTGCCAAGAGGCGCCGAAAGACGTTATCAATGCGAGCTTCATCGTCGGCAATTTCAGCCAGCAGCACATGCTCGGCTAACGCCCGCGCGGCCTCCACAAACGTGATGTCATTCAGCGTCAGCAGGGCGTGCAGCGGTGTGTTTGTGCGAAATGATTTGACCGTACAAGATTGACGAGACGCGTTGTCAAAGAACATCGTCGGGGCGATAATTCTGCGCCAAAACGTGTAGAGGCTGCGACGATACAAGGCATCGCCGTGCTCCTGTTGATATTGTTTGCGACCAAACGTCGTCTCCTCCCAAACTCCAGCTGGCTGATAACCGTTCACAGGCGAACCTCCGCTAACTCGGACCAAGAGCCCGCTGGCTGCCAAAACCTGATCGCGAAGCATCCATGATGGAAGCCGGAACCGTGAACCGCGGGACAGGTATCGATTTTCTGGATCGTCCTCGTATGACAGCCCTGCTGAGCTGGCGACGGGGTTGCCGCGCGCGACGGGTTGCCCTGCGATTCCAGAAGTCTGCCGATATGTGTGACTGGTGACGATCTGCCGCAGCAAGCGTTTCACATCCCAGCCGTGCTGGCGAAAGTCCGCGGCCAGCCAGTCGAGTAGATCCTGATGCAGAGGAATCTCCCCCTGCACACCGAAATCTTCAGTCGTCTTGACCAGCCCAATCCCGAAAAACTGCTGCCAGAAACGATTGACGGTCACTCGCGCCGTCAGCGGATTGTCATCCGACACGATCCAACGCGCAAGAGCCAAGCGATTGATCGTCTCGCCCTCCTGCAACGGAGGCAATTTCTCCGGAATGTTGGCCGTGACTTCAGCTCCGTGCTTACTGTACAGACCTCGCGTGAGCACCCACGTTTTTCGTGGCTCAGGCAAATCCTGCATCACCATCACTTTCGGAAAACTGCCCCGCAGGTCAGTCAGTAACTTCGTCAACCGCTCCTGCTCAACCACCAATGCTGCATATGCCGTATCCGCAGCACGGTGCCCAGCCACCAGCTGCTGACGCTGTTCCTGCGTCCGTTTGTCCGGCGAAACCTGTAACACGGCAATGAGTATGTTGCTGTGGTCGAGCCGTGCCTCAGGCAATCCACTGCCGCTGAGACGAAACCGCCCGATGTTGTGCGACACATGCGACGAATCATGCCGCAGCACAATCGTCAGGGTCGCGTCTTTTTCCAAAGTCAGGGGTTCGGCTAGATGAAAAACAGCCGCGTGCTCGCGCGCGATCGGTTGGCCATCGTAAACAGCCCAGCCCGTGTTTGAATCGCCATCAAATGCCAGATCGATTTTGAAACTTCCTTGCTCAAACGACGCTTCGCCAGAAGCGATTTTCACAGGAGATGCCTTCTCGTGCCCCGGGTGCTGGACGGAGATTTCAATTTCAGTCAGCACGAAATTTCCACTGTCGGAACGCGCTAAACCACCGAGCGTATGGCTTTCGTGCCTCAATGCATCGAGCCTGACGGCCGTAAGTCTTTCAAGGCCGGCCTGCAGCGTGATTGTGTATGTGTCGTTGCGTGGGCTTTCACCGGTAGCTAAGATCGAACCGTCGCCCTGCGATGTCAGCGTTTGAGACACTGCGTTCAATTGGATGGGCGTCAGTGGCTGCCACATAGATCCAACTGCGCCTGCCAATGTTTGCTTTTCCCAGTCAGCCTGCGACCCCGACAGTTCATTTTCGCGCTGCTGCTTTGCCCGATTCAGCTCCACGAGTTGCGCGTCAAACGTTGCCTCTTGTTGCCGCTGCACGCCGCTCGGAGCCTCAAGCACAGGCGGTGTCTGGGGGTTTCCGCCGCCACCATCAACGGGCGTTTGATTAAAGAACGCAGACAGTCGGTAATAGTCACGCTGCGTCAACGGATCAAACTTATGGTCGTGGCAACGACAGCAGTTCATCGTGAGGCCGAGCCAGACCGTACCAGTGGTTTCGCTCATGTCCATGACATAGTCCACGCGATTTTCTTCAGCAATCCGACCGCCTTCTCCGTTGATCATATGATTTCGACAGAAACCGGTGGCCAGCTTCTGCTCAAACGTGGCATCCGGCAGTAGATCTCCGGCCAGTTGCCAGACGGTAAAATCATCATATGGCAGATTCCGATTGAAGGCCGCAACTACCCAGTCCCGCCATGGCCACATCGTACGTTCATTGTCGCCCTGATAGCCATTTGAGTCCGCGTAGCGCGCGGCATCAAGCCAGCTCCATGCCATGCGTTCTCCATAGGCCGTTGAACTCAGTAATCGATCGACAACTTTCTCCCACGCGTCATCTGATGTATCACCCACGAACGCGTCTACCTCCTCCAGAGTTGGCGGAAGCCCCGTGAGATCCAGAGTCACGCGACGGATGAGGGATTCTGAGGACGCTTCCGGGGAAGCCAGAATTCCGCGCATGGCGAGTCGACCTTGGACGAAATGATCGATGGGATTACGCAGCGTGCGCGGCGGATGCAAAGCAACTTCAGGAACTGCGGGTGCGACCAGAGTTTCAAATGCCCAATGCGACCCCCACTGTGCACCACCTGCCACCCACCGCGTCAGCAGTTGGATCTGAGCCGGCTTGAGTGGCTTTTTCGTCTCCGTCGGCGGCATCACAAGATCAGGATCGTGACTCGTGACCCGACCAAGCAATTTTGTGATGCCGTCTTCTGCTTCAAGCGCCTGCCGCGCTCCCTGCTCAGTATCCAGCCGCAAACCTGCTTCACGCGACGCTTCGTCCGGGCCGTGGCACTGAAAACAATGACCAGCAAGGATCGGACGGATATCGCGGCTGAAGGCGATTTGCGTGTCTTCTGCGGACAATGTCACGCCCAAGACGATCATCGTAAACAATGCCGCAGAAATACGCATGATTGAGGACATGTTTAGACTCAAATTCAAATCCCGGAGGGTGTCAACGCAGCGAGGGGTCTCGCCCCGAGCCATCAACCACGGCTATCGGGCTGCTGATCGCAGGGCGAACCTGCTTATTCGATGCTCTCCACTGCTGACGTCCTCACAAGATAGCGGTGAGGGAGGCTGCCCACAACGCTCGCTCGCTGGTGAAGCTGAGGAGGAGGTGAAATAGAAAGTCGTTTTCTTGCCTTGAAAGTCTCAGACGCAACTCTAAAACAGGGATGAATTGTTACACAGCAGGAAGCTTAAAATGCCCGAGCCATTGGCCAACGATGAATCAGCACTTTTATCCTTATTAATAGAGCATCCGCACGGCACGTTTGAGGTCGTTCTGCGTCGCGTTGAAATTCAAAACAAAACTGGCTTTCTGTCTGTGGATGTAATTCCCGTATCTGGTTCACGCCACGTCTTGCCGACTCATAGCTGTCTCGGCAACGCCATCTCCATGCAAAAATGGATGGACGAACATATCCAAGTCTTTGCCGAAGGCTTGACATCCTACAGCTGAATTCATGGGTCGAATGTGTTAACAAACTCCAAACAACTGGAGAGTTTGAAGGGATAAATGGAATGCAATCGTATGTGGTACTCGGCGGAACATCTTCCGTGGCCAAAGCCCTGGCGCTCCGGATTCGCGCGGCCGGTGGAAATTTGATGCTCACCGCTCGCAGCTCGGCGTCTGCTGCCCAACTGGCTCAGCAATTCTCTTGCGAGACGGCCGTGGCAAGTGCTGATGACTCCACCGCGATCGATGGTGCTGTGCAGCTCGCGATGGAACGCTTCGGAAAAATTGATGGTGTTGTAAACTGCATGGGAACCGTGCTCCTGAAACCAGCCCACTTGACCACCGACAAGGAATGGCATGACACGCTGTCGGTAAATCTCACATCCTCTTTCTTCCTCATTCGGTCCGCCGTCAAAGCGATGAGGGAACGCGGTGGTTCGATTGTGCTGATCTCTTCCGCAGCGGCCCAAATTGGACTGGCGAATCACGAAGCAATTGCGGCGGCAAAGGCAGGAATCATCGGACTGTCGCTCTCGGCGGCGGCGACTTATGCCGGACGTGGTATTCGAGTCAACACAGTGGCTCCGGGGCTGGTGAAATCTGAAATGACTCGAAAGCTCTGGGAAACCGAATCCGCAGCGGCAGCATCCACGAGAATGCACGCTCTTGGTCGTCTCGGAGAACCAGACGACATCGCCAAAGCAATCTTATGGTTGCTGGATGCTGAAAGCAGTTGGGTCACCGGGCAAACCATCAGCGTCGATGGCGGTTTAAGTCGTTTAGCTCCACGTGCAAAAGCCTGACCGCGAATCTTACGGATCACTCGGGCGAGCCCTCACGTACTTATCTGTCACAATCCTTGAAATGGGCGGTCAGGACCTGTTTAACAATCGTCGTAGGGGGCTTCCGCCCAAACACAGCGGAGGTGTTTCGTAAGCTATCGTATGGCTGGTTCTGATTGCAATTCGCATTGCAATCTTGCCACGATCGTCTGGAGTTCCAACGCAATGATGCGGGCACCCAGATAATCTTCGGCTCTTGCCAAAGCCTGAAGTTCCCGGCCGATGTTCGTCAACCCAGGAAGCCCCACAGTGCCCCCCGTCCCCATGATCCAGTGCGCCAGTCCCGCCAGTGTCGTGCCGTTGGCCGCATCAATTGCCGACATCATTTGCGGCAGGGAGTCTTGGATCTTTCGCAGAAACCGCGAGGAAAAATCACGAAACACGGGATCCACGGGAAGGGTCACAACCGGTCGAGTTGTGGCGGTTCGTGCACGTTCTATCGTGGCGTTCATTATCACCGGAATCGCGGTCGGAGAATTTTCCAAGCGCACGGAGGTGTGTTCCAAAACCCCTCCGAGCTGTTCGCTAATACCGCGCAGCAAGCTCAAGATGGAAATCGGCTTCGTCAAATAGCCAGTAAAACCAAGTTCCCGACATCGTTGTTGATCGTCTTCTGTGCCATTCGCCGTGATTGCGACGATGGGAATCTTGACGCCCGCCGAGCGCAGCATCTGTGTTGCCGCATAGCCATCCAGAACTGGCATCATAATATCCATGAGGACCAAATCAACATTCTCACGCTGAATGATCTCAACCGCCTCTTGGCCGTTGCAGGCAAACAGGCATTCAGCATGGGTCGCGTGCAACACGTGAGCGAAGAACGCGCGGTTCGCTTCAACATCATCGGCGATCAGAATCCGGAATCCCTTGAGACTCAGATTCAGATTTTTCTCCCGCTCAGCAACCGGCGGCATGAGAGTTGCCTCGGCTTCACGTCCGTTCAAAATTCGCACACCGTTAAGAGACCCTGTTGCGATCGTAACGCAAAAAGTACTTCCGAAACCACGTTCACTCGCAAGCACGATGTCTCCCCCTAACGCCTGGGCCAGTTTCCGACTGATGGGCAGTCCCAATCCCGTCCCACCAAAGTGTCGTGCCACAGTTTCATCAGCCTGCTTGAATGGCTCGAATACCTTATTCTGCGCAGCGACGTCAATTCCCAAACCGGTGTCTTGAACCCGGATTCTAAGCTGGTTTTGATCGACATTAGTATCCACGATCAGACTCACACTTCCGGCGGCGGTGAACTTAATGGCATTCCCGATCAAATTCGTCAAAATCTGGCGGAGGCGAGTAGGATCCGTAAAAATCTGCTCTGGAATTCCAGCAGCGACTTTCAGCGTCAGCATCAGATTTTTGGTGATCGCGCGAGACTGCATTGCAGACAGAATCTCATGCAATATTGCGTATGGTGCGCATGCGATAGATTCAACGGTCAACGCTCCGGCTTCGATCTGAGACAGATCCAAGATGTCATTCAGCAAATTATGCAGGTGATTCCCGTTGCTCAACACGCGCTGCAGATGAGCGTGCTGGATTGGTAGAAGCGGTGCATCACTATTGAGTACAAGTTCGGTGAAACCCAATACTGCTCCGAGGGGTGTCCGAATTTCGTGACTCATGTGCGCCAAAAAATCGCTCTTTGCCCGACTAGCACTCTCCGCTGAGTCGCGAGCTGCCGCCAATTGAGTCTGTACGTGGCGAAGATGATCTGCTGTTTCTTGAAGTTCAGTGGCCCTTGCTTCGGCGACAGTAGTCCGCTCTTTGACGATGCGTTCCAGATTCGAATTCAGATCCTGCAAGGTGCTGAATCCCTCAGCGTTTTCCAGTCCAGCACCAGCGAGAGTCGCTAGATACTTGGCGATGCGTAGTTCATTGGGGCCGAACAAATTCCGCACTTCAGAGTTACAAACGACAAGGCAGGCCGCGACCCTTGACCGAACCACGATCGGGCAGGCGAGCAGGGAGCGAAACTCCGAGTCTGAACCGCTGACAGCAAAGACATCTAGAGTCCTCAGTGATGTTAGCACACAAGCTCGGATCGCTTCAGATTGGACTGCTGGCTGGCCGCTCTCATCGATGTAGATAATTTTGCAATGGTTGCTCCGCAGAAGTCGCCGTGCTGCCTCCGCCGCATTGTCAATGATCACGGTTGGTTCAATTGCGGATACGATTTTTCTGCCAGAATCCAACAAGGATTCAAATCGATCTACAAGTGACATGGAAGATGATATTCGTTGTGGAAACTGCTCATCCCTAAACGCGGAATAACGTCGCTCAGCATTTCTCAACTCCTTCTCAGCATCCAAATAGCCCACTTCTACGCGAATTTTCTGCAACAACAAATTGCTCTGAATGAGCTCGTATTCAGCCGACTGAAGGTTGGCCGTCTGAATGCTTTTCTGCAGCAAAAATATCGCCCTACGATTACAATTTCGATACAATTCTGCCGATGCATATTCCCGGAGAGCATGTGGAAGTTCGTTTCGAAATCGGAGTGCAATCAACAGTGCCTTGCGGGCCGCTCGATGATGATCCCGAGTGATTATCCGCAGCCACCTGCAAGTCAAGGAAGTTTTATTCTCCAAAAGACCGCGTAACGCGGTGGCTTTCCACGCAAACAGAGGCGACGTGTAGCAATTAGAAATACCGGCCACACGGGCCACATTGATTCCCTGATCGAGAGACTTCAGGGCCTCTTCGAAACGCCCTTCAGATATAAAATGAACACCCTGTGCTAAAAGCACCTGCGCCTGCCCCTGCACATCCTCGCGAGGACGTGCCAGTTCGCACTCCAGAATCTTCAGGGGAATAGATCCATTGGTCGCGAGCATCCAGACTTCGATAATCTTGCCGCAAATCTGAAAATCACCATTAGCCAAACCAGACTCGTACACTTCCCTAGCCAGATTTGCCGCTTCAGTGAAACGGCCTAGACGGTACAACGCTGCTGCGACCTGATATTGCGCAACATGCTTCTTCCAGAAATCGCCCGCACGTTCCAAAATCCACACGCTCCGGCGACCAACATTGACACATTCTTCAAACTTCGCTGCCGAATATAGGGCGATAGCGAGAAAATGCAGAGACTGCCCCTGACCCCTGAAGTCATTCTGCGCAGTGCGAATCTTAAGGGAACGTTCACCATAGACGATCCCGCGCGTACTGAGCGGAATCAAGCTCATCGCAGGCGCATGCTCTGCGTAGACTTGGGCAAGTTCGGCGGTGGGCTGATAACGCTCAGCCAGATTCATACAGCGGAGATGAAGATGCAATCCGGCCATTCTGCTGCGCGAAAATAAGTACGCATGGCTCAGTCGGCTGTGCAGTCGCCATAGTAGGCGATCACTGGCTGAAGGTGCTGTCGCAAGCCTGCCCAGAAACCAACGAGGCAGGAGTGTATGCAGTGCCTGCACTCCAATTTCACGCACAGTCGCCAGTGCTAACATCCACGCAGAGGGCAGCCTTCCCCCCAGACTGCACAATGCTGATTCCCACAGTCCGACGGCCTGATGTGTACGATCTTCCCTGAGCGCCAGTTCGCCCAACTTGAGCGTCACCTCTGCCCGCAGGATCGTTGAATCTGCACAAGTGATTGCCCGTTCAAAAAACGGTGCTGCTTCTCCATAGCGACCGCTCAGCATGAGCACATCACCAAGTCCATACAGCACCCTGAAGTTCGGCTCTTCGAACCGAGCGGAAAAACCTCTCAACGCGATGCGGTACTGCTGCTCGGCAGACTCCAAGGCGTGACCTGTGCGCGCCAACTCGCCAGCCTCAATCGCGTAATCCCGAGCCAAATCCGGACGTCCGGATGCATCGTAATGAAATGCGATACCGCAGACGCGGTGCGGTTGAACGCGAATCAAATAGGCAGCGGCCCTGAGATGAATCAATTCCCGCCGCAGCGGAGTCAGACACTGCAGAGCAGCATCCTGAATCAGATCATGCATGAAGGAGCAAATACTTCCCGATGCACGCTCCCAAATTAAACAGTTACGACGTGGCTCGACTAGCAACTCCAGCACCCGCTCCGCGGTAATTTCGGCGAGATCAGCCACCATTTCAATGGGAAAATCTTTCCCCAGAATGGCACCAATACTCAGCAAATCCTTTGACTCTTTTGACAGCAAGAATAAACGCTGTTTCATCACCTCGGCAGCTTCGCCCGACATCTGCAGATGCTGCAGTTTTCGCTCATCAAGTTGCCAACCTGAGGCGGATGGAGTCAAGACACGGCCCTCCACGAGTCCCCGTAGAACGGCCGATGCCATGAATGGATTGCCAGCTGACATCTTCCAAACAGTCGCCAGAATTTGCCCGGGAAGGCCGCCGGTCATTGATCCCAGCAGACGGTCGTGGTCTGCCCGTACCAATGGTTCAAGAGTCAGGTTTGTGGCGGAATTCAGATTGTCCCTCAGACGCGTTGCCGTGGTGTCGGACGCTTGAGTCCCGACAATCAGCAGCGTAGAGGTAGAATTTGCCAGATGCCAGCATTCGAGCATCGTCAAGGTGAGGTCATCTGCCCAATGCATGTCATCCAGCAGGATCAAAACCGGTCTCTCATGTGTCCCCAACGCGCGCAAGAGTGTGGCTAACGCGATTGCAATGCGTCGATCAGAGAGATCATGCATGCGTTCAGTAGACACGTGCAACGCTAGCGCCATCACCAACTCTGGTACCACGGTCATGAGCTCTCGCCCAAACTCACTCAACTCAGTTTGCAGGCGACTTTTGAGAGCTTCGTCCTCACGGATCAACGCCATGCACTGCGACAGAATCCCCCTCAGGGAAGCCACGCCAGCAAGTCCAATCTGATTCTGGCCTTGCGCACGAAACACCCGAAATCCATTTGACACTGCTATCCGTGAAATTTCCAGCAGCAGCCTTGACTTGCCTAGCCCCGCAGCCGCTGTCACCAAAACCGTACGGCTCACGCCCTGCGCCACAGCTTCGAGTTCAGACCTCAGGAATGTCATGTCACGAGATCGTCCGACGAACGCAGGTTCAATCAGCGACTCCCGGCGATCCTTCGTCCCAAGAACTAGGCATTGCGGATTGGCTGCACCCACTACCGTTTCGATCTGTCGTAGGTCGTACAGCACTCCAGCAGCAGACTGGTAACGGTCTCGAGGATGCTTCTGCAATAACCTCAAGACAATGTCGCTGAGGTGCCGAGGAATCAACGAGTTTATTAAAGTCGGATCAGGAATGGGTGAGGTCATGTGGTGAAAAATCAGCTCACCCACATTGTCCGCTACGAACGGAACATGCCCCGTCAGGCACTCAAAGAGCACAATACCGAGCGAGTACAGATCTGATGCCGCACGGACATCCTCGTCGAGAGCACCGAGCGCTTCCGGCGATGTGTACGCAGCGATTTCGATGCCAACTGCAGTATTTTGCCATCCCTGTAGCATCATCAAGGGACCAAATCCCCCAATGAATGCTCGTGTGTTTCCTGAAGATTCCCCGATGATGATTTCTCGCGGAAGAAGGCAGCGACGAATCAGGCCGTGCTCATGAAGAGCTTCCAATGCCAACAGGAGATCTTCAGCAATACCCAGTGTCGCTGCAATCGAAAGCTGCGATGATGCAAGCTGATCAGCCAGAGTCCTGCCGGGAATCCACGGGCAAATAACGTGACTGTTGGCCTCGTTGAATTCAAAGTCGAGGGGAACCGTCATCCGGTCACATGACATCAACGCCAGCCGCGCTGTTTCATACTTTAGACGCATCCGAACTGCCGGAGCAGTGTCAGAGCTGAAGGACACGTGATGGATGATAACCTTCTCGCCTGCGTCATTCTCTGCAATCACGGAATTACAGAACTCATCCCCTTGGATCACTGTATGCCGATGATACTGTGACCACGATTTCTGACTTTTTTTGGACACTGAAATCCCCTTGATTGACAGGCACAATGTGGCGGGTGCTCAAATCCCAATTCCACAGCATCCCGCATGCCTCAGTCAAGCTGTATCTGCAGATTCAATCTGCACCTTAATGATGTCATGCCGGCGTGCAAAAAAGGCATCAAGAACCGTCGGATCAAATTGCGTTTGTCGTCCGTCTTCCATGATCGCGAAACACTTTTGCAAAGGAAACGGGGGCTTGTACGGCCTCCTGCTGCTCAAAGCGTCAAATACGTCTGCGACCGCGGTGATCCGTCCTTCCAGCGGAATATCGTCTCCCGCCAGTCCCAATGGATATCCGTTTCCATCCCATCTCTCGTGGTGCGTGAGCGCGATTCGACGAGCCATTTCAAGGACTGGAGAGGAACTCACGTCCATGATCCGCCCACCCATCTCCGTATGCCCTTGAAGCACTGCCACATCTGCGGCCGGAACACGCTGCACAATTTTCAAGCCAAACAGACAGTGCTTCTGCATCATTTCGAATTCTTCCGGGGTCAGCTTGCCAGACTTCAGCAGAATGGCGTCAGAAATCCCGATTTTGCCTACATCGTGCAACTGAGCCGCTGGCTCAAGTATGTCGAGGTCCCGCTTCGTGAATCCAAGTTGTTCAGCAATCACACGCGCATATCGTCCCACGCGGATAATGTGCTGTCCGGTGTCGTCATCCCGGAATTCAGCAGCACGTGCTAAACAATGGATCAGGTCCAGACGCGATGCCTCCAATTCCGCTGTTCGCCGTTGTACCGCATCTTCAAGCTCTTCTGAATGTCGGTGAAGCCGATCCTGATATGCCTTGATCTTCAGCACATTACTAAGTCGCGCCAGCAATTCCTCGCGGTGGATTGGCTTTTGCAACAGGTCGGTCGCCCCCGCCCGCAACGCGATAAGTTTTGTTTCAGGGTCCGAACTGCCTGTCAGAATCACAACGGGGGTCTGGCACAAATTTTCATTAGAACGAATGGCCGCAAGAATCTCCATCCCATCAATTTCCGGCATCTGGATATCCAGCAACACCACGTCCGGGCAGTGCTGCTCGATCAGCGCCAACGCCTGTCCTGAGTCGTCTGTCGAAATCAGATTTCCGTAGCCACCAACTGCCAAATACCGACGCACGACCTCAATATTCAGCTCTTCGTCGTCAACCATTAGAATTCGAGATTGCTTGATGTCGCGGTCGTGGAAACGACGAAGCAACGACGACCCAGATTTTCGCGTCCCCGCTGGTAAATCCGATGTTTGTAAAGTCAGCATATGGCTTGTCTTAGTCTGGCGACTTGTAAAAAATGATTTTCCACGATCCCGCCACAGTAAACGTCCTCATTGACTCCACCAAAGGGAACATATGAGTCCAAAGGCACTCAACTACACTGCCTGTGTTTAGCTAAACATACGCTAAGAAATCAGGTCGATCGACTTTTGTTGCCAAAACGCAACGCGATTGGGCAATTCACGCGGTCGGTAGCAATCATTCCGATGGCAATCACTACTGCCGCCAACGTCACTGTCCCGGTGACAGCCTCGATGACCAATTACCAACCGCCTAGACCTGCACCATCATCAATGCATTCACCCCATAACCCCCAGTATTACTGATCTTGAACTCAAAATGACGCGCACAATCATGTCGATGGAAAGCTGCTGCCTTCAGTCTTGAGGCAAACCCTGCTTTATCGGTAAAAAGGCGGAAAACGATGATCGACTCGTTGAATTTACTTTAGGCAAGGATGCCATGATCTCGCACATTCGAAATTCGGACGGACGGACTTTGATTTGGGCCACGACCGCGGCGGCGGTCTCGGTCATTGTCGGCCAATTGTCCGCAAGCTGGCTGAATCTCTGCGGCACGTCGTGGGATTCAATTGCAACGCTTGCGTTGGGCTTTGCTGCCAGCGTGATGGCTCTCCGCTACATCGGCGATCACCTTCCGCAGCAGACGATCCGTCGGCGACCGATGCCTGTCGTTCCGTTGCTATTTGCCATGATGCTGATCGCATTGAGTTGGCTTACCCCGACTCTATTAAATGCAACGTTGCTGGCGGGCTGCGAAACGATTGGATCAACGTGGCCGGTCGCATCGATCCTGACGATGCTTTTCCCGGCATTGATTGTGGCGTTGGTCACCGCGACGGCAGGATTATTTTTCAAAGTGACAGTTGCGGAATCCGATACGCCGTGGATCGACACTGCGTTAGCAGGTGCTCCTGCTACTTTGGTTTTGCTGATTCCAGTCGCGCTGGGGATTCCGGCGTTTCCCGTGGCTGGATTAGCGACGCTCATGGTGGGACTCGCGTTAGCCACTCAATTCCTGATACGTCCAACCGATCAAATTTCAGGCCACTCGTGCATTTCGAATGACTCGGTCGCGACGGCACGCAGTGCATCGGCACGCGGTACAGGGCACCGTGATACTGTCGTTATTCCCCTTGCCGCAGCGGGAATTCTGCTGGTTGCGATCACCGAAATCCTGTGTCGCCTGATGCCCGCTAGCCTGCCTGTTCTGATCCAGTGCGTGTGCATCACGGCTATGGCGCTTGCCGTTTTATCACGGCCCCTGACAGTCAAACTTCTAACAACGCCCGCCCTGCGGTTTCTGGCGATCCTGACGCTGGCCCTGTTGCCTGTCCTCTTTGGACCGTTGGCAAATCTGAATCTGGCAATCAATACCGGAAGTTTGTCAGCGATTTCGGTGTTATTTTTGCGTGCGGTGCAGTGCGCAGTTTTCGCGATAGCGGCATTTGTGCCAGTCCTTTTCGGGTCGCATAAAATACCTCGATCGTTTTTGTCTCGTCTGCCAGTGTTGTGTTTTTTAAGCGGTGCGGTTTCTGGGCTGGCTGCCGTTTCCCACGGGGTCTCCCCGACCGTGCTGTTGGTTATCGGCATTGGGTTGCATGCGTTGTCGCAGATCAACGATATTCTTAGGAATGAAGGTGCTCGGTCAGCCTCGGTTCAAAGGTTTTCCATCGTACGTTTATACGCCATGCCAGTTCTAAGTCTGCTCAGCATGCTGCTTGTTGAACTTGGTTCAGTCGATACTTCGCGGACATCGTCACTTCTGTTTTCTGAACGAACGGCCGCGGCTCTCCAACATGGTGTCGCGGCTGAACTAATTGCGCAGTCGCATGCCAATCGGTTAGTCACCACTGTGCACACTTCATGCGGCGAAGTCACAGTGTGGCAGCGAACTGGAAACGTTCTCGAATTCCAACGCAACGGGATGCCCGTTGGACGAACGAGCACTGACACGAACGTCTCGCCTCAACCCATCGAGGACATCCTGCCTGCCATCCTGCCGCTTGCCAACCATGACCAACCCGCACGCGTCCTACTGTTGGGGGA
This sequence comes from Planctomycetota bacterium, assembly GCA_003670925.1. Lineage (GTDB taxonomy): Bacteria > Planctomycetota > Planctomycetia > Planctomycetales > Planctomycetaceae > SXXK01. The sequence continues at coordinate 11,252 of QWQG01000162.1, read as the reverse complement.
CGACACGGGGGTCTGCCTGCGGATTTGCTCACATTTTCCTGTCCAAGAAATTGTCGCAGTCCGCACTGATCCAAAAATCACGGAGTTGGCTCAACGCTTCACGTGGAGCAAACTGCAGTTGCCGCCCGATCAGGACGCACGTGTCCACATCCTGCACGAGCCGGCCATGCTCGCACTGCGGCGGCGAGAGCTGAATCACTTCGATGTCGTAATTTCGTCCGGCGAGATTGCCAGTTTGCCGTCCGCGGCGTGTCAGTTCACCGCCGAGTACTATTTGGCAGCCAGATCACGGATGACGCCTGATGCCATATTTTGCCAGCGATTTCGCCAGCCGGACTTGGGACCGGAGCCTTTGAAAGCGGCCCTGGCCACGTTGCTGACGGCATTCACTAATGTCGGCATGATTCAGACGATGCCAGGCGAGATTCTGTTGCTGGCGTCGAACACCGACAAGGGACTAATTGATCCGCGTCTGCTCGCAAGTCTCCAGCGGGATCATGTGCGTCGAGAAATCGCGACCGCTGGCTGGGACTGGGCTCAGGTTGCCATTTTGCCGCTCCTTGATGCACGCAACCCGAGTGGAATATTCGGCCACGAATCACCCGCGGCGATCTCTAGCAGTAACTGTAGTCTCGCCATGGCGTTACCTTTTGAAGTAGTTCGGCGGGGAGACAAGCAGTCGGAATTGCATGCTGCGTTTGGCCCGCACCAGCAGCAACTTTTGGCGGCAGTGCCAGCGCCGGAGGAACATGAGGAAGTCAAACGCCGAATGAGCGCTCTGGCACAGCAACTGGAGATTCTTGCCGGGATGCCCGATCAGCCATGGACGTATCGCAAATCGTTGCAGATGGAAATGAAGCAGAGGCCTAGACCACCTCGCGACCTCGTGGAAAGCGGAAGCATCACCAAAGTCGCCCATCCGCTCGACGTGCTGCGGCAACGATATTTTGTATCGCTAGGGCAGGCCTTATCAGCCTCCAGTCGCGGAGAATTAACTTCCGAATTGATCAACCGGCTGGACACATTCACTGAGAATTTTGAGCCGCTTATCACAAATTTCGCCCACTATGAAATTGTACGCCTGCATGAGCTATCCCAGCACCCCTCACCCGCCGATGAATTTCGTCATCGCTTGCATATTGTTTTTTTTACCTCACCCGTCGATGCTTCTGTGCGTCCCGTCATTTTTGCGATGCAACAACTAGTTGACCAGCCGTCACTGATCAGCAACGACACCGCACGATACGACATGCTCAACTCACTGCTGCAGAAAATGATCGAACGCTGGGAAGCGCGGACCGCATGGGAACCACGCTCCGCGCTGCGTGTCCAGAACGATGTTAATCTGTCTGTCGGAGTTGCCAATCTTGCGATGGCTCAAATGGAAGAAATCTGCAGTTCGGCTGTCGTGGATAAGTCTGATTTTCTCCTCCGCCGCCGCTTCGTCAACGCGGCTCTCATCAAACCTTTGCGCGACTATCGGGACCACGTACTAGCCCACCGCATGCAGGCCGAAAACTCCGGCGAGCAAAACACGGAAGATCCACACGATGTGCCCTTGTTACTCAATTCCGGTAATGGCCTGAATACGAATTAACGATCACGCACGCCTGTTTCAGGTTCACCTTCGCTTGCTAAGGACAGCGCTTTCTTAACTGTGATTTTGCAAACACGTCCGCAGCGGAATTCTAGACATCCCGGCATCGTGCCGCGTGGCTCCAACACTGAAACCTGTGAACGACTCACAGGTTTCAGCGTCGCTTGCAGCAACAACGACTTCCGCCATACAACCTAGGGCCCAAAGAAACAGGCCTATTTATTGTTTAACGTCACCCCAGGCCAGTCATCTGTGCGGAACGGCGTGAGCGGCAAACCGGCTGCGTCGAACATATTACAGACGGGATTGTCGGCCCAGGCATATCGCACAGCCACGGGGTCCGTGAGCGTGGTGCTGAAAACTTCAATCCTGCCATCGGGCAAAATCGTTGCGTCTGCCCGTACAAATTTCTTGTCTGCTCCGGCAATCGCAAATCCTACCGGCTTATTCACATCGAATGGACGCCAGCCCCCGTCCACATGCGCGAATGTCAATACAATCTTTGCGTCCTGCTTCTCCATGCTCTGATACTGAGGACTATGGTATGGGACCGCAACGCCGTATTCATTAGCCAACGCCCAACGCGCAAGGCGACGCCCAACATCGACCTTATTCTTTGGATGAATGTCTTTGCCTTCACCAATGTCAATAATCACGGCCTCACCTGTACGCGGCAACTTCGCCATTGTCATTGTCTGAGCTTCTCGAAGTTCCGCCCAAGCACTCTCTGCCGGCTCCGCTTTCTCTTCCATAAAGTCCGCTAACTGTACCCAATAGAACGGAAATTCACCCTGGCCCCATTCTTGCCGCCAGTTAGAAATCATTAAGGGAAACAGTTCGCGATACTGGTACGCGCGCCCCGCATTGCTCTCACCCTGATACCAGATCGCCCCACGAATTGTGTAGCCCAAGTGCGACTTCAGCACGCCGTTGTAGATGTTGGCTGGACGATGATTTCCGCCCATCTGCCCCTTCAGATTCTGGAGCGTTTTCTTTTCATCCTCGTTCAGGTCCGACTTTGCTGAGAGATCAGCAAATTGTTTTTCCATACTAACCCAGCGTTCCATCATCGATGCATACTGAGGATCAGCGTTTAAGACATCGCGGTTGATCCATGCTTCGCACGCAGAACCCCCCCAAGCATTGTTCACCATTCCGATCGGAACATCGATCGTCTCATGCAACTGCCGCGCAAAGAAGTAGCCAACGGCTGAGAAACCGTTGACTGTCTCCGGCGTACATTCTAACCACTGACGATCGTGCGTCAGCACTGGTTCCTGGGCCCCCACTTGAGGGAAATTGATCATCCGAATCTGCGGATGTTTGCCCGCGAGACGCTCAAGATCGGCATCCGTTGAGCTGCCGACACTCCATTGCATGTTGGACTGACCCGAACAGACCCAGACTTCCCCCACCAACACATCCTGTATAGTGCGAGTTTCATCTGCCTTTATTTGCAAGGTGTAAGGGCCACCAGCTTCAAGAGCTGGAAGAGCCACATCAAATCGGCCGTCATCTCCAGCTTTCCCAGTTGCCGATTTTTCCGCTAACGTCACGGTCACATCCTGGCCGGGCTTTGTCCAACCCCAAACTTTGACAGGCATTTGCCGTTGCACGACCATGTGATCGCCAAAGACGTTTGGTACCTTTAATTCTGCCATCGCTCTCGACGGCAGCAGCAGCACGCAGGCTGCAAACAGGACGCGAATCATCACTGAGTTTCTCCCTTTGGTCAGATCTGGCGGGACCGGACGGACGATGCAGGATTCGGATAAGAATCCGCCTGTCACTCACGCTCGCGTCACCGCGGTGCATCGCCTCCCGGCATGTTTGGACAGGGGAGTATTAGACAATAACGTGCTGCGATTTGCATCCGCTGTGAAAAACTCATCCTGAGTCATGTCAGACGACTGTCGCAAAAAAGCGCCCCAACACCCAACGAATCTTCAGCCAAGACTTTCGCCGGATCTTTATGCGAAAACGGGGCAGTCTGCTTCAGTGAAAAGATTCAGGCAATGTGTCGCGCGGGGATCGTCAATTGTTCGAGAACTATTCTTCGATCAACCAGTCCATAATAAAATCATCTTCAGTCGAACCCCGGCGGCTTTGTTTAGCACGCGGCGCTGATGCACGAGTTGCTTCAGGAACTTTGCTGTGGCGGCGTTCGACTTCCAAGCCCGCTTTTTCCATAAGGCTGCGCGCGAAAGTGTCCTCCTCTTCCGGTGCAGGAGCATCGCCCGTCACCGTGTACTGTATCGTGAACGCGTGCTTGGCAATGGTAACCACGTCGCCGGGGGTTATGCATCTGGTATTACAGCGTTCGCCATTTACTTTAATGCCGTTACTGCTGCTTAGGTCACGAATATGCCAATAGCCATCCCGGAGTTCGAATTCACAGTGGTGCGACGACACGTTCTGGAAATCCAGTTTGATGTCGCAGGTTGATCGTCTGCCAACCAAAAGCTTCGGGCCGGTCAGAGGAATTGCATCCCCGCCGCCGCATGGAATCAGTTGTCCAAGCATTGTGAAACCACCCTCCGGAATGCTTCAATTGCGACCAGAAACCCAACGCTCACTGGGTGTAACCGAGTTCTTTCTTGTACGTCACAAAACGGCGTTCGCACAAATCGTTCCGAATCCAATTCCAGTTTTTTTTTAAAATTGAAGGCAGCCAGTCGTTCTCAGACGCAACTTACACGCTTCATATCGTACCGACAAATAGAATAAACACACTCCCACGACGTCAAAATTCTGTCAACACGCCAGCGGCCTTAAATAACCATCAAGATCGGCGTCATCGCTCCCTGCCGCAAATTCACACAGACCGTACCAATCGGCAACAACGCTAACCATCTATGTCACGCCGTGATTCAATCCACAGGCAGATCGCCGTGGGCTGTCTTTTTTTTCGGCTGTTTTTGTTTAGGCAAACCGACAACTCAGCACAATTACAGTGCTGCTGCCGCGTTTGCTGAATTTCTGCCAAACATTCACTGCCTTGTGTACGGTTTGTCCGGTCGTGCTCTGCAGGCAGTTACTGCCGCTTGTTCGGCGTTATGACTGAATTCGGAAGGTTCGAACAGCCGGCTTCCGATACTTCCACTCGCATGAAGCGCTCAGCAGCTCACGCTCGTTGGAGTCATCTGCTTAGTCGTTCCCATGGAGATACATCCGCTAACTTCCTGATAAAGGTCGATTCTGAATGTGTCAACCCGCAGCAGCCTCCCGCTTACCTGACACTCCGGCGGACGTGAGATCATTCGATCAGCTCCGCCTATTTGTCCATGTCGCCCTGTGCCGCAAAGAAAATCTGCTAGAACACCATTTTCCAATGACGGAACTGGAACTCCGCCAAAATGGCACGCGCTGCGGATTCCAGTTTGTCCTCCACGGACCACGTTCCGTGAAGCTGGCAGCCGTCTGGTCGTCAGCATCGAACGAAGTGTTGTTCTATGACGCCACAGGAAACCGCTTTGGACGTATTCGACTGCCCAATAAGGTTGCGTGACAGCTAAGGCATCGTGACAGCTAAGGCATCGTGACCGTCATCCGAACAAGTCGAGCAGCGGTTCGCCGGTAGAGAGCGGACGCGTGAAACCGTCGCGGCCAAGACGGAGATTGAGCGGGACTCCGAGTGAATGAAAGATCGTAGCGCCCAGATCTTGAGGTCGCACGGGACGGTCCACCACAAACGCTCCGTGTTTGTCAGACTCTCCGTAAACCGCTCCGCCCCGGATACCGCCGCCCGCTAGGATCGCAGAAAAGCAAGACGGCCAGTGCTGGCGACCAGGGTTTGTGCCGGGCGCATTGATCGTTGGCGTGCGGCCAAATTCGCCCACAACGACGACCAGTGTACTTTCCAGCATCCCGCGATCTTTTAGATCCAAGATCAACGCCGAAAGAGCCTGATCCAGTTTTGGCAGACACCACCCCATGCCATACGATCCATTACCGAACGCACTCCCCATTCCCATTTCACCGCCATGCATGTCCCAGCTCGAACTAGGGGCACCACCGCCGCCTTCCGGAGCCGACCCTGTCCAGCCATTCACCGTCACATAGCCCACGCCGCTTTCAACCAAGCGCCGCGCAAGCAACAGGTTCTGTCCGATCGGATGCATCCCATATCGATTTCGCACACTGTCCGATTCGCGGCTCAATTCAAAAGGCTCACGTGCTTCTGGACCGGCGGTCAACTCAAAGGCGCGGCCATAGATGTCCTGCCAGTCCTTGGTAGCGTTGGCCACATCACCAGAATGCAGGGAAGGGCTGAGTCCATTCAGCAAACGGCGACGTTCAAGCATGCGATCGGTGCCCACGGCAGCTTGGAGGTCGTCTGGGGCCTTGAATGTAGGCATCGACGGATTATCTGCGGCCGAACCGACAAACAATGGACTATGCCCCGCACCAAGATGTCCTCCGGTTCCAATGTTAGGAGCACAGAACACGGGATCACCGACGCATTTAATGAGCCATACATAGGGAGCGATCGTCTTTCCACTCGGTCGCACCTTGGCCAGAATTGAACCCATATACGGAGCATCAGGCGGAGCAGCAGCTTGCCCGCTCAGGCAATGATGCATCGCGTCAAAGTGGTTGCTGATATTACCGACATGCGTCATCGAACGGATCAGGCTGAAATGATCAGTTAGCTGAGCCATCTTGGTATGCAGTTCGTTAATCTGCATGCCTGGGACGGTCGTGGAGATGGGCTTGTATGGTCCCCGAATCGCATCGGGAGCACCGGGTTTTAGGTCCCATGTATCTAGGTGACTAGGCCCACCGCAAAGCAAAATAAAGATGCAGGATTTCTCCGCGGCACCTTTTCCCAAACTGCCGTTCTCATTTACCCCCGCTGCGACCATTCCTGGTAACGCCATTGGCAGCCCGCTGATCCCCGCTGCCTGCAAGAGGTTTCGGCGCGACATCACATCGGAAAACGGTTGCCGCATGTCCACAGGGAATCCCTCTTAAACATTTCGATCGATGAAAAAAAACAAGGCCACATGAAAACACCACCAGAGTTTATCAAATCACGACGAAAGAGCATGCTCAAAAACAGGCCAAACACCAGAATTGCACCACACCCAACCTGCCGTCGTGGACCAGCCATCCGGCTTTGGATTGCCGTGACTTGTTGCCGCTTTCCTTTTCATTCTGTCGAGTATTTGTCACAACTACCCAACTGCGCACATGTCGCACATGCGTTTTCCGTCGCGAGGATCGTGCCTGACTCGGAGTTAACGCTTTAGGCAGCTTGCTTAAAAAAGTAAACACAAGTCCGCGTCCCCCCACCGCACGTTTTTCAACACTCCAAAAATCGAGGCCTTTCATGTTTCAGAGCCACACGACGTTTTCCGCGAACCTCACTCGACGCAACTGGCTCGCTAGCGTTGCGGCTAGCACATGGGCTGCTAACATTGCTCCGGTCGCGAATGCACAGCTCGTGACGTCTGGCAAATCGATCGCTCCGAAATCAGTTGCTGCCGTCTTTACAGCCTACGAAAAAGGACTGCACGCAGACGTGTTGATCGGCAAGATCCTTGAGGGCTGGAAACAGGATGGTGGTCCCGGGCCGGCCTTGAAATTGGCGTCGATGTATGCCGATCAGTTTACAAACAGAGACATGGCTCGGGCCATGTCGCAAAAGTACAACGTGCCGCTATTTGACTCCATCGAGAAGGCACTGACCGTCGGCGGTGATCATATTCCCGTAGATGGTGTGATCAGCATTGGCGAACACGGCGAATACCCATGGAACGACCTAGAACAGCATCTGTATCCACGCCGCCGCTTCTTCACAGAAATCACGGATGCATTTCAAAAATACGGGCGTGTCGTTCCGGTCTTCAATGACAAAAATCTTGGACCGGAATGGGAAGATGCAAAGTGGATGTACGATCGGGCGGTTGATTTAAAAGTCCCGTTCATGGCTGGTTCGTCAATGGCGGTCGGCGCTCGAACACCAGAAATTTCGCTCCCGCTTGGTGCCGACATCGAGATGGCGATAGGAATTGGCTACTCGGGATTGGATATCTATGGAATTCACGCATTAGAGTTCTTTCAAAGCCACGTCGAACTCCGTCGCGGGGCCGAATCCGGAGTTCGCTGGGTGCAATGCCTCCAAGGCGAAGCCGTATGGAACACAATCGATGACGGTACGGTTTCTCAGAAACTGTTCGATGCCGCATTCGCAGCCCTGCCACATTCAAGAGACGACGCACGTTCCGATTTAGATGCGACCCTGTTCCTCTTTCAATACAACGATGGCCTCCTTGGTGCCATTTTTATGCTCCCACAAGTTGCAGGAGGCACATCCATCGCCCTTAAACTTAACGGTCAGGAAGAACTTCTGGCCACCAGATTCGACGAGCAGCCCCAACCAAGTTACCCGCACTTTGCGTGGCTGCTAAAAGGCATCGAACGCATGTTTCACACGGGGCGCCCCAGTTACCCTGTCGAACGCACCTTGCTGACCGGCGGTATTCTGGACCGCGCACTGACATCACGGTTTCGAAAACATGAAAAACTCATGACGCCTGAACTGGCGATTCACTATCAGCCAGTTGCTTACCCACACGCTCCGCTCCCTAGCCTCGATTCCAATCCAACGTCAAAATGATGTTGGGCGGGCATCTGGCGCATGCGTCTCACGCGGCCATGCCACAAACAGCACCACAAGGGCAATCAGGGGGGCCAACCCAGCCCACGCGAGACCTTCATTAAAGGAATGCGTTTTATCGACGACACGGCCAAACTCCTTCTGCATCGGTGAAGACACGAGCCATGCGAACGCCCCCAATAACCCGGTTGTCTTACCCATATGCCGCTCGCTGGTTTCCTGTGACAGCGAGTAGTAGCAGGGAAATAATCCCAAGGAACCGGCCGCTACGATCAGCAACACACTGTAAAGTCCCCAGCCTAGTGGAAGTCTAGCCGCCACGAACGTCAGCGACGTTAAGGCCGCACAGACGCCAAACACGAGCAACCGAGTCCGATGCACGCCTAGGCTGCGGCGCGCTAGCCACAGCGAAGCCGCTCCAGCTGCGAGACATCCGATATCCGCCGCAATGTAATAGGCCGAGTTGAACAAAAGCGCCTGCTCCTCCGAAGCGCCGCGTCCTTCCTGCAGAAATTTCGGCAGCCAAGCACGAATCAACTGCCACGTCATGTTGATGCAGACGACGACTGGAATCAATGTCCAGAATCGACGATTGCCCACGCACTCCAAAAAGAACTCCCGGTCACTCGCTCCGGCAACTGTAAGGCACAACAGACATGCCGCTGCAGTAATCCAGATCGGGTGTTGGTCAAAGAATGCACGAATCCTGATTCCATCCGGCATCCATGGATTCAGCTGCTCCCGCATCACATAAAGCGTGATGCTCGCGACGATGCCGCCCAAGAGCAGCACAAGCCAACCATTGCCTAATTTTGAAACTTTCCGATCCGGTGTTCCCGGGGATGGAAGGTCATTTGAGCCGACGGTAAACAGCCATGCGATCACCCAGATCACTCCCATCGATCCGATAATAATAAATGGCAATCGCCATACCCCGACTGTTTCGCTCTTCCCGACAATCATGAGGATCACGGGCGGTGTCAGGATGGCTCCTAGCGCGCCTCCGCTTTGCAGAATACTATTGCCCATCGTGCGATTCTGACGATCGAGGACAATCTTCGTGGTCCGTAAAGCACACGGCCAATGCCCGGCTTCAAAAAATCCTAACAGGATGCGACACCCGAGCATCGACTCATATCCGTCACAGAATCCTGTCAGCACGCCGGTCAATGACCAAGCCAGAAGAACACTCGGATAAAGGAACCTGACAGAGATCCGATCCGATAGGAATCCAAAGAACAACGAACCAGCGGCAAAGGCCCAGCCAAAGCCCCACTCGATGACGCCATAACGCTCGTTGCTGAGCGACAACTCTTTCGTAATACGCACAGAAAGATTGGCTAGCGTCTGACGATCCATATAATTCAGCATCGTCGCCAGCAGCAGCAGTCCGCTGACCCACCAGATCCAAGCCTTTGTGCGTGGTCCACCTGCAGGCGATGCTGATGTGGCTTTCAAAAACTCCAACGAATTCGGTGTAGCCGACATGCAACACTTTCTCTGGAACTCAACGAGGCGTAGATGTCACTGAGACTCGAACAGACAGACAAGCATAACGCAGCTGCTCCCGCGCTCAGAAAATAACGACCGCACGTCGCTAGGTACAGCCTACACCCAAAGCCCGTCACGCGGATCAACAAACGGAAGTTCAGCAAGCTGCTGATAAAGTCCCCGAGCAGCTTCGGAAAGGTCTTTGGCAAGTACAATCTTCAGCACCACAAACTGGTCGCCGCGATCACCGGTCTTCGGGTTCCGCACACCTTTGCCGCGGAGCCGCAATTTGGCACCACTGGAAGTGCCGGCAGGAATACTGAGGACTACCACACCTTCCGTCAGCGTCGGCACATCAATCTTGGCCCCTAAAGCTGCCTCACTGGGGGTGACCGGCACATCAATGAGCAAGTTGTGACCGTCGCGCCGGAACCACGGATGAACGGAGATGCGTATCGTGATGAGCAAGTCACCTGCGGCACCGCCTCCGGAACCGGCACTACCTTGACCTGCCAGACGAATCGATTGTCCATCGTCGATACCTGCAGGGATCTTCACCGTCAACTGCTCGGTCTTTGAACCCTGCTGCACGTTCAAGGAATAGTCACCGCCTTCAACGGCAACCGTGAACGGAACCATGATCTCGGCTTTGACGTCACTGCCATTCTGAGCCCTCGGTTGACCTCGCCGTCCGCCGCCTTTGCCACCACCGCCGAACATTCCGCCAAGCAAATCTTCGAGATCAAACGAGCCGCCGCCGCCGCCGCCGCCGCCAAATCCCTCAAACGGATGTCCTGCGGACGGGCGACCACCACGAGACGTATGACCGAACTGGTCGTAGCTCCGCCGTTTTTCTTCGTCACTCAGAACGTCGTAAGCCTCCGTAATTTCTGAAAACGTTTTTTCAGAGTTAGGATCTGCCGGCTTCACGTCGGGATGAAACTTCCGCGCTAGCTTTTTATAGGCCTTGCGGACTTCATCCTTTGATGCAGACCGGGAAACACCAAGCACTTCGTAAAAATCGCGTTTTGACATTGCGAAAGGATAACATCTGGCGTGACAGAAAAAAGGGGCAGCCATGTTCTCACCCACACGATCACAACTCTTCCCAGTCGTGCAGCTATTCTCTGCCTTAAACAAAAAGGGGAAGGACGAATCCTTCCCCTCATTTGCACCGAGAATTGCACCGAAGTGACTCTTCCCGGCAGGAGCTTCCCGCTCGGGCCACGCACCCATGTGAGCAGGAACAGGCGAGTTTCCTGACCTTCCCTCCGTTAAACCCCTGCAGAGTACTTGTTCAGCAGGATCCGCGTGCTTAACATCATTTTTCTCGCACGAATGCTGATCAATCAGGCAAATTGACGATATTGCAGGGCTTCCTACTCCATGAACCAACACGCATGGTGCATCGCCGGATCACAGGCCCGGCCGCCCCAGTCATGCGATTGTCGTTTCAAGGAAATCCCGTGTCTGAAACACTGGCCCGAGACAAAAATCCCGCGCTTTACACGATTCGGCAGCACTGTTACATTTGCCCTCGCG
>QWQG01000060.1 GCA_003670925.1 Planctomycetota bacterium | reverse complement strand
CGCAAGTCCCGATGATAGCTTACCGCGCCCGACCGTGGCGGGGCTGGCTATGCCGGAGTTGAGCGTGAAATTCGCTTCATCACCTGTCGAAGAATCAGCGGGAAAAGTCCGAGCAGTGCGAAGGCGGACAGGATTTGCGCCATCTGTCCCGTCGTAAAAATCGCATGGATGCCTTTGTCAGCCAGCGTCTGCAGATTTGGGACTCGACTGCCGGCGTAGACATAGACCATCGTGCCAGGCAGCATCCCGAGCTGACTGACCCACCAGAACGTGCGGACACGAAGGGGAGTCAGGCCCATCACGGCATTGATCACAAAAAAGGGAACGGCAGGAATCAATCGCAACGTGAACAGATAGAATGCGCCTTCACGCTGCAGCGCGGCGTTGAATTTTTCCAGCCGGTCACCGAAACGATTTGAGAACGATTGTCGGAACAGGTAGCGACTCAACAGAAACGCAACCGTGGCGCCGGCCGTCGATCCTAGGCTGACAACAATGAGGCCTCGCCAGAAACCGAAGAGCCATGCCATCAGCAGTGACATGGGTGTTGCGCCAGGCAACGACAAACCTGTCACAGTCACATAGACCAGGAACGCGACCAGATAGATTAGGATCGGATGATCGATTTGCGACTGTCGAAACACGGCTTCCCGCGTCGCCAGTTTTGCCAGTGTCAGTTCACTGCCGAACATCCAGAATGCTGTCCCTGCCGCTGCCGCAAACAGCCCAAGGACGGCATATCGCAGCCATGGACTTTTTACCTGTAACGGCGGCTTAGTCAAGGGGGCGTTTTCAGCGGATGAGGAGGTGTTGTGCATTCGATCAAAGTTTTCCGGAGTCAGTGCGTCCTGCCATGCGAAACTTTTGTCCTGAGAGTATAGTTCATCTGCCTCGCCGTTTGCTGGCGAGTCCCTGACTTACGAAAGAAAGCAAGCGATGTTGCGGTCCGCTGGTGCAATTGTTGTTTATTGTACTCTGTTCTGTGCAATGAGTAGCGAAGTGGTTCTGTGTGGAGCAGAAGAGCCCGCCGAAGCGAACTGGCCGCAATTTCGCGGGGCTGACGCAACGGGTGTCGCTCGAAACACGGGGCTGCCAGATCAATGGTCCGCAACAGACAACGTGGAATGGAAGTCCGACATTCCCGGACGTGGCTGGGGATCACCGATCGTTTGGGGTGACAGTATCTTTCTGTCGACAGTCGTCAACACGGGGACGACGGAGCCTTTGAAAAAGGGACTCTATTTTGGGGGCGACCGGAAGGAAATCCCGACATCGGTCCACGAATGGAAAGTACTGAGTCTGGAACTGGCAAGCGGCAACGTGCGCTGGGAAAAAACGATTCGCACGGGCACGCCCACGGGATCAATTCATCTAAAAAACAGCTATGCCTCTGAAACGCCGGTCACCGATGGCGAACATGTCTACGTTTGCTTCGGCAACATCGGGCTTTACTGCTTTGACATGAATGGTGAATCCGTCTGGTCGCACGAACTTGCCCCGCATAAGACTCGCAACGGCTGGGGCACTGCGGCCTCACCGGTGCTCCATGGCGATGTCTTGTATTACGTGAACGACAATGACGAGCTCTCGACACTGTTGGCGCTGAATAAGTTGACAGGAGAAAAGCTGTGGGAAGTGGATCGCGAAGAGCGGAGCAACTGGGCGACTCCGTTCATCTGGACTCATGACTCCGCTACGGAAATCGTGACGGCCGGAACGGGTGCCATTCGCAGTTATGACCTTCAGGGAAAGTTGCTGTGGTCATTAAAGGGAATGTCGTCGATTACCATTGCCATGCCGTATGTGGCGGATGGTTTGCTGTATGTGAGTTCCGGCTACGTCCTAGATCCGACGAAGGCACTCTATGCGATCAAGCCAGGTGCGACCGGAGATCTGACGTTGGCGCAAGGCGAGACCAGCAATGAGTTCATCGTCTGGTCCAGCACATCGATCGCACCTTATAACCCAAGCACGATCGTGAATGATGGCCGCTTGTTTGTGTTGTATGACCGGGGGCTTGTGAGCTGCTTCAATGCCAAGACGGGTGCTCCGTTCTTTCAATTAGAACGCTTGAATCGGGGCAGCGAGTTCACCGCGTCACCGTGGAGCTACAATGGTCAATGGTTTTGCGTGAACGAAGACGGCGTCTGTTCCGTGATCAAAGCGGGAGACTCTTTTGAAGTGCTGCATACTAACAGTCTAGCCGAGGACGACCTGACACTGTCCACGCCTGCGATTGCCGGAGATCGATTGCTGATTCGAACCGACAAACGCGTGTACTGCATCCGCAACGCAGCGGCACGCTGACCGCAAACAACAACCCCAGCTTTCGCGCCGCCGATTGAAATCCACCTCATGTGGCATGGTTATGGCAACCAGCGCCAAACTAAAGTAATGCATCAAACATGACCTTCCGCTGGAATTTTCGCGAGCATATCTCCTTAAACATATTTGTGTTCAAGTGGCTGGCAATCTGCGTGCCGTCAGCGGCGGCTGTTGGTTCTGTTGTGGCCTTGTTTATGTGGTCACTGGATCACGTGACCGAACTTCACTGGCATCATCCATGGTTACTGTATCTGCTGCCGCTGGCAGGGATAGCTTCTGGATATCTCTACCATCGGTGCGGAAGCACGGCTGAGGCCGGCAATAATCTGATCATTGAGCAGATCCATGAACCGGGGGGCGGTGTCCCGACACGGATGGCGCCGCTAATCCTGATCGGAACGCTCATCACACATCTCTTTGGTGGCTCTGCCGGCCGTGAAGGAACTGCCGTACAGATCGGCGGCAGCCTTTTCGCCACCTTTGGACGTTGGCTGAAACTGAATGAAGCGGACACACGAATTCTGCTCACATCCGGCATCGCGGCTGGCTTCGGAGCGGTCTTTGGAACACCACTCGCGGGCGCCATTTTCGCCATCGAAGTTCTGACAATCGGCCGGATGAGTTACACAGCCCTGATACCGTGTCTGATGGCCAGTATTGTCGGCGATCAGGTCAACACCGCTTGGGGAGTTGGTCACACGCAGTATCAGGTTGCGTGGGCCACCAGCGCGTCCGAGACGGCATCCAGTATCAGTCTCGACTGGAAACTCACGGGCAAGGTCGCGATTGCCGCCGGATGTTTTGGCTTAACCAGCGTCCTGTTTGTCGAACTGATGCACGGCATTTCGGAAGCCTTCAAACGCACGATTTCAATTCCGTGGCTCCGGCCTGCGGTCGGTGGGATGCTCTTAATTCTCCTGACACGCGCCTTGCGTGATCAGGACTATCTCGGGTTGGGTGAATTTGCGAATCCCCAAACACCGGACGCCGTGACCATTCAGTCGTGTTTTTTCATCGGCGGAGCGGCAATGTTCAGCTGGTGGTGGAAGCTCATCTTCACAACCGTGACTGTCGGCAGTGGTTTCAAAGGAGGAGAAGTGACTCCCCTCTTTTTTATCGGCGCAGCCCTAGGAAATGTGCTGGGCCATCTGCTCGACGCACCGGTAGATCTGATGGCCGCCCTTGGCTTTGTGGCCGTGTTTGCCGGAGCGACCAACACGCCGCTGGCCTGCACGATTATGGCCATCGAACTGTTCGAGCATAAACACAGTTCACTGCTCAGTTCCGGCTTCATCATCTACGCTGCAATCGCCTGTTTTTTGTCTTGGTTCCTGAGCGGCCATTCCTGCATTTATCGGGCACAGCGTGCTGTTACTCTTCCAGCACCATAATCTCAACCTTGCGGAAGTCGATCGGATGGCTTTCGGACTGCAGCGAGATCGTGCCGCCGGCGAGCATAAGCTCGCCGTCTTTAATCAGCTTCTTTGCCGCGTCGTCACGTTCGTCGAGCTGTGGTTTGTTGTATTCGAGCACGACTTCGCCATCCAGCAGATGACGAATGACTTCGTTGTTGTGAACTTCGATCTCAGCCGTGACCCATTGTTCGCCATGGTAAGTTTTTGAGGTTGCATTGATGCAGTGCTCCAGCTTCAACTCGCCGTTCATCACGACATTTGTGCCTGGCGTGCACAGATTGGATGTCGTCCGCGTGTCCTTGCCGTTTCCCCCCAGAAGCTGCACTTCAATTGAAACAGGAAAATCTTGGTCTTTTGCCATCGTCTTTGGATCCTGCCCGTGAATCATCACGCCGCTGTTACGCGTTGCCCAGCCCGGACCTTCAGGACATTGCTCCCCGACAAATCGATACTCCACGCGAAATCGATAGTTTGAAAAACTATCTTTGTAGAACAGATGCCCAAATTTTTCTCCGAATTTTTTGTAGCCGCCACCGTCATAACGAACCTGCAGCAATCCGTCGCGGACGCGAAACGTGTCGCCGTTGTTGTCGCCAGGCTCATAGTATCGAATCTTCGGCGTCCAGCCGTTTAGATCCTTGCCGTTGAACAAGGACACCCATTCGCCCTTTGGATAATTGCCCTCTGCTGCATTTGCCGCGTTGAACCCGCACATGCTGAACAGGACGGCACACAGTACTCCGATGGAAAACTTCATGGAAAGCCTCATTGTCCGATCGCATAAAGATGAGTGAACGTCCGAAAAAACACATGGCCGTCCGCTGCCGCTGGTGATGCACGCATGCCTTCGTCAAGATGATTGTGCGAGATTAGCTCGTACGTGTCTGCGGCTTTCACAACATAGCAATCGCCAGCTTCATTGCAGAAGTAGATCACTCCATTTGCGGTGATCGGCGACGCCGTAAACGTGCCTTCAACTCGATCTTTCCAGATCTCTTCGCCGGTCCGGACATCCACGCAGTTGATAACACCATTGTTGAGGATGCTGAAAATGCGATCGCCGATCAACAGCGGGGCACTCAGGTCGGAATTGCCTTTGTCGCGATTCCAGACAACGTGCGATTCAGACACATCGCCACGCGTAGAATCGTCCAGACGTACGCTGAGCAGATTAGATCCGCGCGAGCCTGTGTTGATGATCGCGTGATTCTCAAAGAACATCGGCGGTGATGAGGCATTGAAATCGTCATGACGAATGGTCCACAACTCTTCTCCGGTTTCCACATCATACGCAAATGCGGCTCGTGAACCAACTGAGACAACTTGCGCGTGGCCATTGACTTCAATGACGTTCGGCGTGCTGTAGGCTTTCCGCAGATCGCCCTCCTGTTTTGGCTGGCCGTTTTCGTCGAGATCGCCATAGTCGGTCGTACGATCTGTGCGCCACACGGTTTCTCCTGTGTGCTTGTTTAAGGCCGTGATGAATTGCATATCAATGCCATCGAACGTCAGCAGCAACAGGTCTTTCCAGAGAATCGGTGACGAGCCCGGGCCCCGAAAATGCCGACAATTAATGTCCCGCCGCTGCCAGAGGATTTCCAGAGTTGCAGGGTTCAGCTTCGCAGTGCCGTAGGTTCCAAAATGCACATAGACCGCGTCATCTTCCAACGCACACGATGGCGAAGCGTACGTGTTCACATCGTTCATCAGTGGTTCCGGTTCCGGATTTTCAAATAGCAACATGTGCTGCAGAATTTTTCCGGTGGCCTGATCAACGCAGTACACAAACTGCTGTTTACCATCCTTCGTGGCCGACGTCACCCAGATCCGTCCATGCCCGATTACCGGCGCAGAATGACCGAAGCCTTCGAGTTCCAGTTTCCATGCGATATTTGAGGCCGGCGCTTCTGACCACCTCGTCGGCAGGCCTTGCGCATCAGCGTCCGCAACATGCCCGTTGAGTGCCGGCCCCGTCCTTACGGGCCAATTCAGCCGCTCGGATGCAGCAACCGTTCCGAGGCTGACCACGACGCATAAAACCGCAGCACGCAAGGCGTCTGCTGCAGTTGGTATTTTGACACCGAAAGCGGTAAACATCATGGTGGGGTTACTCAGGCGGGGCAAAGTTTTGTTCGAGGGATGGATCACACGCGGGCTGGGAACTTACGGTGGGAAAATGATCCAGCTGGTTGGGCCACAGCATTGCGTTTTCAGAGCGCGTTGGCAAGCCGGAATCTGACCTCACATCGAAATGGGGGCTCAATTATCTGCCAACGCGTTTACTTCGGTGGGACTGGTACCAATTGTTGAATTGGGACAGACAGGCGATCGAATTCTAACCTTCGCGGCATTCCGATCGTGAAACCCTGCAACGTCCAGAGCTGATGTTGTGTTTGCCGGAACGTGACCATGCTGCTCTTGCGCGACACATCCTGCACGGCAGGATCGCCATCGGCCCCAGCGGGGATCGTCGATTTTTTGGGCAGTTTATCCCATGGCAACTGCGCCTCGCCGTGCAGACGCAATGTCCATTCGACAGATTCAAACTGCGGTCGCAGCTCGGACGGTTCGTCCGCATCGGGTGAAGCCACATGGAGTCGACCTGTGCCGGAAACCTCGTCGATCTCCACCTTGGCGTTCGACAGAAACGGAAACGCCGCAGTGTCGGTGTCCGGAAGTACTAATGGTCGAAAATGTGCGTCCCCGGCGATCATGATTTTTGCCATGCTGGCCTGCATGTCACCCACCCGGAAATTCAGATCCAACTGCAGCGACCCAAGTGTTCCCAGCGAGACGTCGTGACTGCGATTCCACGTGTCCTGTAATTTGTCATCTGCGACGGGCTGAATCAACCAAAAGGGAACGCTCAGCCATGACCTAATCGTCTCATCCGTCAGACACTTCTTCAGAACCTGAGCGCTTTCGGGATCACCGTTGGACAGATGCGTCACCAACGCGTCGCGGCCTTCCGAGGTGAGCATGCTGACACTGCCGTCCGGGTGGATCGCGAGCGAAAATGTCGCTCCGGTCAGCCGCGTCAAAATCAACGAGGTAGGCTGGCGTTCAATTTTTCTGACGATCGCTTTGACGAGCACATCACCGGATCGCTCGATAGCCACCACGCGATACTGGATCTGAAGTGATTCGGATGTCTCACGCGTGACTTCCGCTTGGCCAGCGACGACAATCTCCGTCCGCCGCGAACTCGCCATCAGCACCGAGATCTCATTTCCTTGCCGCAGCCCCCAGAAACCTGGCACATCTCTAATCCCTTGCGCCGCAACCGACGGTACCACAAAGGCCGTGAGCATGACGACAGATATGACCGTGCATCCCCGGCTGAATCGCCCCAAGGCACAGCCAAATTCAATTGTGCCGTTTCGAAAGCTGAAGGCAGCCTTCTGATAATTCGACATGCGAATTTCCCCGTTCGATATGCTGCGATTCAGCCCACTTCGTGCAGCACCTGTTCGGCGACATAAATCGGCAGAGCCGGTGAATAATGCACGGCCATGGCAATCGCGTCACTGGGGCGACAATCGATGCCATGCACCGTATCACCAATCCGAACTTTGAGCACCGCGAAATACGTGTGTTCTTTCATTTCCGTAATCATCACTTCTTCAACCACGCCACCCAACGCCGTAATGACGTTTTTGAGCAAAGCATGCGTCATCGGACGGAATGGTTCTTCCTCCAACAATTGCCGATTGATTGCCTGCGCTTCGAACTGACCGATCAGAATCGGAAACATCCGCGTGCCGCCAACCTCGCGCAGATACATGGCCTGCTGATCAGTCAAATCCGAAACCACCAAACGACTTAGTTCCATCAAAACAGGCACCAACAACACTCCCAAAATCAGTGCAGGACGGATCTCCAGATCCGTCCTGCGTGAGACATCCCTGATCGCTCACACCATTACGGTAGGCGCCGAACTTTTAGATTGCGGAAATAGACTTTGCTCTTTGGATCATGCGCCTGGAGTGCGAAAGTGCCTTCCCCTATCCGGCGTTCAAAGTCCGCGGAAAATGCTTCTTTGCCGTCAGGCTCGGTGTAGTCAACCGTCACGGTATCGTTTACTTTAATGATCACATGCTTGCCTTCGACCTTGACCCAAGTCTTGTACCATTCATTGTCCTTAAGCGGCGGGTTCCCGACATCGACAACACCATACAGACTTCCCGATTTTTTAGGGTCGCCATGGGACACGTTGACCTGAACCTCCTGACCAAATTTTGGCCAACCGGTGTCCTGAAACTTCGTGTGAAAATAAATCCCCGCGTTGCTGCCAGGCGTCGTCATGACTTCGCATTCAAATTCAAAATTTTTGAACGGCTTTCCGTCTCCCACATAAAACATGTGACTGCGTTCGCCATGACAGACAAGCTTTCCGTCTTCAATGGACCATGCCTCTTTATTTTCGTTGAGCTTCCAGCCTTCAAAGGTCTTGCCGTCGAAAAGTTCCTGCCATTCCCCAAGCTTCTCCCCAGCAAAAGTGGATGTCGATAGCAGGCAGACAGTGGCCAGCGTAATAAAACTACGGCGCAGCATTTAATTGACTCCAGCAGGTGTGTACTTCAAGTTCGCCAAGCGACGACTCCTCCGTGCAGTGTACGAAAAACACTGCGCGATTCCAATCACGTCGAAAGTCTCAAAAACTGAAGGTGGCTACCCCGGTTCTCGGGCGTTCAAATCGCACGGAGTCAGTTCCGACAGATGTCTGCCGGTTCCCGGAACCACGCTCCGCGTCGTCCAGTCTGCGGGGAACACTGAAACCATTCAACGCCGCTTAACAATCGAACTCGAGTTTACCCACCATAGAATGGTGTTTCCGTGTCGCAGGACACACGTCGAAACTTTAGTCGTAATCAATCCAGCCACTAACTTTGTCGATATGACAATATTTCGCAGCTCGGGCCACCACTGTTTTGAAATCATTTCCATCACCAGCTTACCAGAGGGCGTTGACCGGCAGATATTGCGCAATGCTATAGTTAACTTAAAGCATTATCAGCAAACGAGTTAAGATTATTTTTCAATCGCCATTAAAAAGCAAATCACAATTGGCACACTTCTCGCTATGTACTATTCAACATGACAACAACAGTTTCTGCTCGGTGTCGACAGAACTCAATTTTTGGGAAGAAAAGATTTACAGGAGGTACTTAGTCATGCTCGTACTCACACGCAAAGCGGCTGAAATTATCCGAATTGGCGACGACATTGTTATCAAAGTGATAAAAACAGGGGTGGGGACCGTGAAGATCGGGATCGAAGCTCCCGCCAACATTCGCGTCATGCGTGGCGAACTGCTCGAAGAGAAGCATCCGGTTCCTAGCATTCCTGCCAACTTTGGCCCGACCATGCGAATCGTATCCGATCAGTATCCGCATGTGGCGTAGGCTCTTTCCGCAACAATCAGATACCACAACCAACCACTAAATTTCAGTAACCAGGTTTTTCAAAACACGCATCGATTCAGACGAGGAGCAAGAAACTCCTCAAAGGAGATTGCAGTCATGAACATCCTTAAGACTTTGACATTGACCTTGACGCTGGCCGTTCTGACGATGGCTGGCAGTGTCGCATTCGCTCAAAACATGCCCAACAGTAACTGCCCAAACGGTCGTGGCAACGCCTCGCAGCTTGGATACGGTTCTGCATGGTCACGCTCAAACGAGCGTCTCAGCACCGCGTCACCTGCAGCGCGACCTGCAGCGGGCTCCGGCGCCAACGACTTTCCGGAACTGCCTGCCAGCTGGTCAACTTTCGGCCGTCGGGCAAATCCTTCGGCCGCTCCGGTAGATTCCTTTAGCCGTCCTGCTGGAAGCCGTGAATTCGACTCTGGGTCTGATAATCGCAGCCTAGAATCACGAAATGACGGACAGGTTCGCTACCGTGTGCCTCTGGACAACTCCGTTCCGTCCAGCGATGACCGCTCTTCCCCCGTGGATCGATACGCACCGGTAGATCGTGATGCACCTTCGAGCGGCCGCGATCCTTTTGTGCCGTCTCAGCAGCCACAAGGTCAGTTGGACGACGAAACAAGTACGATCAACAATTTGCTTACATCCCGCTATCAGAACCCTGTGACTGTACGAGCCATCCGTGCGATGACCACGACTCAGGCCGTGCAGTTGTTTGCGGAAGTGTCAGAGAAGATTGACGAGCGGTCTCTGGAACCGACCAGCTACGATCTGCGCGTGCGACGGGCACTGCGAAATCTGACGATCGCTCTGGACAACCAAGCTTTCATGAACGGACTTGGAATCTCAGGAGACTCATTCAGCACGGATGGTTTCCGCAACACACTCAGCCGCGTAGTTGGCAATGGGCAGATCCAGAATTACAACGACGCACGAACGGTCCTCAACACGGTGATGCAGTCCGCTCAGTCTGTCCAAGGTCTAACACCAAGTGTCGTCGCTTTTGAATTTTCTAACGCCAGCATCGATACGCTCGATAAATTTTCTGGTCTTGAGCCAGCGGATCCAGGCTCTCGCAATGGTGCGGAAATGACAAACATGAAGAGTGCGGCTCTGGAAGAAAACATCGTGGGGATTGGGGTGGAGGTTCGTGAACATGCTGAAGGTCTGATCGTCGTAAAGCCGCTGCGAGGCGGACCAGCTGCAGAGGCTGGTCTTGAATCCGGCGACATCATCCTGAGTATCAACGGCAGGAACATCGACGGCATGAAAATGGCCAGCAGCGTGGATCTGATGAAGGGAACCAGCGGCAGTCAGATGAGAATGCGGATCTACCGCGACGGAAAAGGCGAACGTGATTTTGCTCTGACACGCCGTTCCGTTCGAGTCTGGACCGTAAACGATACGAAGCTGCTGTCCGGCACAGATGTGGGCTATTTCAGTCTGAGCCGCTTTTCACAGAACTCAACCGCCGAAGTGGATCAGGCTCTGAATGAACTTTACAAGAAAGGCATGAAGTCTCTGGTCCTCGATCTGCGAGGTAACCCCGGTGGCCTGCTGACGACCTGTGTTGAAATCAGCGACCGCTTCCTGGCCTGTGGCACAATCGTCACCACAAAAGGGCGACTGAGTGCTGACAACATGGTGGAGCGAGCCACCTACAACAAGACCTGGAGCGTGCCTTTGGTGGTGCTGGTCGATGGTGACAGTGCTTCTGCCAGCGAAATTTTCGCAGCCGCCATTCAGGAAAACGGACGAGGCGTCGTGGTGGGAACCCGAAGTTACGGCAAAGGCTCTGTGCAGACTCACTTCCCGCTGAGTGCCATCGGAGGTGACCTGCGGCTGACAACAGCTCTGTTCTACTCACCCAACGGACGTAAAATGGCTGGCGAAGGTGTCACCCCGGATGTCGAAATCAACGACCGCGACGGTGTGGTGAATGGCGACGAAGTTCTGGTTGAAGCCGTACGAGTCGCTGGCAGCCAGACCCTGAAGGAGATGGCCAGAACATCCGGCACCTGCAGGAAGTCTACGCCAACCATCGGACGAAGTTCTTCCCTGAGCAATATCATGGATTCAGGTCAGTCGACGACTAGCATTCGTTGAGACACGCTGACCTGTTTCAATCGGCAAGTCTGGACCACGATGGTTCAGCGGTCGATTGGTTTGATTCATCACATCGCTCAGAAGGAACTTGATCGTGCAGCAAACGCAACCAGCACTAAAAACCTGAAACCGGCTGACTGAAGAGAACTTTGGTCATCCGGTTTTGGGCTTTTGGAGGATGGACATTCTTGTCCGTCGCATGGCCAAGCAACACTGTTTGAACGTTTCTTCCTGTAACTCAGGAAACTCGTGTCGGTGGAACGTGTTCTGGCAAGGACTCGGACAAGAATGTCCAAGCCACAGGAATCGATACTAGAAACCGAGTTCCTTTGGAGCTACAATCCAGCACTGCGAATTGCCCTCCTCGCACCGCCTTTCCTTAATTTGTTCGGAAAACCACCGATGTGGAATTTCTTTGGCCGCTCACACCGCTATTGCGACGGATTGACGCGCCGCTCATTTCTACAGGTCGGCGGACTTGGGATTGGCGGACTCACGCTGGCTGACCTGAATGCCGCAGAATCGCAGAAGTCCGCGGGCACTCCGTCCAGCCGACACAAGTCCGTGATCATGGTGTACCTTTCTGGCGGCATGCCGCATCAGGACACCTTTGACCTGAAGCCAGGCGCGCCGGCTGAGATCCGCGGCGAGTTCAATCCGATCGCCACCACAGTGCCCGGCATTGAATACTGTGAGCTGTTGCCAAAGCTGGCAGGTGTGGCAGATCGATGTTCTATCGTGCGGTCGATTGTTGGTCAGCGGGATGAGCATTCCAGCTTTCAGAATCTGACCGGCTTCACGATGGGAGAAGTGCAGCGCGACGGGATCCCGAACTTTGGTTCCGTGGTGGCTCGAATTCAGGGAGCCACCAACGAAGTCACGCCGCCGTTTGTCGATCTGTTTCCCACGATGCAGCATCGTCCTTACAACAGCACTGGGGCTGGCTATCTGGGAAGTGCCTACAATCAGGTGCGCGCTGACGGCGAAGATTTGGCCAGCATGCGTTTGAGGTACATTGAATCGCCGGAATTCACGAGTCGGCGTTCTTTGCTAGAACAACTGGATGCTTTTCGTCGTCAGGCGGACACTGGCAGCATTGACGAAATGAACGAAAGTTATCGACGGGCGTTCGATGTGCTGACATCCTCGCGACTGGTCGATGCGATGAATGTAGAGCGTGAAGACAAGCATGTGCTGGAACGCTACGGACGCGGTTCTGCCAAGCATCTCGGCGACGGTGCGCCAACATGGAATGATCAACTCTTGATCGCGCGACGACTCGTGGAGGCTGGTGTGCGCGTCGTCACGGTGGCGTATGGATTCTGGGACACGCACGGAAACAATTTTGCGCATCTGAAACAGCATCTGCCAACATTTGACGCAGGCATCTCGGCATTGGTCGAAGACATCTACGCGCGTGGCCTAGATCAGGATGTGTCGGTTATTGTCTGGGGCGAGTTCGGGAGAACGCCAAAGATCAACGACAAGGCCGGACGCGACCACTGGGCTCCCGTGCAGTCAGCTTTGTTTGCAGGCGGCGGCATGAAGGTCGGCCAGGTGATCGGATCGACCGACAAGACAGCCGCCTACGCTGCCGATCGCCCTGTTCATTACCGCGACGTCCTGGCAACCGTGTACCACAACCTTGGCATCGACAGCACCGGATACGTCCGCGACACCAGCGAACGCCCCGTCAGAATTTTGCCGGAAGACTGCCGCCCGATTCGCGAACTGGTGGGCGGCTAAAGAGGCTCATCACAGGGGAGCGTGATCACTCTTTTGGCAGGACAATCGGAATTTCAGATTTGAAATTTGAAAGCGTCGCCTGGAATTTCAAATCTGAAATTTGAGATTTGAAATATCAGTCGGAGGGATCCTCGGGTGGAGGCGGATTGGCTGATTTCCTTCGTTCTTCCTCACGTTGTTGCTGAGCCTGTTCAACGTTGGTCTGAATGTGCTTTCGAAAGTTGTCTCCACGATTGCGGTTGTCGTAGGCCCGTTTCGATTGATCGTTGAGATGCCTTTGGCCCTGAATGTCAGAGTTCTGAAGGCTGTTCGCCCAGCCTCGAAGTTGCCGGGAAATGCCTTCCGACAGGGATTTCAAATTTGAAATTTGAAATTTCAAATCTTCGGGAGCGTCCATGAGTTCAACGACGCACAGCATGGATCGAACTTCACCGGCAGAGCCGCGAGCGATATAGATGGACTGCAGAAGCTCGTTTGTAGAGCCTCGCTCAAAACCTTCCGCGATATTGTTGGAGATCGACAGGGCGGATCGCTGGATCTGATTAGCAAAGTCGCCTTTTCCGCGAAACCACGCATGCGACGACCACGCGAAGATCTTCACGGCCAACTCCGCCGCTGCCTTCCAGACCGGCAGATCTTCGAAGCGTTCATATTTCATCGAAGTGCCCCTCAATTGGATTTGAGATTTCAAATCTCAAATCTCAAATTTCAAATTTGAAATAAAAACACAGAATGCCGATGCTGGTCTGAGATTTCAAATTTGAGATTTCAAATTCTACTTCCCGTGCTCATGCTCCTCAAACAATGCATTCTTTTTATCCCCGCCGCCCAGCACATACGCCAGCAGGTCGAAAATTTCTTCCCGGGTCAGCTTGTTGAGCACGCCTTTGGGCATGATGCTGACTTCACTCAGCGTGCGGGATTCGATTTCGGTTTTGGGGATCGTGGTGACTTTTTCGGGAGTCGCGGGGTTGTCGATGAGCTTGATGGCGTCGCCCGTTTCTTCGGTGATCAGGCCGGTGAGCACCTTGCCGCTGGTCAACTCGATGATGTTCGACTGATACTTCTTGTCGATCTTTTTCGAAGGGTTGAGCAGGTGTTCGAGGACGTCCACTTTGGAGTACTCGGGCGGGAGTTTGGTCAGGTCGGGGCCGATGTTGTTGCCCTGGTTGTTGAGTTTGTGACAGCCGATACAGGCGGCCGCCTTAAAGAGTTGCTGGCCGACTTCGAAGTTGTTGGCTCGGTGCGCAAGGTGCATCACGTCGCCCTTCAGGTCATCCAGCTGCCAGTCGGTATTGCGGCCAAGGTATTTCAGAAGATCGTCTTTCATTTCCAGCGTGTTGGCAGCCAGGTAGGCTGCAGAATCCGTTTCGTAGGCTGGAAGATCGGCGACGACGTAGAGGGCTCCATACATGCGACGCCAGTGGCCGGGGTAGGTGCAGACGTAGGGATAAATTCCAGGTTCCTTCGGCACTTCAAAGAAGATGGAGTCGGATTGCTCGGGCTGGACAAGTTTGCTGGCGACCAGAATCTTGTCACTCTGCGGGATGAAGTTGCGAGCCGCTGCGTCGGGATCTCGACCGGTGGCTTCAGCCAGTTCACCAACTTCGGCCATAAAGCTTGGCAGCACGATCGCAAAGTTGTGCGGCATATTGTCGGTATTTGTCAGCCGGAACTCGACGGGCCGACCAGCTTGGACAGCGATGGTTTCGCGATCGTAGATCATCCGCTCGCGAACTGTGCCAAGTGGAATCAGGGGCACAACAACTTCCGCAAGTTGCTTTTCGAAGCGAGTTCGACCGGCAGCGTCCAGCCGTGTCTTGACGCCTTCGGCAAGTTGCAGAGCCAGTTGAGCTTGGTCGGAGTTGCGTTCACGAGGTTCGCGGCTGGCAAGATATGACAAGGCGGCTTCGGCCAGATTGCCGAGTTGTTCCTTTGGCCATGATTCCGTCGGGATCATACTTAGAGACTGGAGGGACGTGTTAACGGAGGCTCGTTCTTTCAACAGGCTGGCAAGAAGCTTCGTCTTGGCAGCGTCGTTGCCGGGAACTTCCATCATGGCCTGAATACCAAGATCCTGAATGGTCTGTTCGGCTGCGGAGACAAGGACGTTTGCCGGGATCTCCTGCTTTGTCATGTCAGGGCCATTCCATGACATTGTCAGACCATCCCCCCCGCCGTTATCGAAATACGTGGCGATAATCGCATGCAGGCCGGCGGTCAGTTGAACGGTGCCCTGCTTTTCGACCATGCCGTGCAGGCCGTCGTTGTCGATGAGCAGTTCGCCATCGAGGTAGAAGCGAGAACCGTCGTCGGAGTTGATGAAGAACGTGTATTTGCCGGGTTTGTCGATCGCAATGTGTCCGGTGAACATCAGGGCGAATGCATCGCGAGTCTTCAGCACGGGCTGATCCATTACGATTGTCGTGGCGACACCGGTGCCTGATGGTGTCATTGCCTGCAGCGTTTCCCGCGCTACGTTGGATGGATTCGGGGCGTAAAAGTCCACTTTCAAACCAGGCTGCGTCAACGGCGACGATCCTTTGGAACCAGCTAGCGTCGGGACGAGCGTGGCGATGCGATCAAACAGTGATCCTTTGGCATCGGCAGAAGAAACCAGCGACACAGCTCGCAGGATGTCTTCCAGTTTCAACTGATCTTTT
>QWQG01000054.1 GCA_003670925.1 Planctomycetota bacterium | reverse complement strand
GCACCAAGCACCAAGCACCAAGCACCAAGCACCAAGCACCAAGCACCAAGCACCAAGCACCAAGTACCAAGCACGTTTTCGGGCGACCCCTTGCCGCGACTCCGTTCCCGCTTGCTACGGCATATGGAATCTCTACGGCTTTGAGGGGGGTTGCGAGGGAAGATCGAGTTTTGGGCTGGAGCGGGATTTTGCGCGGACTTCGTGCCCGTGGGTGACGCTTGTCAACCTAAAACAGGGAACTCTGAAGAGCCGAATTTTGTGGCCGAACGAATACGGTACGGAACAATCTAGGTCAAGATGTGATTGGCAAGGTTGACTGTGGACTTACCGGGTTCCGAAAAACACTCTCATTGTGCGGAATTTACGGATAGGGCCTCTGTAAGAAGATGTCAAATGTAGGTTGGACATTCTTGTCCGACTGAGTTTAGACTCCGCGCGGCCAGAAATGAGTCCGCTGAACGCGTGGAGTAGAATAATCCAGAGGAGCACGGAGGTGACGTGATGAATCACGAGCAAGTGTCCGTGCGGGTTGCGAGGCGTTAGGCGCTGATGCGTTCGATGATGTGGGGAAGTGCGACTTTCAGCATCACCACCCCTAGTGTGAGCAGGATCACACTTGCGAAGACGACAAGACTAAACGCGAGATACATAGGTGGTTCTCCGCCAATCAGCCATGAGCGGCTTGTGACAAAGAGGGATGTTGCCGGATTGAGCACCATGAGTTGATGTCCCCATCCGGATTTTGGCACGGGAAAAATCACGGGTGTCAGAAAAAAGCCAAATCGAAGCCCCAAATGGATGGCTCGGCCTAGATCACTGAAGAGGGCTGCAAACGGGACAACAATCAATCCCAAAGCTGTCCCGCACAGTATCGTCGCGAGCATTCCGAGGGGAAACAGGAGCATGGTGGTGCGAAATTCGACATGATAAAGAAAGAGAAACGGGATCACAAAAATCGCAGTGGCGGCGGTATTCAGGAGCGATTTACCAAATGCCGTAAGGATTAATGATTCGTGAGGAAAGTTGACCTTAGCCAGCGTTCCACGCGCCTCTTCGATGATGCTCATGGCACCCACAAGAGAACCGTTGAACGCTGTCCACAACACCGTGCCCGTGAACACAAACAAGGGATACGGCACGTCACCCGAGTCGATGTTGACGACCTTTGCGCCATTCAGAAACACCCAGACCAGTGTATTGGCAAGGGCAGGTAACAAGAGCCAGAAATAGCCAAGAAAGCTTTGGCGGTAAGTTGCCCGTGTGTCGCGCAGAAACATGCGCCACGCGAGGCCGCGTGTGAAGGGCCAGTCGCGCACCATGGAACGAATGGCATCTGTAAATGCCTCGATACCATTGTGCGGCGTAATGATGCGTTCCTGCAGTCCTGATTGGGCGTGTGATGACAAAGAGGTGCGTGAAATTTTCGCGGATCCTGCTAGGGTTTAACTTGAGCTGAGAGCGAGAATGCCCGTGAAATCCAGACTACGATTGAGGGCATGATCTTGGGTCAAGAACTTGACGCGAACGGAACATATTTTCCAAATTCGTGCTGGGCGGCACGGATGACAGGACTCACATGAGTTGAGGCGTTTGTGCTACAACAGTCTGCCCGTACTGTCCCCAAATTGTTCAACCTCGACGCCCATGCGATCGAGGAGTGGGAAACCTACTCACGGTGCCATATTCGGGGCCGACTTTCGCGGAGCAGTTATCGTTTTGAAAACTTCATTGGTTCTGAGCCAGAGGTCAATCGCTCGCGCTGCAGTCTGTTGTCCGAATGCATTCCAGTGCCCATCGAAACTCCAATGCAGTCGAACCGAATTTCTGGCTGCGTCACGAAAAGTCTCCGTCAGGTCGAGGATCGGGACACCGCCGGATGTTGCCCATTCAGCCAACTGTTTCTGGATCTCCGTTTCTTGAATCAGCCATTCTCGTCGAATATGGCAACCCGTCACAACCCAGGGGTTCTGATCTGTATGACTTTCTGGATCGTACTGAAACTGTGTCGGAAGGAGGACAATGGCCACTTCAACGCCTGAATGACGGCAACGATGAACGAGTTCCGACAGGATCCGGCAGACTGTCGTCCAGCGTCGTTTTGCGCTCGGTGTATTGATGTCCAGAGAGTCCGTCCAGTAGCTAGGATTAAGGAGACCCTGCGAAAGCACAGCGCCATTGAAGCGACCTTCATTGACAGCGGCCCCCAATTCAGATGGCACCGACAAGATCCATTCCTGAATAGCCCCTTCGTTCACTCCCCGTGCACGAGCCACTGCTGCGATACTTCCCAGAAAATCATCTGTCTGTGTTCTTTTGCTCTGCTCTGCATCCGACTGCAACAACTCAACTTGAGTATTGATGCGAGGCCAAAGCCTGTGCAGAATCCTGCGGGGCTTTGAGCGAGCACGTGGAGGATCCAGCATGAAGGGAGTTCGGAAAAGCTGTTCGGCCGTATTTGAAACGTCATTGACAAAAAAACAAATGAGCAGCGCATCCGGCTGAAACAGCAATCCGACTTTGACAAAGAGGTTACCGTATTCGAGCGGCCCTGCTCCACTCAGTCCGCCATTAATAAAGTCAATGTCCTTTCCGTCATCTTGAAAGGAGACCTGAAGTAACTCCGTAAACCGCTCACTCGATTCTACCCCGTCACCTTCGGTGAAGGAGTCACCAGCAACAAAAACTCGACGTCGACCAGCGGCCTTCATGAGGGGGATGTTACGGTCTCGCAGGCCAAAGTCATTTGTCTGAAAGAGGTACCTGAATTCGAGCTGATCGCGTTGCTGCTGCATCTGCGAAGGGTGTGAAACAACCTCCGGAATTTCGGGTGGGAAGCCAAACGTTCCCAGCATCCGGTCGACCACAAAAGTGGTCAGGATCGCAGTAGAAACTGCCATCATGAATCGCGCAGCCCAGCGGCGTGTGTGGGTTTTCTGCGCTGACGCGAGCCAGCTCATGAGAATCGCACCGCGACAATCAGGTTAACATTTCCTTAACGGCTAGGGTCTGCTCGAGTTTCAAAACAGCTGCCCCGTACTGTCACCAAAAGCCAAATCGTTGACTCGCATCTGGGTGAGTATCGAAAGATAGAGGTCGCAGAGAGGTTTTGTCTGATCGGAGAAGAAAGTCTGCGTTCCTCCCGGGACTCCACGACTCTTTCCACCCGCCAGAACGATCGGGAGGTCATCCGGATCGTGCTGGTTTCCATCCGACATTCCGGATCCAAATGTCAGTAAGCAGGAGTCCAAGAGCGAGCCATCGCCTTCGGGCACTTGCCGCAGGCGATGCAGCAGATCTGCAAACTGCTGGACATACCAGCGATTAATCCACTGATACTGTCGAATTTTAGCGGGATTTGACTGATGGTGCGAAACGGTATGGTGTGGTTCTGTAAAGCCGGATTCCCAGGGAAACACCTGCTGAGATGTATCGTTGGCCATCATGACCGTTGCGGAACGAACGGCGTCACAGCGGAACGCCAGCACCAACAAGTCGAGCATAACGGATAAGTGCTGCCCAAAATTCTCGGGTGTTGTGGGCCGCTGAACCGAACTGGAGGCCACCAGTTGCAGCGTCGGATGCTGTGGATGCCTGTCGAGGAAACGCACTCGCGATTCCATCGTATCAACAGCATCCAGATATTCATCCAGTTTCAACTGGTCATCGCGCCCGAGTCGGCGACTGATCCGTCGGGAATCTTCGAGCACGAAGTTCAACAATCGACGCGAACGACGCAAGTCCTGCTCATCGGCAGCCTGACGCCCGAACAGGCGATCAAAAACGGATTCTGGTGAGACCTGTGGCAAGACGGGACGATGCAGAGCCTGCCATGAAATACAGCTGCCATAGAGGAGCGTGACTCCGTTGGCAGGATCAATTCCGCCCTGAATTGGCTCCACTCCAAGAACGAGGCTGTGCAAAGGAGTGTGGCCCGCTAGATGTGCGGCAATCCGCTGATCGACGGAAATACCACCGGCACTGAAGTCTCGGCCAGTCGTCGATGAAACCGGCATTCCGGTCAGGAAGTTGGCCGTCTTGTGGGCATGTCCATCCAGTGTGCGACTGTGCGGTTTGTCGAGGCCACAGAATACGGCCAGATATTCTTTGTGTGGAGCAAGAGGCATCAGCGTTGGACTGAGTTGCAGTGGTCCGGTGCCACCGGCAGGCGTCCAGTCCGGCATCCACGCCCCATTTGGGAAATGGAGAAAGGCGGCCCGCAACGGTGGCTGAACGGTTTCTCGGGCGAATGCGCTGCTATAAAGCGATGGAAGCCACGGCAACGGCAATGCCAAGCCGGAACCTCGCAGGAATTGGCGGCGAGAATGAGTCATTGTGGCTTTGCTAACATGGGATAGAAGCGGAGTTGTCAGGACCGCTGGTTCTGTGACGACTTACTCTGTGGGACTTGTCGTCGGAATCAGGCGTCTCTGCTGAAACAGATCGCTCTGCAGGATGCTGTGGATCAATGCCCGACTGGTACCGCCCAATGCTTCCGTGCGGTTGACGATTTCTTCAAGCAGGCAATGCTCACCCGCAGAGATCTCGCGTCCAATCGCGAAACCCGTCAGCTTTCGTGCTAGATGGAACATCCACTGGTGACGCCTTGCCAGCACCGCCTGTCGCAATCCAGCAACACCAGAGATTTCTGTCCCATCAGGCAGAACTGCGGCCACATCAATCGGCTGGCCATTTTCTTCTCGTCGAAATCTCCCCACCGAATCAAACTCCTCGAGAGCAAACCCCAGAGGGTCCATCAATTGATGGCAGGCGCGACAGTTTGGGTTCTTTCGATGCTGCTCCAGTTGCTGTCGCAACGTCAGGTCCGGATGCTTGGCTTCTGTTTGTTCAAAGGCTGGCACCTCGGCCGGCGCGGGCAACACAGGCTGCCCCAGAATACGATCCAGAATCCAGCGTCCACGGAGCACCGGGCTAGTGCGAGACGGATAGGCATTCGTGGCTAAGACTGCCGACAGCGTCAGAACTCCAGCCACGGGTCTTTCTGAAGTCGTCACCTGAACCCAGTCGTCTCCACCATGCCACTCCTGATTGTGAAAACTCGCTAATTCCGGGTGACTCCAGACATAGTCAGATGTAAACAGTTCTTCCAGTGGGTGATCTTCGCACAAGATCGCGGCAACGAAACGAGCTGCTTCCTGCTTCATCAGGTCGGCCGTCTGCAGTGAAAAGCCGACGTATTGATCCGCATCACGTACAATTCGTTCGACTTGGTCGATGCCCAGCCACTGTAATCCAAATCGAGTCCCCAAACGGCTTGCTCGGTCATCCACCAGCATTCTGTCGGCTTGACTCAGGATTCCTTCATCCTTGAGCGCTCCCAACTCGACGAGGTTCATAAGATCCTCATCAGGGACAGAGGACCACAGAAAAATAGCCATCCGGGCGGCCAACTCAGACTGTGAAATTCGAGTGCGTGTGGATTCCTCGGGGACCTCTTCCAGCAGGTAGAGAAACTGCGGCGAAAGCAGGACGGCCGTCAGAACTTCCGCAATGCCATCGGCCGGCGAAAGCCCTTCCGCGACAACAGCATTGAACATCTCGACGAGACGTCCCAGATCTTCATCAGAGGGCGTCCGGCGCCATGCTCGCCGGAGAAACTTCCCTAGCTCAAGGGCCAGATTGTCTGGATCACTCAACGCTGCGTGATCAAGTGAATCTGCCGGGAACCTTGTTTCGTTCTCTGGTCTGACCAGCCGCTGCCGGTTCAACTTCCATTGTGTGACAGCATCTTCGACAGACGCAAAAAATGACTCAGCCGTGGATGAGGACATGATGAGCGTACCAGCAGCCGTGTCGAACCCTTCGCCTCCTGCTCCCTCAGATGGCGGCAGGAGATCTAGGCGAGGTTGCACGTCGAACAGATCATTGATGCAATAGACGAACTCGTCACGATTTAACCTCCGACCGACGGGAATCGACGACAGCATTTGATTCCGAGCGTCTGAGTTCAATTGCTCGCGGCAATTCTGCTGCTCCGGCAGTTCTCGGATCCAGTGCAGAATGGCTCGGCGGTCCTTGATGTCCAGTGTTTCAGCATCCTGAGGAGGCATCGCGCCACTCTGAAGAGCGACCTCAACCGACTTCCATATACTGCTGGCAACCGGTGGATCTTCCTGAGAGAGATTCTGCCACCCTGAAGAGGGGTGACAAACTCCGCAGTGTTGCGCCAGAAGTGGCCTCACCGCATCGGTCAACTCTGTTTTCAGAAAGTCCGCTCGGACAGTCTGCTGGTGTTCCTCCAAATGTTGCCGCACCCATTTCACGGTTTCTTGGCTGGCATTCACATCAGCTACAGAGACAGCGTCCATCGACAGCGTACTGCGTTTCTGAAAAACGGCAGGGCGACGGTCACCAGCCAGCAATGCGGCCTCTTCATACGCGGCAGCGGCTCGCAGTGGCAAGTCATGAGGATCCGCCGTAAGTCTTTGGAAAAACACGAGAGACTGATCCCAGTCCTGCTGTTCTCTGCAGGCTTCGCCCATTGAGAAGAACTTCTCCTGCGAAAGTGGCCCGTCGTCTGAGAGTTGCTCCAGAAGCAACATCGCCTGCTGCGGATCTCCTTTTGCCAATGCTTCTCTGGCCGCCATGACGGTGTGCTGCTGATCGGCCATCGGCCTCATCGCCAGTTTCCAGATATCCGGTGCGGTCAGAGCACCAGTAAAGATAGCCGTTTCGCCCAGATCGAACCGCAATGCCCCGGCACCATTTCCAGTGTAGCCGATTCGAAAGCGACTGTGTGATCGTGCCTCAGAGAACTGACGATCCCACACGGCCACCGCGGAAAGGAGGCCGTTCACATAAAGTCGGACCTCTTTACCATCCCACGAAGTGGCGATATGTGTCCAAACTTCCGGGGCGACTCGCGTCAGAGAAACGGCAAATACCGATCCAATCAATTGTTGTTGTCCGAATTGAACCGACAGCACACCTGCGGGCTGTTGCAGCATCACGGCAAATCCCTCATGTACCCCACTTCCGAGTGCCATGAGTGTGCTGGCATTTGCATCATTCGCCCCGACGATACTTCCTGCACTGTGCCAGCGAATCCAAGCCTCCGCCGTAAAGCCGTCTCTCCCATCGAAAACAGCCGTTTCCATGGGGTCCTGATCCAGTTGCAAAGCCGCGAGGCCAGGCACATGCGCAGCGCAGGTGTTGGGCGTTTCTTTCAACGGAGCTGAAAACTGGAATTTCGAAAACCCTGACGCCAGATTTGCGAAGCATTGATCCGTGGAGTCAATCGGCAGCAGCCCATAGCGGATCAGATTGGGGTTATCGATGCGGCTGGCGCAAGCAGCGGCCCAGGCAGTTCCATTTCGCCCCAGAAGATCAGCGCGCTGGCGAGATCGTTTGCCGTTGAGCACTAAGAGTGCGGCAATGACCGCCATACAAAGCGCGAGGACAATGATGAAACGCTTCTTCATGCTCAGCCGATGTCCTCTCAGCACACGACTGCTAAGTTAACTATGAAACGAGGCAGGCGTCTAAAAGTTAGCGATGCGGTCATCTACTCGAAACAGCGATTTTGGCAGCACACGGCATGTGATGAGTCCTATCCGCTGTACCTAGGAAATGAGCCCTCAGCGAGCCGGCAACAGTCTTCCCGTACTGTCCCCAAATTGTTCAACCTCGACGCCCATGCGATCGAGGAGTGAAACGTAGAGATTACAGAGCGGAACGGAACCATTGTTCGCGGCCAGATGCTGACCGGATGCGAGCGTTCCGCCAGCATGGCCTCCCAACAGAATCGGGAGGTTATCGGGATCATGGCGATTACCGTCGGACATGCCGGAACCGAACAGGATCATGCAGTTATCTAGCAGAGTCCCCTGCCCTTCGGGGACAGATTTTAGCTTCTGCAGAAACTTCACAAACTGTCCCACATACCATTGATTGATCTTCTGATACTGGGCAATCTTCGTCGGGCTGTTTTCGTGATGAGATAGCTCATGATGTTCCCCGTGGACGCCCTCAAGGAATGAAAAGCTCTGATTGGAAAGTCCCGTGGCCAGCATCAAACTGGCCACGCGGGTGGAGTCCGTCTGAAACGCGAGCACCAACAGATCAAACATGAGATCGATGTGGTCTCTGAAGTCGCCCGTCGCACCAGCGCGAACGGCAAAGAATTCAGAGGCCGGCGGGGCGTTCTTCAGCCCCTCATGCGCATGCTGGGCGGCATATTCGACTCGACTCTCGAGCGCACGCACAGAATCCAGATATTCGTCCATTTTATGCTGATCATCCCGCCCCAGCTTGCCGCGTAGCTGGCGGGCATCTTCGAGGACAAAGTCCAGAAGATAACGTGACGACTGCGGACTGCTTCCGCCGACAGCCTCGCCCGGACTAAACATGGAATCGTAAACCACCTTCGGATTGATCTCCGGCGTGACCGGACGTGACTCGGATTCCCATGAAATGTACGAACCGTAGGCGTGCGTGTAACCGACGCTGCGATCAACGCCCGTCATGACGGGATAGACGCCCAACACCAACGAAGGGACCGGTGTTAAGCCTTTCGTGCCTTGCGCGATGAGTTGATCCACGGAGATTCCGCCAGCACTGATATCTTTTCCAGCTGTCCGGCGCACGGCCATCCCGGTCAGAAAATTGGCCGTCTTGGAGTAGTGTCCGTCACCCTGTCGACTATGCTGCTTATCCATCCCCGTGACGACCAGCACGTGGTCTCGAACAGCTTCCAAGGGTTGCAAGGTTGGGCTAAGTGTGTAGTTGCGTCCGGTCGTCTCCGGGACCCAGTCTTTTTCCCAAACACCGTTGGGGAAATGCATAAACGCGGCGCGAATGGGCGTCTGTGCAGCGTCCTTTGAACCTGCATGGGACTTGATCGCAAGTGACGGTAACCAAGGCAGTCCTAGCGTCACGCCGCAACCTCGTAGAAATCGTCGGCGCGTCGGGGCTTGCGCATGCACACGGGTTTCAGGCATAAAGTATCCGTTCAAAAACTGGAAAACACGATTTGCTACCCACCTAAGCCATGACCGCGGTGCGACCTAGGATCAGGATTGGATAAGTTGACTCGATCGTCATTCTTCGCCGGCGATCGTCATTCTTCGCGCGGCCAGACATGAGTCCGGCGAGCGGAGCGGCGTGAGCCCGCTGGTACTCACTTTGTCAGCGGCAATCGTTTGTAGTTCCGCCTTCAGGCGGAATTCGCAGGGAATATTGTGCAAACATCCGCCTGAAGGCGGGACTACGAACTCAAAGTGAGTGCCATTGGGCGTGAGCCCGCTGGTACGTCGTTTTTGGATTGGCAAGCATGACGCCTGCCGCTCACCAATTGTCGCACGCATTGCCGCGCGGAGTAGAGCGAACAGGATCCGAATCCGGCTACGAACTATGGCTGAGTCGCGGTCGGTTTGAAATACCGATACTGAAAAGCGTAGCTGCGGCAGATCTCTTCGATCAGCACGGAAGATCGGTATTCGTTCTGCTGCAGTTGTTTGAGACACCGATCCACGAGACAGTTGTCGAAATCATCAAGTCCTCGGCCAAGGGCAAAACCGAGCAGCTTTCGCACAAAGTGACGAGAGAACTCGTCCTGTCGATTGATCAGAGCATGCTTCAGGCCTTCCGGGCCGTTGACGAGTTCTCCGGAAGGCAGCGTCCCGGATGCGTCAATAAGCACCCCGTGTTCTGTTTCACGCCAGCGACCAATGGCATCATAGTTTTCGAGGCTGAAGCCGAGGGGATCCATCGTCTGATGGCAGGCGGCACATGTCGTTTGAGTGCGATGTTGTTCCAGTCGCTTTCGCATCGTCCGTGATTCGTTGGGCCCATGGGAAGCATCTAACGCTGGCACGCCGGCCGGTGGTGGTGCGACATAGGTTCCGAGTAATTGGTGCATAATCCATTTGCCACGCAGGACGGGGCTGGTTCTGTGCCCAAACGACGATGCTGTCAACACACTGCCCAATGTCAGGACACCGCCGCGTTGCTGATCAGAAAGAGTCACCTTTTGCCACTGATCTTGACTCGGCAGTTCTAGACCATAATGCTGAGCTAGGCGCTGGTTCACCAGAATCCAGTCGGAATGAATGAAGTCCGTGAGTGGCAAGTCGTCCTGAAAAATTCGGGCGACAAATCGGATTGCTTCTTCGCGCAGGTCATCGGCAAGCTGTGGAGTGAATTCAGGAAAGAGCGTCTGATCAGGAGAGCGATCCGATTGCCCTTGGAGACCAAGCCATTGGAGTCCGAAGGATTCTCCCAGTGCCCGAGAGCGGTCGTCGGCCAGCATCCGGCGGACCTGCATTTTCAGGGTCGGTTCTTCAAGGATTTTTTGCGAGTCCGCGAGGGCGAGCAGCTCTTCGTCGGGAACGGAAGACCACAGGAACAAAGCAAGTCGGGTGGCCAGTTGATGAGCAGTCAGGCGTTGCACTCCGGCACCCTGAGGTTCGGTTTCCACGACAAACAGAAAATGTGGAGAGACGAGAACAGCTTGGAGTGGCTGCGCGATGGCCGACAAAAAATCGGGCGTCATTGATCGAGATTTCTCATACAACGAAACGAGTGCGGCGATCTCCGGGGGTTCAACCGGCCGCCTCCACGCATGCCGCGCAAACGTCTCGAGGATTTTTTGGGCCGCCTGAAGTTCGGTCAAAATGGATTCCGGCACCATCGTGTTGGGAGAAGCGATCAGGAGACGTCGCGCTGCGATATCGGTGTGCTGCAGGTCCTGTTGCATGGCTCGTTCTATCGTGCCTCGTGCCGCTCGCAAGTACGACTCCAGATGGGAGGTTGATGTGAAGAGCACGTCGCCGACCGTA
This sequence comes from Planctomycetota bacterium, assembly GCA_003670925.1. GTDB lineage: Bacteria > Planctomycetota > Planctomycetia > Planctomycetales > Planctomycetaceae > SXXK01. The sequence continues at coordinate 4,909 of QWQG01000054.1, read as the reverse complement.
TCGAATCCTTCGCCTCCAGATCCATCCTGTGGCGGTTGTTCACTGTCCAACAGCATGACACCGAGCAGATCGCGAATGGAATTGCGGTATTCGGTCCCGTTGAGTCGTCGGCTAAACACATGGCCGGAAAATTGGCGCTGGTTTTCTTCGGTCGCCAGTTCCTCACAGAAGGCAGATTCTGGCCGGGAATTGGCCCAATGATGGATCAGATCCCTTTCCTCTTTCGGCAGACGAGGATGATCGGGCGGTGGCATCTCCCCATTGCGGACGCGAATCGCCACTCGTTTCCAGACGTCCCCTTCGAGGCTCGCAGAGGCACCGTCCGTGAAACGGGACAAATCCAGTCCACCCTCTGCGCGTGATGACTGGTGGCATTCGAAGCAAGACTGTTGGAGGACTGGATGAATCTGTGGGGCATACTTTGCCATCCAGCGTACCGCATCTTCCTCTGCACGGGCATGACGAAAGGCGTCCAGCGTTCGATCGTACTCGGCACATGTCTGACAAAGTGCGTAGTGATCAATAAAGTCGTGTGCGCTGTCTGTGCCGGTCGATGTCTGCTGAGGTCGGTAGGATTTAACCGTGACACCTTCTCGCAAGGCGATCGCCTCATGCAATGCCGTCCTGCGGCAGGTATCGGTCAGATCAGCTGTGGCAGCGACCTCCGAAAACAGTAACGCAGCTTGGTCGTATGCTGCTTGCTCGCGGAGACATTCAGCAGCGCGGATTTTCGCCAGCGAGCGAATCTCCATCGGCAGGTCTGCGTTCCTAAGTAACGTCTGGCAGATCGTGAGAGACGCTGGCAACTTTCCGGCAATCAGGGCATCGCCCGCAAGCTGAAACTCCTGCAAAATCTCGGGCTTAAGATCGTACTGGAACCAGGCATGCTGCAGGATTTCCTGAGGCGATAAACAGCGGTTGTAGAGGGCGTATTCGTCCATCTCAAAACGGACAGAACCAAGTCCATTTCCGACGTAACCGATGCGGAACTTGCTGTGCGATTTGGCCGGAGAGAAGTCGCCTGCATAGGCCGTGCGTCCGGAGAGAAGTCCGTTGATGTAAAGACAAACATGGTGTCCGTCCCAAGTGCAGGCCACATGCGTCCAGACCTCTGGAGGTACACGACTGAGCGAGGCCACGCCAACGGGGGGTAGTGGTTTTGGTCTGCCGATTTCAAAGACGATTGAATTGCACGGGTAGAGCATGACAAGTCGCCAGCCAACCCAAACGCCATCCCCAACTGCGACCAGCGTACCTTCCAATTCTGAGTTTCCGCCAGGCAGCATTCCGCCTCCAAGATGACGGATCCATGTCTCGCATGAAAACGACTTCTCGTGGACCGTGAAGGGGCGGGATTCCAGCGGCACCTGATCGAGGCGGACGGCTTTTTTCCAAGGCCAACGACCTTCGACAAGTGTGAATGCGGACTCGGCCAAGGCAGGATCGACTACCGCGACGTCAAGGTGATCCTGCCATCCAGCCACATTTTTAAAATGGCCGTCAGAACCAGAGAGATCCTGAAAACTGTAGTAACGGTCGACGGATGGATCGCGCACAATGGCGGCACGATGGGCTAACCATGCAGCAGCATTGAGTCCCTGTGGGGCGGTTTCAGACCACATGTTGGCGATGACCACGAAGCCGAAAGCGGCTGAAATCACCAGCAGCAGAAAGCCGGCCCAGACAAGCTGAGTCTTCTTTAAGACGTGGAGGTCAATGCGAAGAATTCGTTTGAGTCCTAAAAGGTCCGCGTCGGACAACGTGAGGCAGACTGTCGCTGTCCATGACTATTTCGGTAGGGCCGACTGCCAATGGGCTAACCATTGTTTTCGAAATGCGTCCCGCGTCTGCAAGTGGAGGTCAATAATGCTGGCTTCCGTTTCACTGTCGAGAGTCCCAGAGTATGGCACAAGCACTTGGCATTGCCGCACACTGCCCACTGTGCTTTTTCTGCGGCCGCTCTTGAAACGCGATTCAAACTGCCGCCACAAGCCATTGCCTGAAGTCTCCGGTGTTTCGTAATCACGAGGATCGACGGGATCGCCATCATCAAAAAATAAAGAAAACACGAGCAGTGCCGAGTCGGTGCCGGTCTTGTTGAGGCGGGCCACAACACAAGGCCATGGATCTGTGTCGGGGGTGCTGTCCAAAACGCTTTTGGCAGCCAGCGTCCAGCCAAGTCCACGATAACAGACTGTCAAGTCGTGCCAATGGGCGAAGTCGGCCTGATCAAAGGTTACCGTACTATTGAACGCACCGTTGGTATAATTCCAGCTGTGGGTCCACCAGAATTGTCCTTCCGGCAGTTCTTCGGGGGAGAGGACCTGAAATTGAGTAACTTCCCAGTGACCGATGCGCGGCGCAAGTGCGTCCTGCGTGAACGCAATATCACCGCGCGCGGGGCCCGGCGGACGTTGTGCGGTGTTCCGTGCATTGAGCATTTGAAGCATGCCCATGCCGACCAAAACCGTAAGTAACCAGAGGCCCAGACGTGGCGGTTTGGGTTGCGTTTCCGGCGTCGGTGTTTCTGGGATTTTCACGTGGCCAGTTTCAGTCATCAGAGCGAGTCTACGCCTTATAACGCATGGTGGAGGTGAAATTCAGAGCCTGTTCACCGGCCGACTTCGCAAGCCTAACGGGTGGCGGCTTTCAAATCTGCATCCACCATGCCATGGATCAATTCTTCAAAGGTGACTGTGCGTTGCCAGCCGAGTTGCTGCACAGCTTTTGCCGGGTTCCCTAGCAACTCATGTGCATCGGCCGGGCGTTTGAAGCGATCGTCAAGCTTTACATGATCTTGCCAGTTCAAACTCACGTGCCTAAATGCTGTTTCCAAGAGATCGCGGATGGTTCTTGATTCACCAGTGGCCAAGACATAGTCGTCCGGCGTGGCCTGCTGCAGCATGAGCCACATGGCGTGGACGTAGTCTTTGGCGTAGCCCCAGTCGCGGGCGGAATCGAGATCCCCGAGACTCACCGATTTCTGCAGCCCGGTTTTAATTCGCGCGGCGGCTAAGGTCACTTTGCGGGTGACAAAGTTTTCGCCGCGTCTTGAGCTTTCGTGGTTGTAACAAATCGCGTTGCAGAAAAAGAGACCATGCGCTTCACGATAAATCTTGGTCATCTGCGTGGCAAACGCCTTAGCACAGCCGTACGGCGAATTGGGATTGATCGGGGTGGATTCGTCCTGTGGGCTGACCGTTGGTGTCCCGAAAATTTCGCGGCTGCTGGCGTGCAGAAACTTTGGCGGGTTCGGCAGGTCTCGCAGAATTTCCATGATGCGAAGACTGCCCATTGCCGTCAGGTCGCACGTGCTTTCCGGGATCTCAAAGCTGAGTCCCACATGCGATTGGCCGGCCAGATGATAAAACTCGGTCGGCTGAATGTTTGTGATGATCCGCCGGATCGTGGTCGTGTCCGAGAGGTCTGCATAGTGCAGAAATAGGCGTTTTTCATAAGTGCTCGGATCGCCATAAAACTGGTGCAAACGAGATCGTTCGAGCGTACTGCTGCGGCGCACGATACCGTGGACTTCGTAACCTTTCTCGAGGAGCAGTTCCGTGAGATAGGAACCGTCTTGGCCAGTGATGCCGGTGATGAGTGCACGCATAGGGGGGCAGTTGTGAGTTGTGAGTTGTGAGTTTTCCGTTGTCCATTGTCCATTGTCCATTGTCAATTGACTACCGTTCGTCGTGTTGAGTCCCCTCTGCCGATCAGATCTTTGCCAGAATCGATTCTTGGCGGGCAAGTTCTAGGTCGTGATCGACCATGAGTTTCGCGAGCTCGGCGAGTGATGTTGATGCTGTCCATCCGAGTTTTTGCGTCGCCTTGGTACAGTCGCCTAACAGAAGATCGACTTCAGCGGGACGGAAATATCGAGGATCGATTTCAATGTATGCTTTTGGGTCGAGCTCCAGCTGCGCGAACACGAGATTCGCAAATTCCTGAACCGTTTGTGTCTTGCCGGTGGCGAGCACAAAATCATCCGGCTCAGAATGTTGGAGCATGCGCCACATGCCTTCGACATAATCTTTAGCATAGCCCCAGTCACGCTTGGCTTCCAAGTTTCCGAGGTACAGTTTTTCCTGAAGACCCATTTTGATGCGGGTGGCTGCACGGGTAATCTTGCGCGTCACAAAAGTTTCCCCGCGCCGCGGGCTTTCGTGGTTAAACAGGATCCCGTTCACGGCAAACATGTTGTACGACTTGCGATAGTTGACGGTCTGATGAAACGCAAACACCTTGGCACAGCCGTAGGGGCTTTGCGGTTGAAATGGCGTGTTTTCTGTCTGCGGCGTTTCCAGCACTTCGCCATACATTTCGCTGGACGATGCTTGGTAAACCTTCACAAGCTTTTTCTTGTTGAGCTGACGAGCAGCTTCAAGGACGTTCAATGCTCCGCCGCCGGTGGCTTGAAACGTATAGGCCGGTTGATCAAACGAGACACGCACATGACTTTGTGCGCCGAGGTTGTAGATTTCATCGGGCTCAATATCGAGCACCAGATTGGTCAGACTTTGGCCGTCCGTGAGATCACCGTAGTGCAAGAACAGACGGTTGCCGCTTTGATGCGGATCGTTGTAGATGTGGTTGATGCGGCCTGTGGTAAAGGTGCTGGCACGACGCACCAAACCGTGCACATGGTAGCCCTTTTCCAGCAATAATTCGGCAAGATACGATCCATCTTGCCCCGTGATTCCTGTGATGAATGCAGTTTTTGGCATGGTTGAAATTCGGTTAGAGGAGTCAGTAGTCAGTAGTCAGTAGTCAGTAGTCAGTAGTCAGTAGTCAGTAGTCAGTAGTCAGTAGTCAGTAGTCAGTAGTCAGTAGTCAGTAGTCCGTAGTCCGTAGTCCGTAGTCCGTAGTCCGTAGTCCGTAGTCCGTAGTCCGTAGTCCGTAGTCCGTAGTC
>QWQG01000184.1 GCA_003670925.1 Planctomycetota bacterium | reverse complement strand
TTACCATGGAACATGTCGCCGGATCGCCTGTCCGAATTGCAGAATTCGACCATCGATCAACGGCAAAAGGACTCATCCTGACCGGAGTGACCGGACTTCGTCCCGCCCGCACCATTTCCGGCTGCTGACTGTGGCTGCGATAGAAAAATGCTCAGTTTTCTTCTCGACGCTGCGGAAGCAGCCCACGCCTTCGGCGAATGTTTACGCTGTCAGGCACGTACAAAGTCGATTTCCATGCTGCGGAGTTCGTTTCCATCTGGACCTGACATGTACGTCGTCATATCTTGTGATCCTGATCAATGAGACGAATGACAGACCGCTTCGACATTGTCTGACCGGAACTAGGGTGCTGAAAGGACGAGACCATCGTCCAGATTTTTCCGGACGCATCAACGTCACCTTTCTCCAGCTGCATCATCGTACTTGCATTGTCGCTCCAGAATCCCTCGTACTTCTTCGACGATGTGTTGAAACCCCAGTACCCTTGCCGAGGAACTCCGGAAACGGTCCCGGAGACGGTCCCGGAGACGGATCACCCGTGTCATCCTGAAACAGATACAGTCCACCGAGCTGAAACGCACTGACCATGGTGCCATGTTGAACTATCGGACACTTGGTCCCATCCACAGTTTGACCGTGTCACGAAACGTATCGACGTCCTGCGGATACGATGTGAAGAATCACGATTGCCAATGGGTCTCGGGAAACGACGAACCCTACTTGCCGTCACCCTTCAGGTCAGCAATTTTGACTTCAACGGGCTTCAGTGCGTTGTCGCCTTTCAAAACCTTGACGCTGTATTTGCGTTCGAGATAGCCTTTTCGTTCGTGCCACACTCGAAATTCGTGTTCGCCAACTGGCAGATTCGGGATACTGAATTTCCCGTCCTTGTCCGTCACTGCGGCATAAGGATGATCAACGACCATCCAGTACGCCTGCATCCAAGGATGAAAGTCACACGCGACTTTCAATGGCAGAGATTCACCGATCTTGTAGTCGACCATCATGCCCTTGCCTGCAGGTGTGCTGGGTGCAATCAGCACGTTCATCGCCTGATTTTTCAGGGGATAAGTGTGCGTGTTGTGCGCAATCGAATCACTAGATACGACTTCAACAGTCTGTCCGGCAAGGACAACCATCGCATGCGGCGTAAACATACAGCCTTTCTGGTCGAAGATCACCACCGCTGGAGCTGGTTTCTTCAGGTCCGGATGAATACTCTTGGGTGCTTTCGGGAGATAGATGAACACATTTGCCAGACCCTTGGAATCCGCATCAATGATGAGATCATCTTTAAACGTGTCCATCGCTGCACAAACAGCAGGGTCTTTCACCGGCGCACCTTTCGCGTGCAACAGGACAGGGGCCGGGATGTCGCCAGTCACAACAACCTGACCGGAAATCGTTCCCCAGTCTTCAGCCCGCGCCGCCACACCGCAGCACAACACCAAGCCGGCGGCTAAAATCATCATCTTCATGTTCATGTTCAAATTCCTTCGAGGAGTTGAAAAGCAATTATTAACCGGAACGCTCGGGAAGCTGGTTCACTTTTTCAGAAGGATAGGCGCACAACGCCGCTCTCAGTACCCGCCGAATTCCCGATCGGTTAGACGTTCGCGTTATTTTACGCGATGCCTGAGCCAAGTCGAACGCGACTTTATGATTCTCCTCTTTCCTGCTCCGTCCTTCTCAGCCCTGGGACACAGATTATTAGTCCTGACTGTGGATTTGTGGATCCTCAAACATCGTATTCAATCACAATTTCGGCATCTTTCTGACGCCTAGACCAGCACAGAAAATCTTTATCAAGCCATGTGGATATCAGCCGCAAATTCACCGTGAGTTGGATTGTGCAGGTAACAGCGAGCGGTTCCGAACAATCACAAGGGTTGGCAGTAAATGACTCGAATACTGGCATGGTTTCACCTTTTTTAGAAGTCGTGGCGTGTTTCAGCATCCCGGCAGCTTTCATTGACTGTTCAGAGTTTTGCAGGCCCGTTGCGAGGAAATCAGGAAGAACTAGCGTGTTTTCTGTTAACTTCGCATACATTCCGGCAGCATGACCGGGCACGTTTTGCATGGTTGACGACTTCGCCTAGACTTCACGAGTTCTGGGTCAAGGCACGTCCGCCTTGCGTTGAAGCCGTCCACAGCGATAATCCCGCATCATGAAGAAAGACGAATACCGTCGATGGTTTTCTGATCAACTATTGCAGCAGGATCGTCTCCTGATCGGAGCGATCACCGCGATGGTTGGTCTGGGTCTCGTCGCAACATTGATGGAAGCGACGGTTTTTGCAGTCATCCTCCACATCGGTTTTATCCCCGGTCCATGGATTTTGGCGTTTTTCGTGGCATTTGGAATCTTGGGCGGAATCCTGTTCTTCACGTTTCTGCGACTGTCCAAACAACTGGGTGACACAGAACATGAAGTCGAACTGAATGACAGTATCACTGCGATCCGTACGGCTCCGACGATGACCGCCGTCTGGACATACGCGCTCGGAAGTCTGGAAATCGACCAAACCTGGATTGAACGCTTGTTCGGCAAGTTGGCATTGCCGCAACGTCTGTTCTGTGCGGCATATTTTTTGTGGCAACGGATGGGGCAACTGAAAACCGTCGAGATCAACGACTGTTCTGCCGTTATCAGGCTGCTCCACAGGCAAGCCGAACGTGTCGAGGTGAGCAAACTGGTGGAGGAATTGCAGCTTGCGAATCTGCCAGCGACTCTCAGAGATGTGTCGCTCATTGATGGCGTCATGTTCCTCACACGACGATCCGTGGGACTTGCCCTGACCAACCGGCTTGTTGAGAACATGGACGAATGGACGAAGAAACACAAGGCTGCGGATTGAACGATGACCGATCGCGTTCGCGCGGCACGCTTTCAGCTTGCCAGCCTTGAGTGGCAACCCCATGACACTGGAAATCGAAGAATATGGAACTCGCAGAAGTACGCAAGGTTGCTTCATTAGCTCGACTGACTCTGAATGAACAGGAACTGACCGCATGTGGCGAGCAGTTAACGGTCATTCTTGACTACGTCAGCCTGCTGAACGAAGTTGATACAACCGACGTCACTCCCATGTCGCATCCGATCCCGGCTGAGAATGTGTTTCGTGAGGATGAATTACTGGCGTCCCTTCCCCGCGAAGCCGCTTTGGCAAATGCTCCGAAAACAGACGGACAGTTTTTCCTTGTGCCAAAGATTCTGGAAGACAAGGGTGCGTGAAGAACGCACACATTGATCTGTCGCGCGAACGCCTTATATTTCAATGTCCCGGTTCGTTGTTGGGATGTTGGAGTTTCGATTCTATTTCGGCAATTGAAAATTGCCGTAACGGTGTCTGAGCCCCGATGTAGGCCTGTTCCCATCGAGAATTGATCAGCACCAGACGGACGAAGCAACGGAAGGCCCATCAACCCCCGATTGTCCGGGTAGGATGATGATCGCTTAAAACGCTGAGTTCATGATGATCGCTCCATACAGATAAGGTGTGGCCGCTGGTTCCGCCAAGCAAGGCAGATACATCACGCCGGCCATTGCGCCGACCGATGTCAGTAGATTAGATGCCCTGCCGCAAACAGGCTGGAAAGGACCGTCATCCATAGCGACGAAGCGATGACTGCCAACATAGCGAGAATTGGTGGCAACGTCGTTATTAGCCGTCCAATCAAAAAAAATCCGGGGAAGACGCTGCTGGCATAGCGACCGAGGGACTGGTCGCCCACGGACAGCAGTCGCCTTTCGCTGCCATCGTACAGTCGTTGCAGCACCTGGCCTAGCGATCGAGTGAAGACGCGATAGTAGATGTCGCTCGGGCGGTGACGGTGACGTTTCGCGGTCTCAGCAACCGTCATCAGCCGAGCCATTCGCACGGCACCCGCATCACTGCGATGACCAAACGTAATCTTGCGAAGAACGACCAAGGGACGCAACGCTCGTTCGGCCTCATTGTTTGTCGGAGGCACACGTCCTCCGTCAGCTTCTGCCAGTCACGTGTGGTCCGGGCCAGATGCGACTGACATTTCTGCTTGGCACCGGCGATATGAGCTTCATACCCGGCATAACAATCAGTCACCAGCATGCCCGTGAAATGCGCGCCCAGCACATCGCGGGACACCGGGCCGCTGCGTGAGGTGTCAAACTGAAAGTGAACGTACCTTGCGTCGCAGTGAACCCAGTAATAAGCTCGCTGGCCGTTCAAAGTCCAGTAGGTTTCGTCGGCATGGACTGCTCCATCGCCGCTGCCCAGTTTTTTGGCGATGTCATCGACAATCGGCTTTGCCTTCTCGGCCAGCATGGTTGGGGTAAAAACTCAATCCCATCGGCATCCTTCCCGCAGGCCGAAACTCTAAGCTCTGGCGATTTTCTGGCCAAGATTAGATCCGGAGGGACTAAACTGTTACAAACATTGTTGGGTTGCTGCGTCGGTATCCAAAAGGAGGCCGCACGCCCCTCCGACACATCACAAACGCTGTCGCGCACCCCACGGTTATGTGGGATGCTGCTGCATGAAACCTCTTGCATGGGTTGGGAGTTACTGATCGGCAACCTTCTCTCTCGATGTACGGAGAAGGGACAGTCGGGAGCGGCATAGGATCTGCGGATTAAACACAGTGCGTGTTCTTTACGTTTTCAATCCCATCTCAGCATGTTGCTCAAGAGCCGATGCAAGGTATCGTGCAAAGGCAACTTCGTCCCGCTGACATGATTTTCCGGTGAATACAATCGCAAACGAACGGCGATGGCGGGTGGCGGACAGATTGGCATCGGCGCGATGGATCGTCATGCCGTGGTGCGCAACAACGTCGCCTGGTTGAAGTGGGATCGCGATTTCGCGACTAAAATCGTCTGGTGTGTAATCGATAATCCCCTGCGAGAATCCCAGAATCTTAGACTTTGCATGCGTCCGAAACCCTCGCAGATGCGAGCCTGCGACATACCGCAGGCAGCCGTTTTCGGCATCGACTTCGTCAAGTGCCATCCAGATCGTGATTACGTTCGACGGTGCAAGACAAAAGTAGTAATTATCCTGATGCGGCGGCGTGACATGGTTTGTGCCGGGCGGCTTGTTGAACCATTCCGGTTGATCAGCAGTCACCGGCTCACCGACCAGAGCCTCCGCCAGGGCCGTCCATTCCGAGCGTTGCACATAATCCCGGAAGTAGCCATCCACCCCCATCCGCTGCAACTGCTTCAGTGTCTCCGGCTTTGTGCGATCCTGATAAAAGGCATCTGCGTCAGGCAGCGTCGGCACGACGTCACGGACATAGCGATCCAGATTATCGCGCAATTCCGCGAAGTCCGTGTGTTTCAGCAACTGGCGGACGATGACGAAACCCTGTTGATCATACGACTGTTTTTCGAGTTCAAAAGGCATGGCTTACTGCTCCAGTTGGCGAGTTGAAAGTTCATTCAGCAACGGTTTCGCGGCGAGGAAACGATCGAGGTTCTGTAGGAAGATTGACCACAGCAGCACCATCCGCACGTCCGCGATTTTCATGAGGCATTCCTTGCTGAAGGCATGATGGCACTGCCCACCGTTCCCACCACGATCCCGACGAGCAGCGAACACGGCACCATCCACACAAAGCTGATGACGAGCGGCAGGCCAAAGTCTTTCGAGTACGCGATCAGCACGGCGGTCGCAATGCTCGACAGGAGGCCCAGCCAGGCTCCGCCTGCGTTGGCCCATTTCACGAACAAAGCCAGAAAGAAAAGTACGAACAACGGGGCAGTCAACAGGTTGACGACCTTAAAACATCGCTCGACAAGATTGCCTTCGATCAACGTGTTGAGAATGCTCAGCGCGACCGACACAGCCGTCACCAGCCAGGTCAGCCACTTCATCCGTGTCACCGAGTCTGCTGCCGATAATGGTCCACCCGCGCGGCGCGACAGGAAATCTCTCTCCAACACCGCGCATGCCGAGTTCAATCCGGAGGACAGGCTGGACATCGCAGCAGACAGGATCGCCGCCAGCACCAGACCTGTTAATCCGACCGGCATTTCTGTCATAATGAATTTCGGGAAAAGCTGATCTCCGCTCGTGCCGATCGACTGACCTGCGCCGAAATGCACAGGATGAACACGATAGAAGCCCAGAATCGCCACGCCCGTCAGCGCCAACAGCAGTGTAACCGTCACATCCGTGATCTGCGAGACGGCCAGGGTTTTCCGGGCCGCAGCCGCATCGCGTGTTGCGAGGAATCGCTGGATCGACATCTGATCGGAGCCGTTTGTGCAGACGTACCACAGCGTCGTCGAGAGCAGCAACATCCCGAACGAAACTCGCACATCCGGGTCGAAGCCCCAGTTCGGCGTCTGCCAATGAGCGGGCCATTCATTCGGCCACCATTCGGCAACGCCCCCCATGCGGACGGTGATCACTGCCAAAGTCACAATCGCTCCCGCCAACATAGTCACAGATTGAATGGCGTCGGTCATCACCACCGCCTTGATCCCGCCTGACGACGAATACAGCGCCGTCACGGCTGCCAACGCGACACACAACCAGGGCGTCCACCCCGGATGGATTCCAAGCAGCGGAACAAGTACGACTCGGCTCGTCGCGTACAGGATCGTCGCCATCCAACCCAGCCGCAGCAGCAGGAACACAGCCGCTCCGGCAAGGCGAATGCTCGTCCCCAGACGTGCTTCGAGAATCTCGTATGCACTTGTCACCGGCTGCCGCATCAATAGCGGAATCAGTCCGTAGCCCACGATCAGAAAGATCAATGGATGAGCCATGATCTGCGTCGTCATCATCGGGCCGTGAGCAATCATCTCGCCGGGGTTGCCGAGGTACGACAGTGTGCTGACGAGTGTGGCGAACAGCGACAGCCCGACCGCGACCGGCGACATCGTCCGCCCACCCAGCAGAAAGTCGTCCGCTGTCTGATTCTGTCGCGAGTAGAACGCCCCGACGCCCACAAACACGCAGCCATACGCGGCGATCACCAGCCAGTCGAGTATCCCCACGTTCAGAATTCCCTTCGACAGCCAACCAAGGCTGGCCAGTTTGTGAACCTGCGCCGTTCGTAGGGTGGGACAAGCGACAGCGCATGCCCACCAGTCATTTGATCTACAATTCAGAATCTCGCCAGCCGATCACGACCATTCCCTAGCTGTACGATAAAACACTATCATACTTTTTCTATACCTCGCAAGGAAGCGGTGCTGATGGACACGACTGGCCAGTTTGTAGTTCTACCATTTCTGTAGGGTGCGTGAAGCGAAGCGCAACGCACCATGGTTGCAGGCGGATCCGCAGTGTTGTGTTGTGCTCCGCTTCACACACCCTACGGTAGATTGACAAATTGGCCAGCCGGTGGTGACCAATCCACCTTGCTCGATCCGCTTCAGAATCTCAAATCCTCAACGGAAGAAATGCCATGATGTCTCGCCTGTTTGTTTTGTCCGCTCTGTGGACGATGGCTGCGATGTTCGTCCAGGCGGCGGAAACTCATGTGGCTCCGCGCGAGACCGTCTTCTTTGCATTCGATGACGAGAATGTTGCATGGCAGCATAACCTGCAGCTGACACTTGTTTCACCGGACAAGCATCCGGCGAATCCCGTCGTGCGCTGCGGGCCGGCAGGCCGCGTGTCGTTTCCCGATTCGGACGACGTGCGGCTGTATGCAATTTACGTGAAATAAAGATGTCAGCCCTTCGGACACGAGGAATCTCAACATGCTCCGTTTTCGATTTCCAACTCTGTCGCTGACGCGGTTCGGCTGGTTGGCAGTGGCACTTGCGTGCCTTGTCCTGTCTGTACCGAGTGCTTCCGCAATGGCAGACGAGACTCGCGAAATTCAGGTGCGGCGGACTCCGGACAACGTGCGCTACGGACTCATCGGCGAGGTTCAGAATGGGAAACTCCCGGCCCCGACGCTGTTCGTGTTTGCCCTTGGGATCGAAGACATGCTACGGCAACCGGTCTATACCGAAGTCTCCGCCATCCTGGCAAGACAAGGCTGGATCAGTGTGGTGATCGATCCGCCTTGCCACGGTGAAGACGTTCGAGTCGGTGAACCCGCACAACTCGACGGCTGGCGACATCGTATCGAGCATGGCGACGACTTCATGTCTGCGTTCTCGGCCAAGGCTCGTGCCGTGCTGGATGTGCTCATTAAAGATGGTATCACCGACCCGGAACGAGTGGCCGCCTGCGGCACGTCCCGCGGCGGATTTCTGGCATTCCATTTTGCCGCTGCCGACCCGCGAGTCAAAGTCGTGGCAGGGATTTCTCCTGTCACCAGGCTCACTGCCCTGCGTGAATTCTCAACCACCAGCCAGCGCGAGAAAGCCGAACAGCTGGATGTCGCGCAGCTGGCTCCAAAACTCCGGGGTCGGGCAATCTGGCTGAGCATCGGAAACAACGACACACGAGTCAGCACCGACGACGCCATCGCCTTGACACGCGAGGTCGTGCGTGCGGCCGCACAACCTGACAAGCCCGATGCCGTGATCCCCGTCGAACTGCTGGTCGCACCCTCGCAAGGCCATTCCAAAATTGATCGGGCGCACGAGTTACTTGGGATTTGGCTGATCGACAAATTTCAGGATGCCGCAGGCGGCCTGTGAGGCGAGCTGTAGTTCGCCTGTCGCAGATTCAACTTCGCGACTCCATCCAGATTGGGGACCGTCGTCTTAATCGTTTAACGGCAAGCCGCAAGCGTCGTTGCTAGGCTTTGCCTGCGCCTCGCCGTTAAACGAATATGCCGACCTTGGGGACCAAAACGACGGTCGCTTTGCCTGGATGTTGAAGGAGATGGCACAATCGAAGTCGTGAGGCTCTATTTCCCGACGGCGAAGAACGTGGATTCGGCTGTCGTGCGTAACAGTTTGCGGCGGTCGTCGGCGGAAACAAAGTCCAGATGATCGCGGACAAGGGCGATTGACGCCGCATAGGTATTCGGAGCGGTGAGCTGATACGGGCAGTCGCTGGCCCACATCAGGCGGTCGGGGCCGAAGGCGTCGAACAGGCGTTTGATCATCGGCACCAGATCGAGATACGGGGGCTGCTTTTTCCCGAAGGCGTAATACGCAGAGATCTTAATGCGGACCAGCTTGTGTGCCGCCAGGTTGCACAGATTCTGAACGTCTTTGTCGCGAATCGTGCCATCGCCGCCGATGCCGGCGAAGTGATCGATCACGACCGGCGTGTCAGGATACTTCACGCACCATTCCGCAGTCTCCGCGATCTTCGAAGGACCGATCAGGCAGCACATCGACTGGCGTGTCTCAGCGGCCGTCTTCCACATCAGCTTCATGCCGTCACCGGCCAGCCAGTCCGGTTGATCGTCTCGCGGCCCGATGCGAAACCCCGTGACACCGGTCTGTAGCATGTCTCGCATAAGTCGATCGACGTGGGGTCGAGCAGAATCAATTTGTCCGACGATACGAAACCGCTCCGGGTGTTTCTTCCAGGTGTCAATCAGGTACGAATTGTCGTAGCCGTGATGCGGATAGTGTTGGATCAGCACCGCACGGCCGACACCCTGTGGCATCGCAATGGCCATCAGTTCTTCCTCTGTAAAGCTGCGTGGTTGAAGCGCTTCAACCGTCTGATTGTCCCGCAGCGGATACTTCGTCAGATCCGTGCACCAGATGTGCGAATGTGCGTCGATCCACGGGTGCGTGTCTTTGTCTTCAGCAGGCTGCGGCTGATTTGTGGCGTTCGCTCGACGCCCAACGGTGGCTGCCAATGCTGTGAATGCAGCTGCGGCCAGCATCTTTCGGCGGGTAGGAACAGAAAACTGCGGCATCGCGGAGGACTCCTGAGTAGAATGACGGATTGTCAGCGAATGAGTAGGATGGATGTTACAGATTCTTCAGCGGAATGGCACCAGCGGTCTGTTGATTAAGAACCCCTAACAAAACAGGTAGCTGGATTCGCAAGAATTCAGAAATGCGGCTGAATTCTTGCGAATCCAGCTACGAAGTGCGGTAGGAACCCACGGGTTTCTCACACTTTCCCAGAATGGTGCGTTGCGCTCCGCTTCACGCACCCTACAATTCAATCAACACCCCGCCAGCTTCCAATAACTGTCAGGCAAAACACCACAAAAGCCGTTTGATGATACAGAACTTATCGCCGCGAATCGATGACGACGCGCACATTCGAAAAAATCGGTGGCGAAGCGTATCGAAGTACGTGGGTCGTTTCGTTGTTTTTGTGGTGCTGGTATCGCAGTGCAGCGGACTCGATGAACCGAAACAGTCCGTTCAGCAGCGGATGACGGCGATCTGTCATAACCTGCAAATGGCGACGGTGCGTGTGCGAAGCGGAACGGATACGTCCTCCGGGGTAATCGTTTCCAAAAGCGGACTTGTGCTCACCGTGGCGCATGGATTGAAGCCAGGCTCTGACACAGCGACGGTGGTGTTTTCAAACGGAAAAACAAGCAACGCCGAGCGGGTCCTCGTCGATAACCAGGCGGATGTTGCCCTGCTGTTGATGGACGACGCGTCTTCGAACGAAGTCGATTGGAACACCTTGGTTGTGTCAGTCATTGAGGACAGCGTGGTTGGCGAAGTGGTCGTGGCCAATGGTTTCCCGGCACGGGAACTGGATGGCATGGGCTCCGTCGTGCGGCTTGGTGAAATTTTGGCGATTGATCGTGCGGAAGTGAAAACATCCTGCACGCTGACGAGCGGCGATTCCGGCGGGCCTGTAGTGAACAGCTACGGCGAATTGATCGGACTGCATCGCCTGATCGGTGGGGGTACTCAATCAAATGTCCATATCACGTTGACTGCGATTCGCGCTGCGTTGGAGAAATCGAAGTACAGGAAGATCCTAACAACGCACTCTAGTGCGCGGGCTGGTACGAAGTTGTCGTCAAATGACTTAATGGCTTCACCGCAGGTTGTCATGGCAGCATCTCGGGCGACGGTCGCAATTCAAGGCACCACGGTAGATAGCAAATCCGCCGTCAAGATCCTCGGCACCGTACTCGACGATTATCATGTGGCCACGAAGCTGAGCGAGATCGTTCCGTACCACGTCTTGGAATGTCAGTTTGCGGACGGCTCAATGATCGCCGCAACGTTGAGCAAATTTGATCAAACGCTCGATCTGGCCATTCTGAAACTGACGAGCCCCTACAAGGACGGGGAGGCTCTCAATGCTGCGTATTCCGGTCAGCAGAATGCGGTATCGTTCCGGAGCCAGATTGTCTTCGCGGCGACCGGCCTGACGGATATTTCAGCGGCCGGGATGGTTGGCCGAGTCGGACACAATGAGCCCGCTCTGCCCGCTCGATTTGGAGCGACGATGCAGGCAAACGCCGATCGTGTCCTCATCACTGAACTGTCGCCGAACGGCGGCGCGGTTCTGGCGGGACTGCAGGTCGGCGACGAGTTGAGCGAGGTTGACGGGAAGACGGTGACTTCACTGACAGCAGTAGGCGATCTGCTGAAGGCGCGGCAGCCGGGTGACTGGATCTCGATCGACATCCAACGCGCGATGCAGCAATTGAGTGTGCAGGCACAATTGCAGCATGATCCCGGACAGCAGTTTGAAAAGACCGAGTTTCTAGACGGTCGCACAGGGCAGGTGAGCCATCGTCGCAGCGGATTTCAGTCAGTCTTACAGCATAACATCGCCCTCGAACCAACCACCTGCGGAGGACCGCTACTCGACATCGACGGTCACATCGTCGCAATCAACATCGCTCGTCGCGCCAGAGAATCAACGCTCGCGATGCCGATGGAAGATGTGATGAAGGCAGCAAAACGTGTGGAATGAAATCTGAACCAACACGCCAGCGTCTTCAGCAGCCATGCAGATCGCCTACCCCAAGTGTAGATATCGGAAGCGGTCGGAAAAGGCACATTCGTTGAACCGCGTGGGCAACGCCCCGCGCTGGGTATTTCAAATCTCAAATACGAAATCTCAAATAGAACTATCGCGGCCTGGTGGGCACGCGGCTAAACGATCCCCCGGGAAGGCCATGAATTACCTTCCCGTAAACTTCGGCGGACGCTTTTCGGAAAAGGCTTTCAGGCCTTCCTGGGCGTCCGGCAATTCAAGGCATCGCAGGTAGGCTTCTGTGTCGGCGCGATGGGCCACTTTGGGCTGGGAACCTTCATCGAGATGGACAAGACGTTTGGTTTCACGCAACGCGGCGGCGGGCATCTGCAGCATCTTTTCTGCAAGCTGACGACCGCGTTTCAGCAACGCTGTGCCGGGCACGACTTCGTTGACGAGTCCCCATTCTAAAGCTTGTGTCGCTGTGATCGGTTCCCCCAGCAAGCACATTTCCAAGGCCCGTGACTTTCCAACCAAGGCCGTCAGTTGCGCGATCCCGTAACCGGGTGGCCAGCCGAGTCTGATTTCGGGCATCGCAAAACGCGTGGCATGACTGGCGATTCTGAGGTCGGCCGAATAGGCAGCCACGCAGCCTGCTCCGAATGCGTCACCATTCACGAGGGCGATGACAGGCTGCGGAAGGCGTTCGAAGGCAAGGTACATTTCGGCCTGACGATGACTGAGCGTGCGAGCAGTGGTCAGTGGCAGAGATCTCAGTTCCTTCACATCGTCGCCCGCGCAGAACGCATCGCCAGCCCCGGTCAGCAGCACGACGCGAACCTCCTGCGGATGGCCGGCGAGCCACGCGACAGTCTGCTCAAGATCGCTGGTCATCTGGACGTTGACGGCATTCAACGACTTCGGGCGGTTGAGCGTCACGGTGGCGATGCGGTTTGAGACATCAATCAGCAGAGTCTCAAAGGGCGGCAACGGTCCGGTATTCGCTGCGAGATTCATCGCTCGTCCTTCGTCATGCGACAGCCCTGCGAGATTTTCAATAAGACGGCTCAAAGAGACAATCGCGCGGGAATGTGTTCCCTTTCCAATCAATCGATCACCGGCATAAGCCTCGACATCAAAGCTGACGCGACGACCATCGATCATCGTCACGCTGGCAACTCCGACAACCGTGGTCCCCAGACCCGCACCGCCGAGGTGCTGGATGTTGACTTCGATACCAACCGATTCTTCGCCGGGTTCCAAAAACGGTCGCAACGCTTCACGAGCTGCGCGTTCCATCAGCAGAATCATGTTCGGAGTCGAGAACACTGTGGCTCGCGAGTCACCTCCCAGTGTGATAGTCATGGAAGCATCAACCACCCATGTGAGCTGACCCGTGTCTCCCGTTTTCAAGCCGGATTTCATATGAGAATTCGATCCACATCAGATTCCTGATCTTGGGGGTGATGACTTTTGTGTTCGTGGTTGAACATCGGTGAGGGATCATCCGCGACGACGTGCGGCCTATGTTTCGGGCAACAGCTTGCTGACGTCAGCCAATTTTTCGAGGGCGGCTTCGCGGTTCGGAAAAGATGTGAATGCGAAGTCGATCTTGGAGTTTTCAAGCAGCATCAGGGTCTTCATCATATCGCGCATAGCGCTGGAGATGTGACACAATGCAGCCTCGCCCTTGTTACTGCGGGCTTTCCTCGCGAGACGAATGAGAATGCCGACAAAGGTCGAACCGAAATAGTCAAACTGTGAAAAATCTATTAACAAATGTCGCATCCCGGGTTCATTCAACAGTCTGTATGATTCGTTGTAGGCATTGCGGATGTCGTTGTCTCTGAACTCCAAGAAAGAACCTTGGGGAGTGATAATGACAACGTCGGCTGTGATTTCGAATTGGAATACTTGGTTACTGGTCATGAAAATTCAACGGCCTGAAATTGAAGGAAAACGCCGACATGCCACTTACACATTTTCACAACGAGCATCATCGGTTTTTTTGCAGACAGTTTCTATGCGAAAACGCATCATCTTCCGCTTTCCTCGTGGATAAAAGCGTGCTCCACGTCGGGTGTAATGGTCGCGTCGCTGTGATCGCGGCATTTGGGCTGTGCAGGGACAATTATTGAATTCAACGGTATAAGACCACATCATTTCCTCCACCTGAATTTCAAGCAAGCACAACAAAGTGAACTTACCAAATGTCAGAGCAGTACATCACCGAGCAGGTCCCCATGTTGCCAGATCGACCGCAGGATGGACATAAGGGTACGTTCGGCAAAGTGCTGATCATCGGCGGTTCGATTGGAATGAGCGGAGCGGTGTGCCTGTCGTCCGTGTCGGCCCTGCGATCTGGATCAGGGCTGGTGACCGCAGCAATTCCCCGCTCCATTCAGATGACCGTAGCGGCGTACGAACCGTGTGTGATGACGATTGGCCTTGAAACTGATTGCCACGGACAACTTGCCTCATTGTCGCGGGAACGCATTGCAGAACTTCTGGCGGGAAAAGACGCGGTTGCACTTGGCCCGGGACTTGGTCAAAGTCCTGAAGTGACGGACCTCGTCTCACTGGTGTTGGAGTTCTGTCGTGTACCGCTGGTCCTAGATGCGGATGCATTAAATGCGGTAGCGATGGGTGGACTATGGGCGAAACGGGACAAACGATCGGCTTGCGTCATCACGCCACATCCTGGCGAATTTGCTCGGCTAACAGGACTATCGATTCCCGACGATGAAGACACCCGAATTAAGATGTCCGCAGATTTTGCAAGGACTCATCAGCTGACGGTGGTGCTCAAAGGGCCACGGACGGTTGTCACAAATGGTACGCGGTTGTTTGTAAATGCGACGGGCAATTCAGGAATGGCCACAGCTGGCAGCGGTGACGTGCTGACCGGAATTGTCGCTTCGTTGCTGGGCCAGAAAATGCATGCGTTTGAAGCCGCAGCGCTCGCTGTCAATGCGCACGGTCGAGCGGGAAATTTTGCGGCGTTTGAACTTGGCCAGCGCGGGATGATTGCTTCAGATCTCATGATGGCATTGCCGAAGTCGTGGAAACAGATGGAAGTTGATCAGAACCTGATCAGATCAGACGACGCATCATGACGCTCTTCAGCTTCCTGACGAATATGCAGCAGTCGGGTATGGCCTGCATCGACAATTCGCTGCATCAGCAGCGGATCCACAGCACCGCGAAAACGCACCCGACCATCAAGCCTGACCACCGGGATTGATTCGCCAAACTGTCGTTCCAATTGCGGATCGCCTGTGATATCAATGGCGGTGATAGCTGGCAGCGCGTTCTGAAATCCGATCAGGACTGCCATCGCATCATCGCACAACACGCAGCCGGGTCGAGTCAGCAGTTCGCAGGTCCGGAAGAGAGGTGTCGTCAATTCAGGCTCGTAGGCTTGAGGTGGCGATTTGAGCAGAATCGCCGCGAACAAAAACATGCCGCAGCACAGGAAGAGGTGCATTCCGCGGCTTGTATCCCAGACTGCGGGCAACGAAAACAGTCTAAATCCTGTGCGGTCACAGAAAATGAGCACGGTGAAAATCGACGCCGTAATCATCATCGCTGTACCCAGCCATGCCTGGAATTTATCGTTGAGTTCCTGCTCTCTTGACCGTAAACGACGAGCCATGGACAGCCTCCTGAGTTGCCAAGTCCTTATTCTACCGTCCAATAATCAAACACAAACGCTTCATCTAGCTTGCCACCCAGCAGTTCCACAAACTGTTTATGGGCGGCATGTGGCAGATAAACATCACGATCGGCTTCCGTGGCGAATGTGATCAGATAACTGTGCGTGAATCCCTTGTTGAGCCCTTCTGGGCTATTGTTGATGCCTCGTTCAAAATCTTGGATCTGCGGAATAGCAAGCTTCAGGTTCTGAAACGCAAGGTTGATTTCATCCAATTGAGCCGGTGTGATTTCCGGCTTAAACTTAAAGATTACCACGTGCCGCAGCACACGCTGTCGAGTCGGAATTTCGCCGAC
>QWQG01000187.1 GCA_003670925.1 Planctomycetota bacterium | reverse complement strand
CGTCTGCACATCGAGTTCTTAATCGCCAAGCCCGGTGGCAACAGTGGCGTCTATCTGCAGAACCGCCATGAGATTCAGGTTTTGGACGGCGATAAAACGACGCATGGACTGGCTGCGATCATCAATGAAAGTGAATCTCCCTATCATGCCTACCACGGGTTGGGAAACTGGAACAGCTATGATATTACTTTTCGAGCTGCTCGATTTAAAGACGGTAAGCGTGTGGAAAAGGCGCGCGTCACGATGTACTTCAATGGCCAGAAAGTTCACACCGAATTTGAAGCCAATCAGGTCTGGGGCGGCGCAAACTCTGGCATCGACGGTGACAATGATGGTGGCAAAGGAATTACGGACACACCGGGCGGTCTGAAACTACAGTGCGAAGGTCACGACGTGCGTTACCGCAACACGTGGATCAAGGAACTCAACCTCGAGCAGCCTGTTACCGACTTCAATGAACCAACCGTTACTGAAGCCGCGATTCCAAAGACAGAAACTGTGCAGCATTTGTTCAATGAAAAAGATCTATCTGGCTGGCAGGGAGATCCATCGCGTTGGTCGGTGGTTCAGGGCATGATTCGGGGGGCAAACGAGGATAAAGTTACGAGCAGCACCTATTTGTTCACTGATAAAAAATTCCGGAATTTCCGCCTGCTGCTGGAAGTGAAGCAGACGATGAGTGACCGGCATTCCACCATGCACTCGGCTGTCGCGGCGCTTGGCCAACAGTTTACGGACGATGGGAAAAACCAATTTGGATTCAAAGGGCCACTCTTAATGTTCTGTCACGACTGGGGCATTTGGGATGCGCATCGCCGGAATCGAGTCGTGCCCGGGGCCGCGGGTGGCGAATTGGAAAAGAAGGGTGAATGGAATCAGATTGAAATTCTTGTCAACGGTGATCGAATTCGGATGGCAACCAACGGCAAGGAAGTGTTCGATTTCACAGACAAGCCAGAGATGCTCCAAGCTTGCGCCATCGGACTTCAGTTGCACAGTAACGATCAACCACAGGAATATCATTTCCGTAATCTGTTGCTGACTGAAAATCCAGAGATGGATCTCGTCACAGTTCACAAATAAGGTGAACGACAGCAAAGAATTTACCGTGATTGGACTCTCACAAATTTAGGAAGGGCACCGAGATGGTAGAACCCGCCGCTCAATCACGAGGAACTCGATATTTATTCTCGGTGGCTCAATTTAAAATCAAAATGCCCAACGTAGGGTGTTGCCGCACTCTGCTTGTCACACCCTCCAGAATCGACGTACTCTGTTATGTGAGTTACCCCAGCATGAGATTCATCTGGTTGATTGTCTTATTAACGGTGTCGTCTTTCACGCATGCGGAAGATGTCAATTTCAATCGAGACATCAAACCTATTCTCTCGCAGAATTGTTTTCAGTGTCATGGCCCGGATGATGACACACGAGCGGCAACGTTGCGCTTAGATGATGCTGAAAGTGCCAAGAATCCAGCTGAATCTGGGGCCACAGCAATTATTGCTAGCGATCCCGAACATAGCGAATTGCTCGCCCGGATTACTTCTGCGGACCCAGATCTGCAGATGCCTCCGCCCGAGACAAAAAAACATTTGACAGCTGAACAAATCGATCTGCTTCGACGTTGGATTGCGGAAGGTGCGAGGTATCAGGGGCACTGGGCGTTCGAAAAACCGATGCGTTCGGAACCACCGTTGGTGAATGGTGACCATGCGCGGAGGATTGCTAATCCGGTCGATCGTTTCATCGCGGCGGGGCTTGAACATGAAGGCCTGCGACTGGCTCCCGAAGCAGATCGGCCCACTTTGATCCGACGAGTCTCGCTTGACCTCACAGGACTTCCGCCAACTCCTCCTGAAGTTGATGAATTCGTTGCTGACCAGTCCGCTGATGCATACGAAAAGGTCATCGATCGACTGCTGATGTCACCTCACTATGGCGAACGCATGGCGATTTCATGGCTTGATCATGCGCGCTATGCCGACAGCAATGGCTTTCAGACTGACACCAGTCGTGATATCTGGGCATGGCGCGAATGGGTCATTAAGGCATACAACATGAACATGCCGTTCAATCAATTTACCGTAGAACAACTAGCAGGGGACATGTTGCCGAACGCGACACCCGATCAGATCATTGCCACGGGTTTTAATCGCAATCACCGACTGAACGGCGAGGGCGGTCGAATTGAGCAGGAATGGTTTGTGGAAACTGTCATCGATCGTGTCGAAACCACAGGACTCACGTGGTTAGGTCTGACCATCAATTGCTGCCGCTGCCATGATCATAAGTACGATCCAATCACACAGAAAGAGTTTTATCAACTCTTCGCATACTTTAACTCAGTTGAAGAATCAGGCGTGCTTTCACCAGTCGGAAAGAAAGGTGAAAACACACCGCCGCTGATGACTTTGGTGACCCCTGAATTTGCCTCCCAAGAGGCTACATTGGATGTTGCCATCGCTGTCGCTGAGGCACAGAAGCAGCTGGCGATTCCAGAACTGGCGACACTACTCACCGCATGGGAAGAGCGAACAAAATTAGAGTCAGAGCATAACGGATCTGTCTGGATGCCGGCGGAACCGCGAAGTGTGCAGTCAGTTGGTGGAGCTGATTTTGTCCGCCTCGACGATGCTTCATGGCTTGCGCGAGGCCTGAATCCCCCGAACGATGAATATCGAATCGAGATCCCGCTGACGACGTCTCGCCTGTCCGGACTGCTTTTGGAAACATTGCCGCACGCGGAGTTGCCGGGGCAGAGTTTAGGACGGGGTTCAAATGGAAACTTTGTCTTGACCGGTGTCTCGGCCGAGTTGCTTTTAGACGGCCAGACCGTCGTTCCAATCGATTTGACCCGTGCGGAAGCAGATTATGCGCAACCCAGTTACACGGCTGCCCAGATCGATTTGAAACCGCAGCAGATCGGTGATCGGATTCGTGGTCGAATTGGCTGGGCAATCGACGGCAATGATCCAGCGAAAAGGCTGGCTCGCCGAATCTACTTTGTTCCCCTAGCACCCGTCGAAGTGAAGCTCGGTGCGATCCTTGTGATTCGCATCACACATGATTCGCAGTTCCCTGATCACAATGTGGGCTGTCTTCGATTTTCGGTCAGTGATGCGGACATCGATCGCGTCGGTCTGGGTGAAACGGGTCTCCCGCAAGAAATTCGGACTGTGCTGAATCTAAAGCATGAGGTACGGACTTTAGGACAGACACAGCAGCTCGAAACTTATTTTCGCGAACAGGTGGACAACCCATTTCGCACGGCAGAAACCGCATTAAAGATAGCGCAAGCGAAACTTGCGAATTTTAGGGATGGTCTGCCCACCACAATGGTGATGAAGGAAGGTAAGTCTCGCGATGCATTTTTGCTGACACGCGGAGAATATGATCAGCCAGCGGACAAGGTAGACCGGGCTCTTCCGGCGTTTCTGCCGCCGTTGCCGCCCGGTGCTTCCAACGATCGGCTAGGTCTCGCCCAATGGATCGTGAGTGATACCAACCCGCTTACGGCTCGCGTCTGGGTCAACCGTGCTTGGGAACATTTTTTTGGTACGGGGATCGTGAAGACCAGCGAAAACTTTGGCTCTCAAGCTGATTTTCCTAGTCATCCAGAGTTGCTTGACTGGCTTGCCGTTGAGTTTATGCAGCCGACATCACTCCCGGCTGTCAATCGTGTGCCCGCTCAGGCGTGGGATATGAAGGCATTGCAGAAGCTGATCCTCATGAGTGCGACGTATCGACAGTGTTCTCGTGTCCCGCCCGAAATGTTGGAACGTGATCCAGAAAATCGATGGCTGGCGCGGGGGCCACGATTTCGCTTGTCGGCGGAGATCATTCGCGATCAAGCGTTGGCCGTCAGTGGCCTCCTGATCTCAAAAATTGGTGGTGAAAGCGTGCGACCGTATATGCCGGAAGGCGTGTGGGATGAAACGAGCAAATATGGTGACCTGCGAGGCTATAAGCATGATCTGGGTGAAGGACTGTACCGGCGGACGATGTATACGATCTGGAAACGCACGGCTGCGCCACCATCGGCCATGTTGTTTGACGCTCCGAATCGTGAAGTCTGTACCATTAAACGATCTCGTACGAACACACCGCTTCAAGCATTGGCGTTGCTAAACGAAGTGACGTTTGTCGAAGCAGCAAAGGCACTGGCTATAAGAATGATGACGGAAGGCGGAGCCACCAGTACTGAGCGTATGACCTTTGGTTTCCGGCTAACGACCGGTCGTCAACCCAAGCCCACGGAAGTGAGTATTCTGTTGCAGGGGTGGGCGGACGACCACGTATCGTTCATGGCCGCACCGGAAAATGCGACACAGTTGCTGGCCATCGGCGACTTAAAAGTCCCCGTCGCGGTCGATCCTGTTGAACTCGCCACGTGGACCGTGTCCGCAAATGTGTTGTTGAATCTGGATGAAGTCGTCACACGCGAATAGCATTAGATTTCGGGACGTGTGTCCCTCGGGGACTGCGCCGCCGCAGATGGTCTGGTGTGGACACAAGGGATGCATGACACTGGGCTGACGGCAACTACAACCTAGCGTCTTGGTTGCTCGTTCGGGCCGAAGAATACGAGTGGCGGAACGACTTCGCCTCAGAAAAACAAATGATGACAAACTCTTTTACGACGGCATGTAGCCCTGTTTCTCTGGTGGAACTTATTGAAGTCGCCTGCGCAATGGAAGTGATGAGCCCCAAAGCTGGCAATGTGGCTCCTGGGCATGGATTTGCGGATGCGTCGATTGTGGACTATCTCAAGTCAGCGCGGGCGATTGCGCCAGTGCTTGCGACCGCGTGTGAGCAGTCGCTCGGCGAAACGATTTTCAAAGCAGTTCAGGCGACTCGTGAAGTCGTAAATCACAATACGAACTTGGGGATTATTCTGTTGTTGGCGCCACTGGCCACAGTTCCTCGCGACAGGCCGCTGTCGGAGGGGATATTTAAAGTGCTGGAGTCGACAACCGTGGCAGATAGTCGTTTGGTTTATGCTGCCATTCGGATGGCTCAGCCAGCAGGGTTAGGCAAAGCCTGTGAGCAGGATCTTAATGACGAACCAACCCGCAACCTGCAGGAATGTATGATGTTCGCCGCGGAACGCGACCTGATTGCGGCTCAGTACGCCAACGGATTTGAGCAAGTGCTGACATGTGGATTCGATTGGCTGACAGAAACTGGTGCCATAGGTTTACCGCAGCCACTGCAGATTTCATGGCTTGCCGTGCGTCTGTTGGCTGCCTACGGTGACAGCTTGATTGGCCGCAAGTGTGGCCAGCAGATGTCTGACGTTGTGCGCGAAAAGGCTCAAAAACTGCTCGACAGCGGTTGGCCCATCCAGCACCATGCAGCACCACAATTTGCTGAGTTCGACGCGTTTCTTCGTGAGGATGGCAATCGCCGTAACCCTGGTACTACTGCCGATTTTATCGCCGCGATTCTATTTGCCGCGCTGCGTGATGGCGGACTGATTCCCGCCGGGGATTGGTTCAAAAGGAAACCTGACTGATGACAATATCTTCGATCGATACTTGGAGCGTTCGCGTCACAAAGGACACGCTGGTCTTCAGCGCCGCACATTTTATTACATTCAATCGCAGCATTTGTGAGCGGATTCACGGCCATAATTGGCGTGTCGAAGCAGAAATCCAAGGGCCACTGGACGAGAATCACTATGTGTTTGATTTTATTGCTCTACGCGATGGACTTCAGTTGCTCGTGCAGGAACTGGATCACCGGGTACTTTTGCCTGCACGGCACCCCATGATTCAGCTCGAAGTTTCCGACGATGAGCGTGAAGTCACAGCTCGATTTGAAGACCGCCGTTGGGTGTTTCCACGCGAGGACTGTGTGATCTTGCCAATTGAAAACACGACCGCAGAACTGATTGCCCAGTGGATTGGGCATGCGCTCATTGCACGGCTGAAGCTGAATCACCAGCACGGTCTGACAAGACTTCGCATTAGCGTCGAAGAAAACTTTGGCCAATGGGCCGATTGCTGGCTACACCTCAGTGCGATCGATAACGTGAGTGGCGAACCCTGCAATTCTGGAACTGCAGGAGCAATCTGATCAAGATCGTCACGTCAATCTGGCAAAGCCAGTGTGGCGTACAGGAACGTCGATAGACTGTAGGCGGCGCAACACGTCGCCAAGACGGATGGCATCAGCAAGTTCAACGAAGACCGGTTCGATAGCAGTCAGGTATTGGCTGAGATGGTGTTTTTTATGGGCGAAGCTCGGGTAGAAGCCGCTGCCGGTAAGATAGCCTTGTTCAAGCATCCGCGCTGTCAGTAGCGTTCCTAGGGCAGCCGCTTGTTCGTGGTCGAAACTTAAATGCAGCAGGGCCGGGTGACCAGAGACTTTGACTGGCACCCCCAGTCGTTGCCCGAGACTCTTCCAGCCATCGCGCATCAGGCCACCGATGTGACTGGTGTGAGCTGCGATGTTTACTTCTCGCAGTTTCCGGATGGTCGCCACCGCAGCAGTCGGACCAACACCCTCGGTCCAGTAGGTACTGCTAATGAATGACGTTTGAGCAGCGTCCATGATGCAACGACGGCCGATGATTGCGGCCATCGGGTGACCATTGCCGATGGCTTTGGCAAACACAGCAACGTCCGGCAGCACACCGTATTTCAAATGGGCACCGCCGAGATGCATTCGCCAACCGGACGAAATTTCGTCAAAGACCAGTGCTGCACCGCAACGGTCACAAAGTTTGCGGACGCCCTCGAGAAAGCCGGTATCAGGATCGGTCGAACGTGTTGGTTCCATCACCACCGCCGCAAGTTCGTTGCCGTGTTGGGTTACGATCTGCTCCAATTCATGTAATCGGTTGTAAGTAAAAGGCAATGCGGTTCCGGCAAGACCACGCGGTACGCCTGCCGGTGCCAAGCCCGGTAACAGGTGTCCCTGTAGACTGTCGGCAGCACCAGCCGGATTCACATTTGCCGCTAGATACCAATCAGACCATCCGTGATAACCACAGAATGCAATCTTATCACGACCGGTTGCCGCTCGCGCGATACGGACGGCGATTGCCATGGACTCACCGCCAGAACGCGCATAGCGCACCTGCTCGGCCCACGGGTGCAGTTCAATCAGGAGTTCAGCTAGCTCAACTTCCGCAGCGGCGTTAAGTGTCGACATTGAGCCCCTTGCAATACGTTGCTGAACGGCTGCCGTGACATCCGGATCGGCGTATCCCAGGAGACACGAACCGATTCCCGATGTAGTCATATCGATGAAGCGACGGCCATCAAGGTCTGTTACTTCACAACCATGTGCCTCACGCGCGTAGGCTGGCCAGAGTCCGGGAGCGAACATCTCCGGCCGCTTACTGAGCAATTGCGTTCCGCCAGGAATAAGCTGTTTGGCTCGGGCGTACATCGTCTGAGTCTGCTCACCGATCGCCGACACAGTGGTAGGATCTTCATTACCGAACTGAACACGAAACGCGGAGGCCGCGTTTCTCCAAAAAAGATTCTGAATGTCGTCTGCAGACCATTGGGCAATCTCTGCCGCATGCTTCATCGCGAGTAATTGCTCATAGATCGCTAAAATTGGGCGGCCATCGCAATGGGGAAATTGCAGATTTAAGCGACCGCTATCTACAGACTGCCAAGCTCGTCCCATTGCGGCGTACTGGCCATGAAAATACGTCGCGTCAATGCCGTCTGATCCATACAAAATCCGGCGGCGATCTTCACGTGAAAACAAAGTAATGAGCGGGCGTACGTCAGTCACTGCCGAAACGTCGTACCAGATATTCGGCAGATCGCGGAGCTGGTCGATGGCCTTACGGATCGGCCAGTAGGTGAAACTCCGAGCGCAATGGGCGAGAATCCATTTGATGTGAGGGTAACGACGGCTGGTGAAATCCCGCAGATCGTTTAGGTTTAAATCGTCAGCACAACCGTGGAAACGAGACAGGTGCAGCGTGACCCACAGTCCCATGTCGTTCGCTAACTCCAATTGCGCGTGGGGCAAAAACTCGTGAATGCGGCATTGTGCGATATCCCCCGTGGTGGAGAACAAACGGTACGGTTTAAGTCCGCTAAACCCTCGCTCGCGGATGTCGGCAGCAATGTCCTGCACGCGACACGCCGGAGTCACCAAGCGATTCATTCGCGATTGGGGATCTCGTCTGACCTGCTCGATGCACCAGTGGTTGTGAGAATCGACGTCAATTCCGAGCGTCGGCGTCCCCAGTACCAGAAAATGTGTTTCGCGACCGGGGTATAATCGCGCGGCCCATTCCTGCAACGTGGTGAAGTCCGCGAAACTCCACGGGGTCGCCGACGACGGCGAAGTTGCCTTCACATGCTCAGGATGGAACATGTGAATATGAGCGTCGAACACTCGATCTGGGACGAAGTCTTGGAGTTCCTCATCCCAAATTTGCTGATCGTGTGCCGAGAAGTCTCTCAAAGACGGCGACATATGGAGTATCCTCAAAAGTGATTAAAGTGTTTGCCAGCATCCCTGTTCAATACTCGCCAGTGCGGCCAGATTGACGCGCAATGTTTGCACGCCCTCAGCCAGACTGCAAAGCAACGAGGTGTGGCCTGCAACCGCATCGAGAAATCGATTGGCTTGCGTCACGAATGCGGCGTCGCGGGGCTGAGTTTCGTGCGGTTCGTCATGCCAAAGCTCGTCAGGGTGGATCATCCAGCGCCAGCGTTGAGCATGCGTTTCCCAGCGGACTGTGCCACTTTGACAGATAATGGTGACCGTGACTTCGTTTGGTGCTTGATGCTGGTTCAGACTATAGCTTCCAAGCACATCTCCGTGACGTGTCAACACATGGGCCGTGTCTTCAACGGTCACGCCCTCAAGTACGCGGTGAGCGGCATCCGCGACGAGTCGTTCGATCGGGCCGACTAGCCATTCACCGGCATTCAAAACATGCGTCAGCGCATCTTGGATTGCGCCCCCTCCCGTGGCACGATCTACGTAGTACGTGTTACGATAAGCGGGCCGGTATGTAGGAAAATGCTGACCACAGACGGCCACAATCTCGACGGGCTTTCCGAACTGCCCGCTCAACACGGCGGCCCGCATCGCTCCCAATGCGGGATAACAGCGCAGAACATAAGCCACGCCAACCACGAGGCCACGCTGGCGGACAATTTGTGTCAGCAGGTCGGCACCGTCGATGCTGGTACTGAGCGGCTTTTCAATCAGGAGATGGATGCCGGCTTCTGCTAGTCGGATAGCAATCTCTAGATGTCGATTTGCGGGCGTGGCGATGACGGCTGCTGTGATGCGTCGAGCCGCTGGATGTCGCCCAATGCCCTGATCAGCCAACGCTGCGTCAAGATCCGCAAAACCACAAACACCATAGCGTTCGGAAATCGCGACTCGGAGCGCAGCATTGGTCTCAACGAATGACACCTCGGCACGCCCCGTTGCCTGAAAACAACGCAAATGGCGTTCACCAATGGACCCGACGCCAACAATTAAGACTTGGTGCGGATCACTCATGATCGGCTACTCTTCGTCGCAAGCCGCATGACGTACAGATCGGTGTCTTGCATCACTGTCACTTTCCTTGATTTGATTTCATTCGATCTGGGAGTATTACTTCGCACTCCGCACGCCAGTTTCGAGATTCAGGGCTTCCAGCCAAGTGCGTTTTTTGAGGTGGACTGCTCAAACATGCTGCAGTTGCGCGCTACGAGATCCACTCACGTTCCAAAACTCGGTTTTTATTGAGACGTTTTTTGGGGCCAACTCCGTCAGAATTTGGCCATGAATAATCCACACCTCCGGATTTTTGCGAATCTAGCTACACTCCCTTTGAGTTTGGCTCAGATAATACAGTTTTGGCAGAAGACGAGGAGGCTCCCATTTGGCGTTTGGGCAAACATTCTTTCGAAATTGTCGGTTGGGTGATGGCTGCTCAGAGTCTCGGGAGGATAATTGAAATCAGAGTTTTGTTGCCGCGGCGGAACAAGGCATTTGACGACGCATTGCTCGGTAGACAAAGGATATTGACGTGATCGACCTGTCAAAATCACAAGCAGCATCACCTTTAGTTCATACCGTGGCAACAGACCCCGGGTGCTTATGGAACAAAGATGCGACGGTGGCGATCGAAGCACCGCCAGATGCGGACGTCAATCCACTGCCAGAAGCGCGATGGTCGCCGGACGCCACGCGGACCGGTGTCTGCGGTGCAGTCGGCCCGCGCGTGATTGCGTTACCGGACGGCGGCTATCGGATGTACTACTCACAGATATTGCCGCGGGCCGGATTCCCCGTCGGGGCTAACGACTACGACAACTCGACGACACGCATCCTGAGTGCGTTTTCTGTGGACGGCGACATTTGGATTCCGGAACCGGGTGTCCGATTGTCGCCGCAGGCGGGCGGTGCCGGCAATTTCCGCGTTGTTTCTTCCGAAGTTGTCCCTGTGGGTGACGGCGGGCGACTGCGCATGTATTACGAGTGCTGCTCTGGTTCCCAGGCGGTCACGAATTCGATCCGCAGCGCCGTGTCGTTGGACGGCGGACTCGTGTGGACACCAGAACTCGGCACGCGATTGGAAGCCGAAGGTCACAACTACTCGGCACCTCGGATCGTGTGCCTGAGTGGTGGAAGATGTCGGCTGTATTGTTACGATCGCGGCCGAGGGATTGTGAGCGCCGAATCGAACGATGGTGGCCTTCTGTTTCATCCAGATCCAGGCGTGCGGATTGCTCAGGACCAAGCCTTCGATTCACACGCGGCGTTCGCGCCTGAAATCTTTTGCATTGCAGGTGGCAGTTATGTGATGTACTACGCTGGATACAGCCAGCCGAATCGAGCTTATATTTTGCGGGCGGTCTCGGACGATGGCTTACTGTGGAACAAGGACTCAAAGCCAGTCGTATCTCCCGGCCCTAGCGGCTACGACTCTGTGAAATGTTCGGAAATGTGCGTAATCTGTCTGCCACAACTCGAGGGCGAGCCTTGTCGCTATCGCATGTTTTACGAAGCCTGTGACGGGACGTCTGAAAACAATCGCGGCGTATGGCGGATTGCCAGCGCAACAGCCAGATACTGAAACCCGTTTCAATCGGTAATCCAGCTCACCGCGTGAAGGAAATGGGGATCTTGACTTGACGATGATTTGACCGCATCCGGCAAACTCAAGTAATACTTTTAACTTGAACTTTCCAACGAGGAAGAATTTTCGAACGTTTTGCGGTATCGTGTACGAAGTTTTTAGGCAACGGACTCTTATCACAGCAATCCTGTAGATCAATGCGACATTCGGAAAGCTATCGTTTGAAATGAACACATACCGAGATAATGCTGATAATCGTTTCCTTGTGACGGACTTTTATCGCTCATTTGTGCGATTTCGGATCGATTTAAAGACCACTCAGCCGAGAACCATTAGCCAGCAACCCCCGTTCACCTTGAACAATGCACGCTTCCCGCTGGAATGCGTCTGTCGCATCACAAAGAGAGTGGGTGCCGTGACCGAAACTATTGAGTATGTACTTGGTGCTTCGTGCAAGGCCGAACAGGTTTATGTTCGTGAAAACATCTGGCATGATCCGGCCGCTGATATGTGCCTGATTGCGTCAGTCGACGAATTCCTCGTCATCAAGAGTTGGGACCGCAACAACCGGGGCGTTCTACTCAGTCCTCCCACACTCGGCCCACAACCTGAACGCCAAGCTGGAAAATGTGCAGAAGCGTTTACCAACATGAATCTCGATCTGCTGGAAACATCTGGGCTACTGCTGTCGACGACTGAAGATATTGTTGCAGCGGTGCTTACCAATCGTCCATTGGTGTCGCAAACGGAGTTTTCACTCGCCGATGGTTCGCACGTTTTCCTCGAGTATCCAGTGAAGGTGATCAACGCGAGCGAGCGTGAGATGTTCTATCAGGTTGATACAGGCCCCATCGTCGTTCCGGATCCAACCGCGTTCGATGGAACACATGCGATTTCAGCCCTACGACTGGCTTTCATCGCTCACAATACACTGGATTGCACCGAACTGTTGTTGAATATCCCAACCGAAATCGCCCCGGGGCTGAGCGTTAATCATTACTCAAAGGTAATGAAACTCGAGGCTATCAACCGCCTGATCGCCGTTGACTGAATTGATTTCAAACAGAAACATGCAGTTTCATGGCTCGTAGCGTGAGACAATTCTCCGCTATCCCGCGCGGCACATCATCTTGCACTGAAAGGCGTTCATGAGTCCTGCACCTGCAGAACCTGTCAAGATCGGCGTCGTCGGGCTAGGGCGATTCGGCCGTTTGCATGCACTGACATTGGCCGGACTTGCGGAATCCCGCTTGATGGCGTTGGTTGGACGGCAGCACGCGAGTCTCGAATCGTTGCCTCAGGAACTTTCAGGCGTCCCGACGTGGACAAATCTGGAGCAGGCGATCGACGAATCTGATGCTGAAGCCTGGGTCGTAGCATGTTCAACGGCGTCGCACGTCACCGTGACACGCCAACTGTTGGCGGCAGGTAAAAAGGTACTTCTGGAGAAACCCGTAGCCGACAACTTGCGCGACGCTCTGAGTCTCGCGCCGCTGGTTTGCCCTGATTCAGGAAATCTGATGATGGGACATATTGTTTTGTTTAATAGTGAATTTCAGCAGTTACTTGAGGAAGTACGGCAGCGAGGAAGGGTTTCGTACCTTGACTGTGTACGGCATCGACCAGCGACGATCGTCCAACAATTTCCCGGAGAAAATCCACTGCATGCAGTCATGATTCATGATTTGTATGCGACTCAGGTGCTCCTCGATCGAGCGGAGCCAGATTTTTTTAGAGCCTGTTACCATCGGACGAATACCGGGGAAATTGATCTGGCATTGGCACAATTGCGTTGGGCGAATGGGCCTGTCGCCTCATTTGCAGCGTCGTATCTGACACCCGCCGGCATGCCGCCGCGAGGATATGATCGAACCGAAGTTTTCGGCGATGGATGGTCGGCTCGCATCAACCCCAATCCGCGTCCGATCGAAGTCTGGGACAATCAGGCGCGCTGGCCGTTAGCCCTCGAAATTCGCGCGGGGTCTGCTGTTGCGACCGGAATGATGGCGGAAGAGTTGCGATGTTTCTGTCGTGTAGTAAGAGGCCGCCAAAGTGTTCCCGTCGGTGCAACGTACGCGGACGCGCTCCAAGTACAGCGATGGATGGCTACACTGGAGAGCGTTGCCCAATAAATCGCTTAGTTTCTCAGTTGAAGTCTGTTCCGTACGGAAAATCTAGCGGTCTCCTGTAACTCGCAACTCCGTCGCGGCGAGGCTCAACGAGGAGTGCCGGGACTGGCTTGAAAGACAAAGTCGAGTGCGGCTTTGACGTTGAGACGCCGAAAAGTGAGTTTGCTAGGCGGGTCGTCTACCACCGCACCTGTCTTTTGCATAATCTGCAACATGGCTTGGGGCAGATTTGGGCCATCCTGCTTCCAATTGTACTCGGTCTTTTCGATAGCCTCACGCAACAACATGGCAGCGCCGCAGGCAATGGCATTCGATGATGAAGTAGCACCTGCTGGAACTAGCAAGTCAATTTTTGCGTGACGATCAAGGTAGACGGTATCTTTGCCCGGTGTGACGGCTCCGATGGCAAACGTAAACGGCTGGCAGGCGGGCCATGAGATCCCATTGACGAAAGCATGATTTCCCGCAGGCGCACTCACCCAAATCCCAAGTTCGCGGAGTGTGCGGAGCTCAACGTCGATTTCTGTAGGGACAGGTTCACCATGTTCTAAATCATCAACCGGAGCCAGATTGACGGTGGTGATGCGAAATTCTTGGTGGTGGTCGATTATCCAACGCAGACCGACTGCCAGCGTCTTACTGTCTTGCACATTGCAGTGGCAGCATTCGAGGGCACGGATGACAGCAACCTGATCGTTGAACGCGACTCCCAGTTTCCCAGCGTGATTGACTGAAGAAGGAATGCCGATCGTGGAACCATGATAGCCTTTGCCTTCATGCTGAGGATTTTCATCGCCATCAACACTGTCGTAGGAAACGAGAACCTTGGGTATTTCGCCGTCTACTGAAGCCCATTCGGGCATCGCTAATTTGCAGCCGTCATCAACGAGCGCCAATGTTTGCCCTTTGCCGAACGAAAGTCGATCTCGATAGGCCTCCCACGCAGCAGTTACCCCTGCATGCGCAAAGGCCGGTGGATCAGCAGGCTCTCCGGCGACTGTGGCTTGAGGTGCGGTCAGGATTGCCGCGAAAATTGCAGGTTGCCATCTCATAAAAGATTCCTGTGGTTGGTGTGTCGTGGGCAAGTAATCGAAAGGGAACCTGAGGGAGAAATTTAATCAACAAGTCTCGGACACCCGGCGTTGGAGATCCTGAAGCTCGATCATCGGCGCTGATGTGTGCTGCACCATGGCGTCCAATGATGGAGGATCTTTGAACGCCGAGCCAGTGATCAGGCAGACGATGTTCGCCTCTGGATCGAGATCTCCTGCTCTTGCTGCCTGTAACGCGCCGGCGACGGCAGTTGAGCCTGCAGGTTCAGCGAAGATTCCTTCTTCGCGCGCGAGACGTGATTGAGTTTCCCAGACGAAGTGATCTTCGACAAGATGTCCGTTACCACCGTTTCGGCGACAGGCGGCGATCACTTCATTGCCATCAATGACCTGAGGCACCTGCAGGCCACTAATCCGGCTGGAACATTGCACTGCTTGCGCCAGATTCAGTCCAGCCCGCAACGGACCTGAAATGGTATTGTTACCCTCCGGTTGCACGCATTCGA
Organism: Planctomycetota bacterium; assembly: GCA_003670925.1. GTDB lineage: Bacteria > Planctomycetota > Planctomycetia > Planctomycetales > Planctomycetaceae > SXXK01. The sequence continues at coordinate 34,269 of QWQG01000187.1, read as the reverse complement.
CGCGCGGCAATACGGACAATTCCCCTGCCGCGTAAAGTTGTTCGAAACCCAGTGAGACGGCCAACGTCAGGCCGCCGCCGCCCGCCATACAGAAGACGTGATCCCATGCTCTGCGATCGATGGCCGTTGCTTGCTCAACAAGTTCATGACTTAGGCTTTTTACGCCGCTCATGCCAACCGGGCTATAAGCGAACGCGCTGATCTGCATCTGCGCCTGCGGCCGGGCACTTAATTTTATAAGGCACTCGACGACCTGCTGGGACAACAGGCTATCAACTCCAAATCCGCGGACGCGAAACAGTTTGGCACCATAAGCCAACATTTGCTTCAGCTTTCCTTCGGGTGCGCCCTCCACAATAGCGATCTCGCACGAGATTCCTGCCAGCGCACAATACGCAGCAAGCGCCGCGCCCGTATTTCCACTCGACGTGGCGATGCACTCAGTCTTACCACATGCGACCATGTCTGAGATTGCCGCACAGGCGAAACGATCCTTGTACGACCCGCTAGGGTTCGCAAATTCCAACTTAAAGAACAGGTTTTTTAGGCCAACTGAAAGTCCTAGGCGTCGAGATCGAACAATCGGCGTGCTTCCCTCGCCGAGCGTCATGCGTGCTGCGGTTGGTACTGGATCGAGCCATTTTGAAAATCGCCAAATACCTGAATTCATCGCTCAGTCTCCTGACTTAAACCAAAATCGAGATCAGACTTATTACGCAGATCTGAGTCATACCGCGTTTCACGTAACTGGCTGTCGGAATTTATTTTTGGGCCAACAGCTCGCAACGTCCGCAGATGTTTTATCGGTGGGTCGCTCTCATGAATCGCCTAATGCATTTGGGGATCGTCTCGAGCCTCTCACGCGTGGTGTCGGCCTCGCCGGTAACAGAAAAATTGCCAGCAAGATGCCGCTTAAAATTAGGAGCCCGCACACAAAAAAGCTGAGGCGAAAACCGAGTGCCGTACTGTTCATCCCGAAGGCCGTCCACCCAGCCTGTTTGACTCCATCCACAATCGCCCCGTACAAATATCCAGCCGGTGCGGCAGGTACCATCAGCATGGTGACGAAAGCCATGTTGCGCCGCAATTGATCACCGCGAGATGCAGACACGATGTAGTTTGGGGCATACACACCCACCAATTCGCCAGCTCCGTGAATCCCGAACGCGACCAGATACCATGGCCCCGTGACGCACATCGCCCAGACTTGAGCAAGGAGAAAGATAGATGCTGTAGCAAGGATGCCGACTTTCGGGTTTGTACGTGTCAAGACCCATCCGAGAACTGCGCCGGCGACAACTTTGAAGCTAAAGCGAAGCATGTTCTGCACGCCAGCATATTTTTCAGGAAGATCACCCAAAGCCTCTAGTGAATACAAGTTCATGTTTGATGGAATGACGTTTCCGGCGTACACCAGAATGGTCACGAGTGTCGCGGACAGCAGGATTCGCTCCTCGAGAACCGAGCGAAAATGGTAAATGAACGCCACGGCGGAACCGATGGCAGACAGCGTACCGAGAGCTCGTAGAAAACTTTCCACTCGGGGAACTGACGAGGTGGACTCGACGGCAGAAACCGCGGGAAGTGCTGCAAGTTGCAGTAACGCGACGGAAACCAGCATCAGTGGAATTCCGATCAGCAGGCCGATGACGGCAGAGACGGGCTCGCGTTCCTGTTCCCGCTCAACAGGCGCCATGACAAAATACTGCGAAAAGATGGCAGCGACAGCCATCACCGGCACACCAGCGGCAAAGAGAATGATGAAACTTTGCGGATATGCGAGGCCGGCAAAGTGGAGTCCAAATAAATCGCCTCCCAGCAACGCGGTCTGGCCGAATGAACCGACGACCGCCAGCAGCGGGCCAGCGCCGAATGCCATGCTCAAAGCTAGGCCGCGGCGTGATTCATCCGATCCGCGTCCCATCGCCTCCCACAACAGCGCAATGGCCGCCGGCATGACAGCACCTGAAACGCCACCCTGCAGCACAATCATGGCTAACTTGAACTGATTCGAAACGGGTAGCGCTAATGATATCGCGAGCAGAGCTAGCATCAGAGCTGACGTGCCATACAGCAGGCTAAGATTCCGTTTTAGAGATGACACGCGCGGGGACAACCACGCGAAGAAAGCCGGCATTGCGGTCATGGCAAAAAATAGTGTCCCTGGCAAGTTTGACGTGCGTGCATCTGCTCCAAGACGATCACACAACGACGCCTGAGTGATGCCCACGTAAAGCACAGGAGCGGCCAGATATTGGGTACCCGTGCAGACAGCAAACAGCATGAGATTCCGTCGCTGATCTGGCCATGCGAGAGGACAGGTTGCTGGAGATTCGTGTGTGGACAACGCGCTCATCAAGTCCTCTTCGGCGGAAAGACGTCCGAAACTTATTCTGGCTGAACTCGAACCAATTCAGCGAGGTTCGGAATTTTAGCGAATGCTGCTAAGGGGCTGGGGAGATCATCGTTCCGGCTCGGGTCAAAACGGTAACGTAACTGCCTGACCGGTCTTCGCGGAAATCAGGCATGCCTCGCAAATTTCAACCGCAGCACGACCTTCTGCACCGCCGATGCGGGGTGGACGTTGTTCTTGAATACTGGCAATAAATTCCTGAATCACGCCGATGTGTGGATACAGGCGAATCGGTGATTTCGGTTCCTTCAGGTAGTCGAATCGTTCGGGTGTATAGATGCGTTCCCAGTTCTCGCCTTTGCCGACGTCAAGGTATTCAAAGTTTTCAAGATCGAGCATGGCATCGCGGCCGAAGACTTGGAAGCGAACTTCACTGCTGGGCAGGCTCGGATTCGGAAGTTCTCCAGTAATCCACATCTGGGCCATAATATTGTCTTCGAACACAATCTGGGCCATCACGGAAAGTGGTGGACCGGGGATGTCGCTGTAGGTTGTAGCCTGTGCAAAAACTTTGACGGCATTACGCCCCGTCAACCACCGCAGAAAGTCGGTGTTGTGAGACGCCATTCCCATGAACAGGCCACCACCGCGCGGATCAGCCATCCATGCACGCTCTTCAAACAGTTGCTTCGCAAGTGGCAATGGAAACGCGGACACAGTGCGAAGCATGTGGAGCGGCCCGAGTGTTCCGTCGTCAATCAACTCCTTCGCCTTCTGGGTGATCTTTCGAAATCGTTCCGTTTTCACCACGGCGAGGTTGACTTTCGCGTCAGCGCACGCGGAAATCATCTGATCACATTCAGCAACAGTGGGAGCCATGGGCTTTTCAGCAAGGACGTGCTTACCTGCGGCTGCCGCCATTCTCGTGAGATTTAGACGATCCAGATCCGGTGTTGCCAGCACGACGGCATGGATGTCGTCCCGCGCGAGCAACGCCTCGACGGAAACTTCCGCCGCAACTTCGTAGTCTGCCGCCAGCTGATTTGCCCGTTTTCCGCCAGTGATGGCGACCAAGCGACAGTCCGTCGCATGCCGGGCCACAACCTCACTGTAAGTCAGCCCCATAAAGCCGCTACCAATGATGCCCACGCCGATCTTTTGCATAGAGACGCCTTAATGTGAGTTTGACTTCCGCGCTTGAGCCCTGCCAATATGACGCGAGATATCGACAACGAACCATGCACGATAGCGATCCTCATGGTTGAAATGTAGTATCACAAGAGGATGAATCGCAGTCACGCACAAAAATCCTAGCCATAATCTAAGGACAAAAATATGACAGCTTGGCAATGTGCTCTTGAATTGGATTCCGGAAGAAACGTAATCTCAGGGAGTACTTCGCAGCTTTCGAAGGCGATTGGTCGCGGGGCAGATCTCCGGATTTACACTGAGTTTCTGCATCACGAACACATTGACGTTCGATCTTCGAACGCCGAACGAATTCGCGAAGTCGCCGAATTCGAGATCACGTACCAAATCGACAAAACATGGTCAGCCGGCATCATGAATTTGCGACAGCCCATCGAGCTGCCTGTCGGATTTGGCCTGCGGCCGTCAATGTCTTTCTTCCTCTACAACCAAGATGGAACGCAGGCCATCGCGCGGCCGTATCTCGATGGTATTCCTGCGACTGCGGTGCCAGCGTCATCTCCCACAATTTCTCCAGAGGATATGCCAAAATACCACGCTTTTGACGGTTGGGATCAGGGCACGAATGCTCCATCGCACAACTTCATTTATGATTTCGATATCTTTCGATTCTGCGTCAACGACTCGTGGCGTGAGGTGTTGCATCATTCTGCAACCGGCGAGGTGTTCTCGGGATCGCTCGCGGATCTAGTCGATGCGTTCTCATCTGGATGCGAGTTGAAGCTGGGGATCGAGAATCTCTGCGTAGATCTTCCCTCCGGTTCGGCAACTCCGTTGAACCACGAGGTTTTCGTCCTTGGCGGTTCGGCATATTATTACACCACACAGAAACTCTTTATCATTGGCTCGCACCCATTGGTTCGCGTCAGCCCAGGTGTCCCCATGCAATACGCAAGCGGCAACTGGGATTTCGGTTGGCTCATGGTTCGCAGCGACGGACGGGTGGTTTATCGCCGCTGCGATCCGTATTCATTAAAATTTTCTGATCACGTCACTCAGAACTGTGTGCGCTGGTTTGTCCGATGACGACCGGTCACTCAGACGATCGCCAAGGCTTGTAACGGAAGTGCCCTCCCGGATCCTAGGGCACTCCATGATTGAACATTACCTAGGTGCGCCTAGGTAGGTCACAGTTGGCAGTAGCATGCCGGTCATGTAGCCCAGCACGATTCGATAATTGACGGGTTACAAGCCGACTGCGAGCAGCGTTGGAACCCTTGAGGCGTCTAGAAAATCATCGAACGCCACAACTAATATCCCAAAGTATTTATGTGGGCACGTTTCGCGCCGCTTCACACACAGTGTTAATGTTGTCACAATCGGCACGGCCCATTGTCACAGTCCTTCTCCGCGGAGCAAATTGATGACACGCATCGCATGCATAGCTTCAGTAGTCATAGCATCAATGGTGATGACGATTGCTACACTTTTAGCCGAGGATTGGCCGCAATTTCGTGGCCCAAATTGCTCTGGAGTATCAGCGACAAATTCCCCTCTTCCAGTGCACTTTTCAGCGACTGAGCACGTCACGTGGTCTGTCAAACTGGGTGACGGGATTGGCTGTCCTGTGGTTGCTGCGGGGCGAGTTTTCACATCAGCCATGATTGACGATAAGACGGTCGGACTGTTCGCCTTCGACGCAGTCTCGGGCCAACAGCTTTGGATGCGCTCATGGCCAATTGGTGATGTTGACGAGATTCATGAAACGAACAGTCATGCGGGGACGACACCTGCGGCAGATTCCGAACGCGTCTATTTCTACTTCTCAACACTCGGCATGGTGGGGCTTGACGCAAAGACTGGTGCGGATGTTTGGAGAAAAGAACTTCCGGTGCCGTATTTCGTCTTCAAATGGGGCGCGGGCATGTCGCCCGTACTGTACAAGGATCTGGTGCTCTTTTGTCAGGACGACGACCTTCATCCAGCGTTGTACGCGTTCGACAAGCACACAGGGGATTTGCTGTGGAAGGATGACCGGAATGACATGGCGGTCAACTATTCACACCCTGTGATCTGCGAAACTTCCAGCGGTGACGAGATCGTTGTCGCCGGTACCGGGTTGCTGATTGGGTACGAACCGAAGACTGGCAAGCGGTTGTGGCAGGCGCGGACATTGCTCCGCAACATCAAGACAACTCCGGTTAGTCGGGACGGCATCGTTTACGTTTCGTTGCAAAGTAAAGGAATTGCTAGTCAGTGGCTGGCGTCCATTGATCAGGCCGAAACAGGGAATAGTGATCACAAAGTCTCGAAAGACGAGGTGCAAAAGTTTTTTGGTAAACGCCCTGTACCGGAAGCGTTCTACAAAAAGACGTTTGAACGAGGAGATCTAAATCAGGATGGAGTTCTTGAAGGCCGAGAGTTGGATCTCGCTTTTCTGCCACCTGGCAACGCAGCCGGCGCGGCATTTGATGCTGAGATCGCGGAAGATGAATTCGTTCTTGCCGTGCGGGGGGGAGGGCGAGGCGACGTGACGCAGACTCATGTTCTCTGGAAAAATCCGACAAAACATACCGATCACATCGTGTCGCCTCTTGTTGTGAATAACCGGATTCTGCTAATCAAGGCAGGCGGAATTGCCACCTGCTTCCAGATCGGAAATGGCCAGCCTCTTTTCGGACCTGTCCGCATCGAAAATGCGGGCGACTACTTCGCATCTCCCGTGTCTGGCGACGGGAAAATTTTTGTTGCGAGTGAAAATGGAAAGATTGTTGTGCTTAAAGATTCTCCGGAGCTTGAGGTACTGGCCGTCAATGATCTGGGTGACTCAATTCTTGGAACTCCGGCGATCGCTGAGGGAGCTTTATTTGTCCGCACAAGAAAATCTCTTCTAAAAATTCAGTGAAATCATTTCGATGACCATCTGCTATTTTGCAAATAATCATTTTCGGGCTCGTCAGATGGAAGAGTTTTTGGATGCGTCTCAAGGGTGAACTATCAGAAGGACGGCTCCTGCAATGGACAGAAACCTACGGGAACTTAAACTCAAACGTTGACGTCGCACGAGTTGTTGTGCAATTCAAAAATCTTCAGGACCATTCACACTATGAGAAAAAGTAAGACGCTCGCCCGGATTCGTAACAACCAGACGGTCCGGATGTGTTGCCTTGGACATTACATGCCCTTCTTTGTCAAGCAGGCAGCCCACTTTGGCTTCGACTGCATCTGGCTGGACCTTGAACACCGAAATTTTTCTGATCGTGATGTTCAGGCTCTCTTGGCTTTTGCGCACCTGCATGACATCGATATCATGGTGCGGCCAGCGACGCTGGAAAAAACGCGACTTTATCGCTATCTCGAGGATGGCGCGGCAGGGTTAATGATTCCGCATGTCAACACTGCTGAAAAAGCCCGCATGCTAGTTGATGCGGTGAAGTTTCCTCCAGTGGGTGACCGCGGGCTTGACGGGGCGGGACTGGACGCTGATTTCTACGTCTGTGACGGCGATGCCTTCGTCAGGGAAGCAAATGAAGAGACGTTTCTCGTGGTCCAAATAGAGACTTTGCAAGCCATCCAGAACATAGATGAAATTGCATCTGTTCCGGGAGTGGATGGTTTATTCATAGGGCCAGGTGATCTCGGACTGCGGATGAAGCAAGACCCGAGTCAAGGCACATTGGAGTCCGCTTACGACCGCGTGGCGAACGCCTGCAAGCGACATGGCAAAGCATGGGGCGCGCCGGTCGGGACTCCAGAGATCATGAAACAACGCCAGCAACAGGGAGGCCAATTACTGAATCACGGTGGCGAATTCGGCGCCGTCATGAATATGCTCAAAAGCTGTGCTGCAGCGTTTGAAAGCAGCGGACAGGAGTCGCCGTGATAAACCTAACGGGTAAAGTCGCACTTATCACGGGAGGTGGTCGGGGAATAGGGAAAGGCTGCGCCGTGCAACTCGCACGCTGCGGAGCGGACATCCTCATCAATGATCGCCCCGGCAGTGCGGACCTTGAAGCGACGGTTTCTGAGATTCGGTCACTCGGACGCACCTGTTACGCGATCGAGGCAGACGTGTTTTCTCGATTGGGCTGTGAAGAGTTATTGACGGCAGCCCTCGCCTTGTTTGCAAGAATCGACATCCTTGTAAGCAATCCGGCTTACAGTCGCCGTTGCGCGTTTCTTGAATATCCGCCTGAAGAATTTGAACGCACAATCACAGGAACGCTGACAAGCGGTTTTCACATGAGCCAACTGGTGGGTCGGCATATGGTTGCGCGCGGTGGTGGAGGGAAAATCTTGTTTGTCTCGAGCGTGCAGGCAGAGATGCCCATTAGTCTGTGTGCTGCGTATGGAGCGGCCAAGGCTGGTCTCAATCATTTGACGAGATCGATCGCGGTTGAACTGGCACCTTACCGCATCAACGTGAATGCGATCGAGCCAGGCTGGATCGATACGCCAGGCGAACACCTCGCTTTTTCCGCAGAAACGATCGCTAACGAAGGGCGGCGGTTACCTTGGGGGCGGCTTGGATTACCGGAAGACATCGGCAACGCGGCAGCGTTTCTTGTGTCAGACGAGGCGGACTACATTACGGGGACCGTGTTGCCCGTAGACGGTTGCTTCCGATTCAAGGATTGCCGCCCCGAATCGATTATTTCGTTGACGGAAGTAAAAAAATGACGCTGCGGCTCAGGGGATTTGAATTTCGTTCGCAGCTCAATGGTCCACGCTTGTTAATCACTGGTTGCGTGCATGGTGACGAGTTTGAGCCGATCGCGGCGATTCGCCGGTTGGTGATTTTCTTTGAGCAGCATGCTGGGGCTGAATCGAGTTTTCGAGGGACAATCACGCTGATTCCAATCGTTAATGAATCGGCATTTCTCCGCGGCCACCGCTGCGGTGACGACGGATTAGACCTTGCGCGGACCTGTCCAGGTCGCTCAGATGGCAGCATCACCGAACAGACCGCGTGGGCCCTCAGTGAAGCAATTCGCAGCGCTGACTACTACATTGATCTGCACACTGGCGGCACGGAGATGTGCGTCTATCCGCTGGCTGGGTATATGCTGCACCCGACGCCGAGTGTGCTAGAAACACAACGGCGGATGGCGCGGGCCTTCAATCTGCCCGTTATCTGGGGAACATCGGCCGCACTTGAGGGGCGGTCACTCTCGGTGGCGCGGGATGCAAACATTCCGGCGATTTATTGCGAGTACCTAGGTGCCGCCAGATGTGATCCAGCGGGGATCGAAGCCTATGTCGATGGCTGCCTGAATGTGATGTCTGAATTGGGGATGCTTGAACGGGCTCGGCCCAGCAGTCGAATCGCACATGTCGTGGAAGATGTTCATCCGCAGGCGGGCCATATGCAGGTTTGCAATCCGTCTCCCGTCACGGGACATTTCGAAACGCACGTAAAGCTTGGCGACGCTGTACATGCTAGCGATCCGCTCGGTACGATTTATCCCGTCGACGGCAGCCCGCCAGTGGTGGTCAAGGCGACTCAGTCGGGTATCGTGCTCGTACTGCGAACATTTCCCTGCGTTCATGCGGGCGAATCGGTCGGGGTTGTGCTGGGGTTGTAAGCGTCATCGATTGGGAGTGAAAGAGAATCCATGGAGAGCACAGTTCCACAGCGCCAGGTCTATCTTTCCGGAAAAATCGTGCCGGAATCCGAGGCGAAGATTTCGATTTTTGACAGTGCGGTCATGCTTGGCGACAGCCTTACCGAGTCCACGCGGACGTTTCTTCATCTGCCATTTCGACTCGACGAACATCTCACCCGTCTCTACCGGTCGCTCAAAGTCAGTCGTGTTGATCCGGGTCTCTCACTGGGTGAACTGAAGAGGATCACCCAAGATGTCCTTGATGTCAATCTTTCTAGGATGGGCTCCGACGATGACTGCTGGATCGTCCACAATATCTCACGGGGTTTAATGAAGCCCGGGCCCAGCTCATCGCAGACCAACGCCGCAACTGTCATGATTTTCACTAATCACATGGATCTGCGTGGTTGGGCTAGGTACTATACCGAGGGCTGTCATGCAGTGACATCGATGAGTCGGGCTGTACCCGCTCAGTCACTAGATGCACGCATTAAGAATCGCAGCCGGCTCTTTTACACTCTGGCGGATACAGAAGCACGGCTGATGGACCCCGACGCGCAATGTGTCATTCTGGATGTGGACGGCTATGTTTCCGAGAACAAAGGCGGCAATCTTTTTGCGGTCATAGACGGCGAGCTCGTGACACCGACAACTGAGAATTGTCTCGCTGGGATCAGTCGCCGGACTGCGTTGGAACTTGCCGACAAGATCGGTATCCCCATTCGGGAAGCTCGCCTGCAGGTCTACGACTTCTACACGGCAGATGAGGTCTTCTTCACCAGCACGCCATATTGCATCATGCCCGCGACGAAGTTTAACGGTTTGCCTGTAGGTGACGGGAAAGTTGGTCCCGTGACGAATCGCTTACTGGCGGCATGGAGCGCACTGGTCGGCATGGACATCGTGGCACAGGCTCAACGGCAGATGACGTGATGCAGGAACCTACAATTCAAAAACTTTTTGATTTGACTGGTCGCGTCGCCCTCATCACCGGCGGTTCCGGCTATTTGGGCCAAGCGTTGTCACGCGCACTTGCCGAAGCTGGCGCCCTCGTTGTGATTGGAAGTCGAGAGCAAAATCGAGCTCAAAGTGTGGCTGATGCATTGCCATCCCCGTGGGGCGTGATCCACCGCGCTGTGGCTCTTGATCATCTGAACGAATCGTCCCTGAACGAAGGTTTTGACGCGGCAGTCAGTGCGGCCGGACGGGTGGATATTTTAATCAATAATGGTCAACAGGGCCACGCGCTCGATCTGACAAACGTGACGGCGGAGGCATTCAATAAGGATTTGCAGAATGCGACCGGTTATTTTCTGCTAGCGCGTCGCTTGCGTGATCATGTTGTCAGCCGAAGCGTGCCGGGATCGATCGTGATGATCGGGTCGATGTATGGAGTGGTCGGTTCATACCCCGATGCTTACGAAGGAATCTGTGCCGCGAGTCCTGTACAATATCATACGCTCAAGGGGGGGATTGTGCACATGACGCGACATCTGGCCGTCTATTGGGCGAAGGACAATGTCCGGGTGAATTGCCTCAGCCCCGGCCCGTTTCCATCTGAGAAGGCTCCGTCACAGATGGTGGAGCGTCTAAAAGTCAAAAGTCCGGCAGGCCGCATGGGAGAACCACATGAACTGAAGGGGCCTTTGCTGCTGCTGGTCAGCGATGCGGGAAGTTATGTGACCGGTCAGAATCTGCTGGTCGACGGTGGGTGGACGGCGTGGTGAGGGAAACGCGGTTAAGATTGGCTCGCGCAACAATCGATTGGTCACCAGACATGAATCAAGGGATTTGCTATGAATGCGACTGTACGAATCTGTTTCACAATTCTAGCTCTGCTTCCGCGGCTCTGGAGTAGTGCCTCGGACGACCCTCGAATCTCGCTTGACACCGCAACGCATGCGAAATGCTTGAGTGTCCTCCGCGGGGGACTGCATGGCGACGAATTTTGGCCGTCCATGCACGCGGCGGAAGGACTGACACTGGGAGGTCAGGGCCTCGAAGTGGTCGAGTACCTGACCCCGCAACTGACAACGGAAACTGACGACCAGCATCTGTGCGGCATCGCGCGTGAGATTGTCCGTGCTGGGGATCGTTCAGCCGTGCAAATCATGCTCAACATCCTCGCGGGAGAAAACAACTACGGACACGTGCATGCTGCCGAGAGCCTCTTTAAGGTGTTTGACATCGGGGATGGCCAATCCATGCAACGTGCGTACGCTCAGAGTGACAACCTCAAATTGAAACTCATGGCAGCAGGTGCACTTGTGCACGGCGGAGTTGGGCAACCGCTGCAAACTGTGCGTGATTTGTTGAAAGACGGTGATCCTTCGAACTACACCATCGCCGCGTGGGTGTTGGGGCAGATTGGTGACAGGAGTGACATCCCGCGGCTCCAGGCACAGTTGAGTCGCTGTCCCGATCCCGCAACACGAGCAAATTTCGAACACGCGCTTGCGATCCTCGGCGATCCTGACGGACAGCAGGCACTGCAACAAAACCTGACTAGCCAAGACAATGCCATCCGAACCTATGCGGCCACATTCGCGGGTGACGCACGAGTTATAACTGCGCGTGCACGGTTGACGATAATGCTCGATGATTCGCATCCCGATGCACGAATTCGTGCGGCACAATCGCTGTTGATGTTGGCCAGCCCGAAAGTTCTGCGATTCGAGGCGCGGAGCGGTGCCGTGTTTAAGGAACTCAACGCCAAGTCCTGCTGGTTTCATCCTCGTGTTGCCGCTCTGCCAGCGCTCGGGAAGGATGGTCGGCCAGCAGTCGTGATGACGATTCAGAAGCACCTCGGAGTCAGTGACCATTACTCAGGCCTTTACTATCTGCGAACCAACGATCTTGGCGAGACTTGGACTGGCCCCACAGAAATTCCGGAGTTGGCTTCACAATTGGGGGAAAACAACGAAACAATTGCCGTCTGCGACGTGACGCCGGGGTGGCTCACACACAGTGGAAAACTTTTAGCGATCGGGGTCAAGTTGCGTTACAGTCCGGAGGGAGAACAATTGGTCGACAAGGCACGCTCCCACGAGTGTGCTTACGCCACGTACGATCCGACTCTAGACAAATGGAGCGCATGGAAACTACTCGAGATGCCGGACACCGATGGCAAATTTTTCCTCGTCGCGCCAGGTTGTGTTCAATGGCTGGAGCAGTCAGATGGGACGTTGTTAATTCCGGTCTACATCCAAGGGCCGCATGGCAGCGACTATACTGCCACTGTTCTACACTGTTCCTACGACGGACTGAAACTCAAATATATCACGCACGGGGATGAATTGACCACGCCCGGGGGACGTGGTTTTTACGAGCCATCCCTGACGCGATTTCAAGAGACATATTATCTCACTCTGCGACACGACACTGCTGCATTTGTGACGACCAGCGATGATGGCCTGCACTTCGCGCCCGTCAAAAAATGGACGTTTGATGATGAGCAAGATCTGGGGAGCTACAACACGCAGACGCATTGGCTGACGCATGGTGAAGGATTGTTCCTGAGCTACACTAGGCGTGGCGCGGACAACGACCATATTATGCGGAACCGCGCACCCATTTTTATTGCGCAGGTCGATCCGCAGACGCTCCAAGTGCTTCGGCGCACGGAACAGATCTTATTGCCTGAACGCGGAGTCATGCTGGGTAACTTTGGCACGGCGAGTATTTCACCTCACGAATCATGGGTCACGGACGCTGAGTTCCTCGTAAGCGATAAGCCGCACCCCAAAGGAGCCGACGGCACAGTCTGGCTTGGCCGCGTGAAATGGTCACGGCCGAATCAATCGGTCGAGTAAGTTCGTCGCAAGCAGGTCTCTTCTGGTTCGATCTTCTCCTACGCTGAGTTGCAATCGCCCGGTTAGGTTGGCTTTCTCTGACGAGTCCGTATTCGGCGTCCGATGACGATCAGGATGAGGGATAAGGGATTCTTGATCGTGGTTGTAGCCGTTGACGTTCGTTATTGTACAAACGGGTACGATTCATAGATGGTCTGTTTCTGGTTGCTGCATTCAGAGTTGCTTCAGAAGGAAAAGCACGAAGATGAATATTTGTGTTTTGGTTACTGGCGGCAGTGGTTTTATTGGCACTTGGGTTCTCCGTGAGCTACTGAACTGCGGGGCGCAGACGGTTGTCATTGATAATCAGAAGATGCCTGAACGATTGGAGCGAGTTCTGGGGGATCGATCAAGGGATGTTGCGTGGTCCGATGCATCCCTGTTCAATTGCGATGAACTTCAAGAAGTTATTGAGCGGCATCACGTAACTCACCTGATTCATCTTGCGGCATTGCTGACTCCCGCGTGTCAGCAGGATCCGTGGCTAGGCTGTCAGGTGAATGTGCTGGGGAGCACAGCTGTATTTGAGGCTGCTCGCCGTTCGGGACGAATTCATGCAGTCTCGTATGCGAGTTCCTATGCCGTCTACGGTCCGGAGTCTGGAGGAGAAAGTGCTGCCCTCAATCGACCACCATCATTTTATGGAGCGTTCAAACAGGCTGTTGATCTGATCGCAGAGCAGTACTGGCGTCACTTTGGAATTGCTTCAGTCGCCATCCGGCCGCATGTTGTCTACGGACCAGAACGAGAGTTCGGCCTAACCGCTGGCCCATCGCTGGCTTGCCGCGCGGCGGCACGCGGCGAAACGTATTCAATCGGCTACACGGGCCGTGTTGGTTATGACTATGTTGCCGACGTCGCGCGAGCATTTGTGCAGGCTGCCCTCAAATGTCCTCCGGGTGCAACTGTAGCCGATTTGCCTGGCGAGCAGGCAACGACAGCCGAGTTCCTTCGCGTAATTGAAACCCTCAAACCGGAGTCGGTCGGGACCATCAGCATTTCCGGGCCAGAGATCCCCGCCAATATCCCACCACATCCAAAATATATTACAGAACTGTTCCGTGATTGGCAGACAACGTCGTTATTGGACGGCGTGCGGCAGACGATTGAATTCTATCGTGAAAAATAGGGTGTCAGGCAGTTGCCTGACGCGTTACAGGAACGCAAAAAGGCCCAGCATTTTAGATTGCTGGGCCTTGAATCTTTTTGCGATCGAACGGTCTCAACTAGATGTGCTTGTAAACGGATTCAAAATCGATCTCGTAGCGTTTCATTTTCTTGTACAGTGTCGTGCGGTTGATCCCCAATGTCTTTGCGGTTTTTTGACGATTCCAGCCGCTGGCTTCCAAAGCTTGAATGATTAGATGACGTTCAGGTTCCGTCAAGGCCGACTTCAAAGACGCTCCTCCGAGGTACGTTTCGATATTTGCGCGGTGTTCGTGATTGGCGAACAGTTTTTCAGGAAGATCGCCGGCTGTGATATGATCTTCACGACACAGGACAACCGCACGTTCAATGACGTTCACGAGTTCGCGAACGTTACCTGGCCAGTGGTAGTGTTGCATGGCTTGCATTGCCATTTCATCAATCGCTGAAATGTTGCGTCCAGTTTGTTCGTTGAACATCTGCAGATAGTGGGCTGATAAGAGCGGGATATCGCCAATGCGGTCTCGCAAAGGCGGCTGAGTCATCGCAATGACGTTGATTCGGTAGTAAAGATCTTCGCGGAACGTACCACGTTTGACGCACTCTTCCAGATTTTCGTTGGTAGCAAGCACAAGGCGCACATCGACCTTATGTGTCACGTTACCGCCGACTGGTTCAAATTCACGATCCTGAAGGACACGCAGAAGTTTGACCTGCAGGGCAGGTGAGGCAGTGGCGACTTCGTCGAGAAACAAGGTCCCGCGGTCTGCCTGCAAAAACTTGCCGATCTTGTCATGTGACGCTCCGGTAAACGCACCTGTGACATGGCCGAACAGTTCGCTTTCCAGTAATGATTCAGGCAGTGATCCGCACGCAACTTCCACAAACGGTTTGTCGCGGCGATTGCTCAGTTGATGAATGGAACGTGCGGTCATCGTCTTGCCTGTGCCACTTTCGCCCAAGATCAAGACAGTTGTACGCGTATCAGCCACACTTTCAATCAACTCAAACATCCGCAGCATCTTATAGTCTTTGCCGATGATGCTCGAAAGCCCGAATCGTTGCGTCAACTGAGCCTTCAGTTTCTTGTTTTCGTCCAAAATCTGCCGCTGACTGAGGGCACGTTCGATGGAGAAGCGCAGTTCCTCATCGATGACAGGTTTTGTCAAATAATCAAATGCTCCCATGCGGATGGCTTCAACGGCACTTTCAATTGTGCCGAAACCCGTCAGGAGAATGATGGCGGTTTCCGGGGCATTTTCGCGGGACCACTGCAATAACTGGAATCCATCCTTGTCAGGAAGGTTAACGTCACAGATTATGGCCTCGAAGGGAAATTCCTCCATGCGGGCAATCGCGTCGGTGCAATTGGATGCGGTCTCGGTTCGATATCCCAAACCCCGAAGATAGTCTGCCATGGCAGACTGAATGTAACGATCGTCATCGACGACGAGCAGAGAGCCTGATAGATTCCGAGCCATGAACTGTCCCCTCAGGTTGTGTAGTGTCAGCCGGAATTCCAGACGAATGATCCGCGCTGTATTTTCGAAACGTGCGTAATATTGGTATCGAGTGAAAAATGTTCACATGCATTTCGCAGTGAACTCAATTGCTGTCCATAGCATCAATCTGCTCGATTCAGAGTGGGGATGCAGATACATTAGGTTGTCTTTCCCGGACAGGCGGTGTTCAAGCGCATCCTTGATGTGAATTTGAAAGGACGCGTGAACGCATTCAGTACAATCGGAACCTTTGGAATTTAAAGGGGCCCGGAATTCATCGAAAGCTGACCCTTGATTCTCAGGGCATTCCCAGTCAAACTCGCACCTTTACGGGCAAGGTAAAGCTAAATGATCAACTCAGCCTTGCAAACACTCAAACGGCTGAATGAGTTACTCTGCCTCTCAATCTGATCGGAACTTGCCGGATGATCATGATCTCAATTCAGCATCCGCTGTGGTTTTTGCGGCTCATCATTTGGCTGCTGCCGAGCATTGTGTGTGCGCAGCAAACGCTGGATTTCAACCGGGATATTCGCCCAATTTTGGCCGAGAATTGTTTCTACTGCCATGGCCAAGACAGTAACAAGCGCCAAGCCGATTTACGCCTCGATCAGCGTGACGTTGCCATCAGTTCAGGGGCAATTGTGCCTAATGACGCTGCAGGCAGTGCGATGATCCAACGGATGAATTCCGTTGATCCCGATGTGTTAATGCCGCCCGTGAAGTCAAACCGTCGTCTGTCTGCAGAACAGAAGGTACTGCTGGAGCGTTGGATTTCCGAAGGCGCCAAATATCAAACTCACTGGGCTTTCGAGACGCCCATCCGTCCTGTGACGCCAGACGCGACGACGGCTGGCTGGGTTCGCAATCCAATCGATAGTTTTGTGTTACAGAGGTTGGAACTTGCAGGCTGGCAACCATCGCCAGAAGCTGATCGGTCGACCTTAATTCGCCGTTTGTCAATTGACCTTGTGGGAATGCCACCGTCTCCCGAAGAAGTGGAAGCGTTTGTCTACGATAGCGATCCCCAAGCCTACCCGGCATTGGTTGAACGTCTGCTGGCCAGCCCGCACTATGGAGAACGGATGGCATTGAGTTGGCTAGACGCGGCACGCTATGCTGACAGTAACGGATTTCAGCAGGACGGGGATACATGGCAATGGATCTGGCGTGACTGGGTGGTGCATGCGCTTAATGCAGATTTGCCGTTCGATCAATTTACCATCTGGCAGCTTGCTGGCGATCTGCTTCCGAACGCGACCGAAGAGCAGAAGATCGCCAGCGCGTTTAACCGCAATCATCTACTCAACGGTGAAGGTGGAGCGATTGCAGAAGAGCAACGCTGGGTCAATCTATTTGATCGCATCGAGACAACATGCACGACGTGGCTTGGTCTCACCATGAATTGTGCACAGTGTCATGATCACAAATATGATCCCCTGACGCAGCATGACTACTATCGAATGTTGGATGCGTTTAATCGCGTCCCAGAATCCGGTACGCCACAGTTCTTTTCCTCCCGAATTCGTGTCGGGGCTCCGTTTCTTGAACTGCCGACCGGCGAGAACAAAACGCGAATTGCCGATTTTGAAACACGGATTGCTGCCACTGACGCCCAGCTTGCAAAGTTGCATAATGCTGCATTCGATGGGTGGCGTTCGGGAATTTTTGCGGATGGCATGCCTGCTGACGGCAAGGGGTTGCCAGAGTCGCTTGCCGTGCTCCTTGTGAAGCCCGACCCCGAGCGTTCCGAGGACGAGCGGAAAACCATTGAGAACGAATTGCGCAAGCACTTCGACGAAAAAGTCAAGGCGGCTCTGAAGGATAAGTTGCCAGAAATTCAGCAACGTGAAGACCTTGCGCAACAACTCGCAGCCTACAGGGCCGATCAGATCCCGCGGGTGATGATCATGAGCGATAACGCACCACGCGAAACGCGGATTTTGTTTCGCGGTGAATACTTGAATCCCGGTGAGAAAATTGTCTTCGGGACACCCGCGTTTCTCCTACCGCAACCACTCGATGCCCCGCAGAATCGCCTGGGATTTGCCGAGTGGTTAATGGATCCAAAAAATCCCCTCACAGCCCGAGTGCAGGTAAATCGATTTTGGCAGCACTACTTTGGGATCGGGATCGTCAAGACTGCCGAAGACTTTGGTGTCCAGAGCGAATATCCGATTCACGGCAATCTGCTGGATTGGTTAGCGGTGGAATTCCGTGAGAGCGGATGGAGTATGAAACACATGCAGCGTTTGATCGTAAACAGCGCGACATATCGTCAATCCAGCAGGGTAACGTCCGAACATTTAGATCACGACCGCGAAAACCGATTGTTCGGGCGCGCCAGTCGATTTCGGATGCCATCGATGTTGTTGCGAGACTGGGCCTTGGCTGCCAGTGGCTTATTAAACGACAAAGTGGGTGGCGCTCCCGTGTATCCTTATCAGCCCAGCGACATCTGGGAAGCACTGGCCATTACCAAGGAACGAGACTTCACATATCCGGCATCGTTCGGACAGGATCTGTATCGTCGCAGTCTGTACACATTCTGGCGGCGAACAGTGAGTCCGGCGAACATGTTCGACACCGCGAATCGACAGACATGCCGAGTTCGTCAAAGTCCAACCAGTACGCCGTTGCACGCCCTCACGACACTGAACGATCCAACTTGGGTAGAAGCGGCACGCGTCCTCGCAGAGCACGCGATCAACTCCGACGAGAGCCTTGAACGACAGTTAATGTACGCCGCTCAACGAGTCTTGTGTCGAGCAATCACGGATAGCGAACTGAATGCCCTACGGCTGGCGTTTGAAAAGCAACATGTGATTTTTTTAGCGGATGCGACTGCGGCCACACAGTTCCTTGCGGCTGGTGAGGCCCCGCGCGATGCAGCACTCAACTCTGCTGCTCACGCCGCAATGACCGTCGTATGCCTGACGATTTTGAACCTTGATGAGTCATTGACACGAGAATAGTGATCTTCGAGTCTGCGTTCCAGCGGACACGATCAAAATCGTACCACGGTCGAACTGGAATTCGCGAGGCGAGCCACCTCGCGATGCCTAGTCAGCTGCATTCTGGGTCGCTATGCTGTTGCAGCCACGGAGATAATTCTCCGTGGCATGGAGTGAGTCCCGACGATTCCTCGATCCCCACGAACAGGAGTGCAAGCATGTCAAAAAAGGGTCCCCAAGTTCCTCGGCGTCGATTTTTACAAACGGCCGTGACTGCGGCTGGTGCTGCGGTAATGGCACCCATGATTATCCCAAGTTCAGCTCTTGGCCGTGACGGAGCCGTTGCCCCCAGTGAACGCATCGTCATCGGCGGCATTGGCATCGGAAACCGCGGGACCTACGATCTCGGCTGTTTTCTAGAACAGAAAGATGTGCAGTTCACGGCGATCTGCGACGTGAAGGAAGCTCGCCGTGTAGCCGTCAAGAAAATTGCCGACGAAAAGTACGGCAATGAAGACTGCAAAATGTATCGCGACTTCCGAGAGCTGCTCGACCGAAGTGATATCGATGCGGTTCTCATCGCCACCGGACCGAACTGGCACGCGACGATGGCGATGAATGCCGCCCGGGCAGGGAAGGACATGTACTGCGAAAAACCCGTGACTAAAAACATTGCGCAGAGTTTGATCTTGGCGGAAACGATGCGGCGGACAGGACGAGTCTTTCAGGCAGGCACCCAGCGACGCAATCTGCCGCACTTCGCGTTTGCGTGTGAATTGGCCCGCACAGGAAAGCTTGGCGCTCTCAAGAAAGTGTTTGCGCATCCTGCTGGCATGCAAGCCATGATGAGTGGTTGGTTGGTTCCCGAGACTGAACCGGATAAGGAAGTCGTCGATTGGGACATGTATCTGGGGCCTGCTTCATGGCGGCCCTTTAACGCGAAACAGCTCGATGGTTTCAACTTTGAAAAAGGTGGCGGACTGGTCGGTGGAGGCGTCCTAGAATGGGGTTCACACTGCGTGGATCTCTGCCAGTGGGCGGTCGGCGATTGCCCACCTCCGATTGAATACGATGCACCAAAAGATGGCCAATTGGTGGCACGTTATGAAAACGGAACGGAGTTGATTTTCCGAGAGACAGGCTGGATTCCCCTTGGTTCATGCCCCGTGCGATTCGAAGGCGAAACAGGCTGGGTCGAAGCGGGCGACAGCGGTAAGTTGGTGCTCAGTTCTCCGGAATTACTGGCCGGAAGAACTGTGGATGAAATTGGTGGTTATCCAGCAACATACCACGTTCGCGACTTCTTAGACTGTGTAAAAACACGCAGCCAGCCAAAGGGCAATGCTGACGCAGCCTGCAATGCACACATCGCGTGTCATGCCGCAAATATTGCGTTGCACCTTGGACGGCAAGTCAAGTATGACAATGCGACGCATCAGTTTGTCAATGACGAGCAGGCCAATCGTTTGCGTTCAGAGGCGCTTCGAGAACCGTGGAGGGTTTAAAGGATCAATCAGCAGAAAATGGCAAGTCCTGTGCATCGCATCTGGCCTGTCTTAACCATCAAACTGAGTCCTTTACAGACTGATTTTCCAACCGCAATTTGGATTTAATAACCATGCATATTCCTCGGCAGTTCTTTCGTGTTGTTTCAATTCTGGCGTTCACAGTCGCTGCGATGATTCCCACGGTCCACGCTTATGATGGACCAGAGGTGTCACCTGAAAAGGAGCAGGAGTTACTGCTCGTCCTGCGTTCCGATGGGCCTTCCGCTGATAAGGCAATCGCCTGCAAGAACTTGGCAATTTTCGGCTCGAGTGCTGCTGTCGCTGACCTTGCTAAACTCTTGCCAAACGCTGAGTTGTCTTCATGGGCCAGAATCGCGTTAGAGGCAATTCCCGGTGCAGAGGCTGACGCCGCGCTGCGGTCGGCTGTGGATTCGCTGGAAGGTAAACTTCTGGTGGGTACAATCAACTCTATTGGTGTTCGACGTGATGCAAATGCCGTCGATGCATTAGCGCCTCGCCTCCAACATGCTGACGCGGAAGTAGCGTCAGCGACTGCAGTGGCGTTGGGAAGCATCGGAAATACTGCGGCCGCCGATTTGCTGCGGAAATCACTCGCGGCGGCTCCGGCCAACGTCCGCTCAGCAATTGCCGAAGGTTGTGTACTCTGCGCCGAACGCTTGATGGCGGAAGGCAAGTCTGCTGAAGCAGTGGCGATCTATGATGAAGTGAGGACCGCTCAAGTTCCAATGCAGAGAAACGTGGAAGCCACGCGCGGCGCTATTCTGGCCCGTGGGCAAGCTGGCATTCCGCTGCTGCTGGAACAATTTCAGTCACCAGAAAAGCAGTTGTTCCAACTGGCATTGACGACTGCTCGAGAGTTTCCAGGTAGCGAGATTGATCAGGCCCTTGTGGAAGAACTTGAGCGTGCTACGCCGGAACGAGCCGCTTTGATTGTCCAAGCAATGGCCGATCGGCCTGAAACCGTCGTTCTCGCGGCAGTGCTGAAAGCAGCGGAACAAGGTCCACAAGTCGTGAGATTGTCAGCCGTTGCTGCCCTCGGCCGTGTGGGTGATTCTTCGTGTCTTGATTCCTTACTGAAGATAGCGCTCGATCCGGATGTTGATCTCTCGCAAACTGCGAAAATGACGTTAGCGGAGGTGCCGGGTGAGAAAATCGACACGCAGATTCTGGTGTTGTTGGCGAGTGCTAAAGGGAAAAGTTATCCATTGCTGCTGCAGCTTGTCGGGCAGCGACGAATTGACGCGGTGCCGGAACTACTCAAAGCGATCGATCATTCAGATAAAGATGTGCGAAGCGCAGCTTTGATCGCACTGGGAGAAACGGTACGTTTACAGAAACTTCCCGTTTTAATCTCGCAAGTTGTATCGCCAAAACATCCCGAAGATGCACCTATTGCCTTACAGGCATTAAAGGCGGCTAGTATCCGAATGCCAGATCGAGAAGCCTGTGCGGGGGAACTCGCTACGGCAATCGAGCGCACAAAGGTTGTGCCGACAAAAATATCTTTACTTCAAATTCTAGGTGCGATGGGTGGCACAAAAGCGTTAGCGGCCATTGGTGCAGCAGCGAAGAGCAGTGACGCCCAGCTGCAAGACAGCAGCAGTCGACTGCTGGGCGAGTGGATGACAGAAGATGCCGCCCCTGTCTTGCTGGATCTGGCAAAGATCCCCACGAATCCTTACAACATTCGGGCACTGCGTGGATACATCCGCATCGCGCGGCAGTTTGTGTTGCCGGAAGAACAACGCGCAGAGATGTGTCAGAAAGCCTTCGATGCCGCAAGCCAGACCGCCGAGAAAAAACTGGTATTGGACGTGCTGAAACGTTATCCAAATCCAGATACACTCAAACAGGCCATCAAAGCGATGCAGATTCCAGAGTTGAAAGACGACGCTACGCAGGCCACGCTCGTTATCGCTCAAAAATTGGGGGGCAAGGGTGTTGATGTAAAATCGATGCTTGCTACAGCCGGTCTGGATAAAGTCAAACTCGAAATTATCAAAGCAGAATACGGATCTGGAGCAACGCAGAAAGACGTGACTGAAGTGGTCAAAAAACAGGTCGGTGATCTGCCTTTAATTACTCTTGTGTCTGCAAGTTATAATGCGAGTTTCGGTGGTGACCCGCTGCCGGGCAGCACGAAGCAGTTGAAGATCAAGTATCGGATCAATGGAAAGGCCGGCGAATCAACGTTCGCTGAAGATGCACTGATCGTGTTACCAATGCCCAAGTGATTGGTGCAAGAGTCTCGAGATATTTTTGGGTGATTACGCACCATGTGCATGACAAATCTTGCATCGCTTGGGGTTACGCGCATCAACGGCATTGAGGAACGAGAAGACAGCGGTTAGGAAGGCATAATCAGCGGCAGTGGCACGCAAACTTGGGCGGTGCTTGAGATCGTTTTAATATGAATCTACTGGTTACCAGTTGAACACGGCAGCCTTACTGAAACTTCGCTTTTACTCAGAACGTGGCTTGATCCGTGGTGAAGTTTTGGTGGAATGCTGGCGCAGCATAAGAATAAACGGGACTAGAAGATGAAGCTTTCTGTGGTTACGGGAATCGTCATAGCTCTGTGTGCTGGCGTTTGTCACGCTCAGAACACCTTGAACTTCCCGACGATTGGACATGTCGATCGCTTTGATGACGGCGTTGATTCATTAATTGCCAGTGAGGCAAAGATTGAAGTGTTGTGTGGTGGCTTTGAGTGGGCTGAAGGGCCTGTCTGGGTGCCGGACGCGGCGCATAAGTTTGGCGGCTATGTCCTATTTTCTGACATTCCCCACAATGCGGTAATGAGATGGCAGGAAGGAACTGGCGTCAGCGTCTTTATGAAACCGGCTGGTTACACCGGCATCGGAGCGTATGGCAACGAGCCCGGAAGTAATGGGCTTGCGTTGGACTCCAATGGGCAACTGGTCTCGTGTGAACATGGCGATCGCCGGATTTCCGTGGTGACGAAGGATGGTGGAAAATTAACGTTGGCTGATTGTTGGGATGGCAAACGGTTCAACAGTCCGAACGATCTGGCGATTCGCCGCAACGGTGACATCTTTTTCACAGATCCTATTTATGGCCTACCCAAACATGCCGAAGATTCCCGGCGTGAGATCGATTTTTGCGGTGTCTACCGTTTGCAAAAAGATGGAACTGTGACGGTGCAGTGCCGCGACATTTCTCGGCCAAATGGGATTGCGTTTTCCCCAGATGAAAAGAAATTGTATGTCGCCAACAGCGACGGACAGGATCCTGTATGGCGGACATTTCCGGTACAGGAAGATGGTAATCTGGGTGCGCCGACTGTTTTTTTTGACAGTTCGAAAGAGAGTCGTCTTCCTAAAGGTGGAGGCGATGGGCTTAAGGTGGATGTCGACGGGAACGTCTTCGCGACGGGACCAGGCGGAGTCTTGATTTTGTCACCACATGGGAAACTGTTGGGGCGGATCGTTACGGGCGAAAACATCGCCAACGTTGGCTGGGGCAGCGACGGAACAATGCTCTACCTGACGTCGGATATGTATTTGTGCCGCATTCAAACGAAAACAAAGGGCGTTGGTTTTTAAATGATCGCCCAGCAAGGTGTCAATAACCTCACACCGAAGTTAAAGAAGGCCGAATCCAAAATAGCGTCACCTGAAATGCCTTTCGAATGTATAAATTTCCTGCGGCTCGGGTGGGGACTTCTGATAACCCTCATTTGAGATTCCTGCTCATCAGACCGAGTGAACCACATTCTTCAAACGCATAACAACTGAAACGAACGACGCGCACTGCATTTGATGTTGAATCCAAATTTCGACGAAGCCAGCTCCCTTAAAACAGTTCAAGGAAACTTGCGCGGACGACAGCTTGTTCGCCCCGCCCGGTGATATCGCTCATCCACTGCATGCGAAGCACGACTGAAACACGCTGCATAAATATTGCCATTCGCCAAGCTGCGATGCGGCTGACAGGGTTGAGCGGAGCTGAATTTCTTCGCTCCGCTGTTTGTAGACAGCATGTTTGAGTATCATCTGGCGTGTGTGCACCTAATTTTCATGATTAAAGGAGAATGATATGTCATCCAGTAAACGCAGCTCGAATGGCCACGCTGACCGTAATCCCGGCAATCGTCGTGCATTTGTGAAGGCGATGGCAGGCGCTTCTGCCTTGGCTCTGCTCTCCACTCGTTCGCTGCGTGCCGGATTGTTTTCTGGTCCGTCATTGGGCAGTGCATCCGAGACTGCCGTGAGTGAATTCTACAAATCGCTGACTGACGGGCAAAAGAAGACACTCTGCTTTCCATTTGATCATGAATTGCGACATCGCGTCAGTGCGAACTGGCACGTGACAGAACCAACGCTGGGAGAAACGTTCTACACGTCACAGCAGCGAGAAATGATCAATCGCATTGTGACTGGCTTGTGCAGCGAAGAAGGTCACGAACGGATGCAGAGGCAGATGAATGACGATGCTGGCGGATTGCACGAATTCAGTGTCGCCATGTTCGGTGAACCAGGCGCCGGTGCTTTCGAATTTATGCTCACGGGTCGTCACCTGACGTTGCGTGCCGATGGTAACAGCGTGGACAAAGCGGCCTTCGGCGGACCTATCGTGTACGGGCACGACCAAGTTGAACCAGATGCGTCGAAGAATATCTACTTCTACCAGACACAACAGACGGACAAAGTCTTCAAATCGCTGACAGAAGATCAAGCAGCCACGGCCCTGTTGACATCGGCCCCAAAAGAAACTGAAGTGCAACTTCAGGGAGATGCAGGGAAATTTTTAGGCATTAAGGTGGCGGATCTGAAATCTGAGCAGAAAGCTGAAGTCGAAAAGACGCTTGGTATTTTGCTGGCACCTTACCGCAAAGAAGACGTGGAAGAAGTCATGGAGATTCTTGGGGAATCGGGTGGCGTCGATCATCTCCATATGGCGTTCTTCCGGCAGGAAGACGTCGGCGGGGATAAGACGTGGGACATTTGGCGCGTGGAAGGCCCCTCATTTGTGTGGCATTTCCGTGGTGCGCCGCACGTGCATGCCTATATTAATATCGGGCATCTCAAAAAAGCTTAACGCAACATTCAGCCGAGCACCATTGGGCTGACGCCTGATGGTGCCGATCGTCCCCGGCTGAATCACCTTCGCAGCCACGAACATCGTAGTGTTCACTAACAGATCGCAACATCAAGAAAGAAGACGAATGCAACCGGACGACAAAGTACGCCACCTTGGGATCAATCTCGAACCACAGACTCCCGGTTATCTCAATCTTTGTGTGCGTACAGGACAACAATTAATTACATCGGGGCATGTGAGTGACCTTAAAGGCGTGCTGGGAAGAAGCCTGAATGTCGAACAAGGCTATGAAGCGGCGAAAGATTGCGCAAAAAAAATCCTGCGCTCTGTCTACAACACGCACGGTACGCTGAATGGGTTGCGCGTGCTTAAAGTTCTGGGCTGTGTCTATTCCGCCGGAGACTTTACCGAGCAGCATCTAGTAATCAACGGCTGTTCGGATCTACTGCATGAAATCTTCGGTAAGACCACCGACGGATTTCATGCCCGCAGTGCTTTAGGCTTCGCAGCGCTCCCAACGGGAGCCGCAGTGGAAGTGGAAGCAGTGTTTGAAATCAAGCAATGACGTTGCCTCGGTGTTTTTCGTGAGGATAGTTTATAATGTGGCCGGAAGGTGATCAGACACAAGATTTGCTCAAGGATGTCGAGAACGGAGACACCTCGGCCGTGAATCGGTTGCTCAATCGGCATCGTGAGGCTGTGCGACGAATGGTGCAAATGCGACTTGATCAGGCTGTGGCGCGGCGGGTCGATGCCAGTGATGTTGTCCAAGATGTGATGCTGGAGGCTTCGCAGCGATTGTCAGATTATATTCGTAGTCCTTCGATGCCCTTTCATTTGTGGCTACGACAATTGGCGAAGGATCGCATCATTGACATGCATCGTCGGCATCGTGCAGCTCAGCGGCGTTCGGTGGATCGCGAACAGAACAACATTAACGTCGGGTCAGATAATCAATCTGCCGCCGATCTTACTGCACTGTTGCGTGATGCGGAGCTCACGCCGGCAGCGTCGGCCTTGCGTAAGGAAATGGAGGAACGCTTTGTCCTGGCCTTGGATCAGTTGGACGAAAGCGACCGAGAGATCGTCATCATGCGACACTTTGAGCATCTCGGAAACGGAGAAGTTGCCGCAGCATTAGGGTTGAGCGCTCCGGCAGCCGGAATGCGTTACCTGCGAGCGATCCGCAGACTTCGAGAATTGTTGGGATCCGATGATATGTCTCTCGAAGCTTAGTTAATAAACAGCGAATGCTGCGCATTGTTGGCGCGCAGAGGCATTCAACTGTTTAATTTGTGGTTATACACCCGGTCTTAAAGGAAAACCAAGATGTTTTGGCTGGGCTGGGTAGTGTTCGCCTGCGTGGCCCTCTGGACAATTCCAGCGATCATTGCGTTGACTGTAAAAAAACTTTTGCCATACGAGGCGGACCTGAGCTCTCAAGATGCGCTCACAAATGCCGATGGCACTCTGACTCTTCTGCCGAAAATTAGCGTGATTGTCCCTGCACGCAATGAAGAGGCACAGATTCGCAACGGACTGACTACGCTGTTGAATTCAACCGGTGTCGAACTAGAAGTTATCGCGATGAACGATCGATCCACGGATGCGACAGGGCGCATCATGGACGAGATCGCAGCGACCGATACCAGACTCAAGGTCGTTCATCTTACGGCATTGCCGGAAGGCTGGCTCGGCAAAAATCATGCGATGCATCTGGCATCAGAAAAGGCAACTGGGCAACTTTTACTTTTCACGGATGGTGACATCATCTATCAACCGCTTGCCATTGAAACTGCAGTGCGGCATTTTCTCCGGCACAAATTACAACATTTGTGCCTCTTGCCTCGCATGCTTCCCGGTAGTATCTTGGAAAATGCAGTAGTCACATTCTTTGGTTTAGCATTCGCGATTGGGATGCAGTTGCACCTGATCAAAACCCGCTGGCCGCTTTCATACGCAGGCGTTGGAGCGTTCAATCTTGTTGATACGGAGTTCTATCGCGCGATTGGAGGCCACACTCCGATCGCCATGGATATTCTTGATGACGTCAAACTTGGTAAACTCATCAAGAAAAACGGGGGCACGATCGATTTTCAGATGGCTCCGATGCTGCTCGCCGTCCGGTGGCAGTCGTCGTTGTGGGGAGTCGTGACGGGATTGGAAAAGAACGGTTTTGCGTCGTTGAATTATTCAATTGTGCAACTTCTGATTGTCTCTTTCCTGTTCTTACTCACGATGGTCTTTCCGTACTTATCACCGTTTATTCTGCCACTGAAGGCTGCATCTGGATTTATTGCAACCGCGATCTTGTGGCATCTGGTATTTGCTTTTATCCTCTTGCGGACGCCCGGCGGGCTCCTGTTGACGCCGCTATTTCCCGTTGGCGCATGGCTGATGGCTTTTGCTTACTGGCGATCCGCGATTATTACCCTACGTCAGGGTGGCGTCCGCTGGCGTGATTCGTTTTATCCGTTGGCCCAACTGCGAAAACGGTTGTACTCTTAGCTTCAGTTTTTAGTAACGAAACATTGCCTTTGCGACTTCTCAACCGCTTCCGATGAATTCCTGCCTTCAATGTTGTTTCCATTTTAAACATGGTTTAAGAGGTGTTTTTCGGTGATGCAACACATGACATGCGCGATCTGCAAAAAGCAGTTACAGGTCGAAGAGCTTGGTACCAAATCATTTCGGCCATTCTGTAGTGATCGTTGCCGCAAGGTGGATTTTCATCGTTGGTGGGATGGAAAGTATGCCATCGTCGAAGATGTTGATCCTGACGCCATCAACCCAGATGCGATGAATCTTGAGATTGAACAGGAATAGAAACGGCCTATTATTTCCAACTGGACAAAATCATTCCCTGCGGTGTCACAAGTTGCGTGGAGCTGGATTTACACGAATTCGGGAGAGTCGCAGGGCGATCTGTCGAACTATGGTGTCAACCAAGCTCCTTCGAAAGTCAGTAATTCGCCTGCCTCCCGCTGATATGTGAGACAGGCGCGGTAATTCCCGTCGCGGGATAGTTGAAGCCAATCCATCGTCCTCACATCGATCACAATTGCTGCGAAGTTGGATCGTCCAAGATTCAGTTCAGTGCGTTCAGGGATTCGACTCCGGACGGATTCTGGCTGGTTGCAGTCCGGACGGAGTCGGACTGATCCCGGCGGCAAGGGCCCGAGGTACATCTTGAGGCTGGCCGGAGCAGATTCAAGCCAAAGTTGATCTGCCAATTCCTGATTCGTATGCACCGTCGCCATCCCTTGGATCACAATCTGGACAGCAATCGTGGGGTCGTAAAACAGCAGCGAAACATCTGGATTTTGTTGAATATCAGCGGCTTTTCCGGATCGCAAATCTGTATGAAACACGAGCCGGCGGAGGCATTTATCGACCCCGCGTAACACGACAGTCCGGAGGCGGCAATCCCCGCTTGAATGGGTTGCCACGCAAGGCAACCGCCACGCTGCACCGGGATCGTGGACAGCAGTCTGCAGCCGCTGCCAACAGGCGAGATCGATGTCCTGCAACGCGGTTTCCAAATTTACATTAATGGGAAAGTCAGGATCGTGCATAAGATCCGGTCAGCTTTCAAAAGACTGCATGACCGCGAGACATGCCGCAGCGTAGATTCCGGCAACCACATCGTCTGCCATGATCCCAAGACCACCGGGTAGTTTTTCAAATTGCTTCACCGGCCAAGGTTTCACGATGTCAAAGAAACGAAACAGTCCAAAACCGATAATCAGCGATGTCCAATTGAGCGAGGCAAACGCATAAACTATTGGAAACGCGGTTATTTCGTCCCAGACAATACTGCCCGGATCTTTGGAGTTACGTAACTGCGCTCCACGATGGCAGATTGGAATTCCAAGAATGAACAGCGCCCCGCACATCGCAATCCGCTGGACGGGCGAAGTTTCTGTTCGCCACAGGCCCCAGCCGATCAGAATGCCCCAGAGACTGCCAAACGTCCCGGGGGCGAAAGGAATTCGTCCGAGCCCAAATCCTTCCGCCAGCAAGAGCGTGAGTCGATCCGCGAGGGTGAAACGCGACAAGGACTTCGGTGCGGTCATCAATCGTCTCGTTGCCAGCGAAATGCAGGGTGAAAATGGAGTCCGGAAAGGGCCAGATTTTTAGTGATTCGAAAAGCACCTTTATCTTCTAGGGCATCAGGCGAGAAGTCAGTTCACGGGGCATCGTCACTAAAGCTGCTTGTGCGCTCATCGCCTGCTCCGCAAACTTCGAGCAAAACGTTCGGTGGCGAAGCGACGGTGTGCGCCGGGCGAGGGCAACGCCATAACTAAACAGTTGCGTAGTTTTACGTTTTTTGGCCCTCTGTGCAACGCCTGTAGCCTGTCCTATTCTGCGGAATCGAGCTGCGGCAGATTTCGGTCTTCGAATTCTTGCGGAAGTTCGAGCTTTTCTTTGCGCAGTCGCGGGAAGTCGTTCAGATCAAATGCATCCTCTGCAGCTTTTCCAGAATCTTGGTAACGCAGTTGATTGCCCTGAGGATTCAGGTCGCGTGGATAGCATTCGTCTTCGAAGCAACGACCGTGAGGTCCCATGCTGGCAAACTGTTCTTCTACAAAGCGGATCCCGTGTGTCTCAAGGATCGTACCTGTTTGAAGCTCTAGACCCGCAAGTTCGGTATTATATGCCGCCAACGTCTGTGCTTCGGACGCAACCGCGTTCCCCCAGTCTGACACGCCCTGCAGGAAATTGAGGAACACCGTACGTCGGTTATTCCGAACCTGTGCTGCTTGAAACTCGAGGTTTTCTTTCGACGCTTGGCGAGCGTCACGGAACGCTTCATACTGCAGAAAATTTTGATCAACCGAACGCACGGATGTCGCGAGAAGATGCTCAACTCGATGCAGATTCTGCTGAATATTCGCCCGGTCTTTGGAGATGAGCAGTTCTTGGTTTCGTACGAGAGCACGAGACTGACGCAGACTGAGCGGGACTGAGAAATTGATACCCATCGTCCAGCTGTTATTTTCATCAAGACCGGACGTCAGTCGGTTGCCGTTGAGTACTCGCCCGCTCAAACCATTCCACTGCTGCAGGGCGACGGCATTCAGTTGAGGTTGTGCCAGATTACGATTTTGAATCAGTCGTTTCTGATCCGCCATTAGAATCAGATTGAGCTCGATCAGGTCCGGGCGACGCGACTGTGCCGTCTGATTAATTTCCTCCCAGACAAACTGAATTTGGTCACGTGTGGGTGGTGTGGACGGCACAATTCGTCCTTCGTCCTCGGGTGGCAATCCTATCATGTTTCTCAGGGCTGCTTCACGCTGGAGCACGTTGGCACGTGCTGCAATCAAGTTCGCGCGGATATTCGCATACGCCTGCTTTGCCTGTGCCACATTTCCGGCATCTCCGGTACCGGCACGCAACTTTGCCTGACTGAGTTCTAAACCTTGACGTAACTGTTCCTCTTGTTTTTCTCGAGCCCACAATTCAGTCCGCGCCTGCACCAGAGACCAATAAGCAGAAATGGTCCCGCGCACCAGTTCCTGCATGCTGTCCTTGAATTGAAAGTACGACTTTTCCTGCTGCAGTCGCGCGATGACGATCGGTGCGGTGTTTGCCTCGCGGCCAAAGCCCGCCAGCAACGGCTGCGTGTAACTGAGTGATGCCGAAGGCGCACGGCGATTGAGAAAGCCGGCAACCATCTGGTTGTCCCATGCATTGGCAACCCCCAAATTGAGGATGCCGCCGAATGTGTTCAAATCATTCAGCCCGACGCTCGTGTCGTTTCCGCCAGTCTGACTGTTAATGATGGCTGTCCCAAGAGGATTGAGTCCGGGAAACTCATTATGGCGAAATGAACTGTTCGCAGAGAACACAGGGTCGAATAACGCCTTGGCCTGATCAATCGGAGTTGTGGCGATCGCGGTATCGTAGATCGTCTGACCGGAGGAGACCGCGGAAACTCCGGTGAGCACGCGGATGACTTCCGAATGTTGCAATGTTAGGCGAATGGCTTCGTCGAGTGTCATCAAACGTTCAGATTGCTCAATCTCCTTCGTGGCCACAGTTACTGGTGCCGGCCCAGTACCTCGATGGAAGGCCGAAACACTTTCCTCTTGATGCCATCGAATGTGTCGTTCGTCGTCCGGCAGTAACTGCGAGTTTGCAACCGACGAGCTGATCGCAAAAGCAGACAGCACGAGAATCAACTTTGTCGCGTGTTTAAAGTCAGTCAACATGCTGCACTAAATCGACGTGGCAGCAGCGATTGAATCACTTATTTCGAGTCTTCGGACTGTACGCGAGGAGACTTTTCTTCGGATGGTACGGTTTCGAACGAATGTAACGATTGAAAGGCCTCTTCGAATCGCGTTGTATCCATTTCAATTTCTCCATCCCGCATTACCAAAATTCGGCGGGCATGGCGCGCGACGCTCAAGTCGTGCGTCACCAGAATCACCGTAATTTGCCGTTCCTCATTCAGTTTTTTAAAGAGATCGATGACTTCGCGACTGGTCTTGGAATCCAGATTGCCGGTGGGTTCGTCTCCCATCAACATCGATGGATTTGTCACCAACGACCGAGCAATGGCGACGCGCTGCTGCTGACCGCCAGACAGTTGCCCAGGATGATGATCGAGACGATCCTCAAGACCGACCATGGCCAGCATTTCCCGAGCACACTTCTTGCGGGCTCGTCCCGACAATCCTGCTCCATAAAGTAATGGTAATTCTACGTTTTCAAGCGCGGAGGTCCGCGCCAATAAGTTAAAGTTTTGGAAGACGAAACCGATATGCCGGTTCCGAATCGTCGCTCGTGCGTCGCGGTTGAGCGTTGCCACTTCCTGACCGTCCAGCAAATAACTTCCCGTTGTCGGTCGATCTAGACAACCCAACGTATTCATCAGTGTCGATTTACCCGACCCCGACGGTCCAAGCAGGGCCACATATTCCCCCCGCTCGATAAACAGTTCCGTTTTACGCAGGGCGTGAACTTTGACTTCGCCGAGATCGTATGTCTTGGTGATATTTCGTAATTCAATCAGCGGCATGGGACTATTTCAGATTTCCAAAATGCGATCGACAAACGGGGACACCATAATCGTCTCCGTCAACCCACCACAAACCCAGTCGTAGGATAGCAAACGAACAGCATTCTTCCCGTCCGCAGAGTGTAGCCAGTCGCGATGCCAACGGCTGATGGTAGAACCTGTGATTTATGACAAATAACAATTCAAAAAAACATCAAGGCGGTAACCTGATGATGGATTGCATCGAAACGACTAGCGAAACCCGGTCGACAACGACTCGCATGCAGACAATTCTGAGCGGTGCTGAACATACATCAGCTACTGCATCCTTGTGTTGTGTGGATGTTCAGCCCCATCCTGACATCGATGCGAGCCTTGCAGCAGGCATCGGAGCTGGACAAAGTTTAGAAATAGCTGGGCGTCGGGCGGACGTCATTCGGATCATTTTCAGAATCCGTCAGTGTGTTTGATCCGGAACCGTTCAAACAGATTGCTGCCGAACTAGCCGATCAAATTCCTCAACCAGGCTAGGGCCGGTTTGATTCAATTGGCAAGACGATGACGGCTGTCGATGGCTCTGTGGTGGACACGATCGTCCGAGTCGCACGTCTCGCGTGGCTTCCGAAAGCCAGCGGGAAAATGAACTGCGGTTACCGCCTGCACACGCAGTTCGAGATCTTTCGTGTTACTGTCAGCCGTGTGGACGTCACCGGCTCAAAGCCCAAAGGCGACGCCGATAAACGTGCCGTGATGGCGAACACAGTAGAGCCAGATCGTTGCTATCTGATGGATCGTGGTTATGCCAAGTGCACTGTGGAACGACATGCATGCGGCTGGCAGCAGTTACGTCTGCCGCGCCAGAGACAATTCGGTTTATGAGATCGTGGAAGAGAAGGAACTCACAGCGGCGGATCGCAAGGCCGGTGTGATCAGTGATCAGATTGTGAAATTCGGGGGATCGAAAGCTGACAACGCACCGCCTCACACTGTGCGACTTGTCAACATTTCTGCATCATAACACACAAGTCGCGGCAACAGTGCGACGGGTTCCAGCACGGGGCCATCCTGTGATGGCAAGCTGCAAATGCGTCTGATTCGCAGGCTCCTTGATTTGCATCGCGGATTATCAGAAATTCGAATTTCCTACCCGTACCAATACACCCACTAAATTCCGAGAAGAACCGGCAATTTCTTGAATCAGTGGATGCAGCGGCCTGATGTCGTTGAGTTGCTTCAACGGCTTCCAATCTGGGGAAAGAACTTCATCACGATCTTCGCCGTGGATCAACGCCGCCAATACGGTCGCCAGATACCGGCACGCCGAAACACATTGATCGCTGGCGTGCGTCGGCAAGCTCGATTCTTCGGCCAGCCTGAAAAATCATCTAGTTGATCGGCGTAAAGATGGCCGAACCGGATCGGCAGCTTGCGTGCTGATCCAGAGAGACGCCTTTCAATCCAAAAGTTAAAATAGGCGAACACACTTTACGTTCCGTTTTCAATGCCCGACTTGCTTAGCAACACCATCATCCCGTAATACAACCCGATCATCACCGCCGTTGAGAGACCCAAGCTGCTGTAAAAGCCCCAGCCCTTCTTTAGCAGGAATGGCAACATCAGAAAGAATGGCAACGACGGGAGAACCAGCCAGAACACGCTTTTCGACAAGTCGGCAACTTTCTCTGTGCTGCCGGTGTCGATGTACAGCCAGATCATTCCGAGGCACGATACCAGCGGAAGTGAGGCCAGCAATCCCCCGAGCAACGAGCTTCGTTTGGATGCTTCCGAAACGGCCACGACGGCCAGAAAAAACACGTTCCTCACAAGAACGAAGCCCCAAAACGGAGACAACGGCTGACATCGCTGACCGGACTCAAGTGTGGACTGCAATTGGGCTGACAATCCCTGAAAGGACTTCATTGAAAACGGACACAACAACAGTCCATAGATCATATCGTTAGGAATAGAATCCGGCCCGCCTTTCGCTCCAAGGATTCCACCCACCATTGCAGCGTTTGTGTCGGTGTCGCCGCCACATAAAATGATCGAACGCATTGCAGCCTGAAAATTGTCCTGATGCGACAGCCAACAATGAATGACAACCGG